>NZ_CP061307.1:1199947-1499947 GCF_018687895.1 Polynucleobacter sp. JS-JIR-II-50 | reverse complement strand
CTCTTCAATGAAAAATACGCGCTCTGCTTTTGCAGACTCTTTGAACTGTCCGGCACTCACCATGGATACGTCATCACGTTGTTGAAAGCGTTGACTAATTAAAGTGGACTCTCGGTTTGCCCAGGGCCAGACAAAAAGGGCCAGCAGCGCGATCACAATGATGAGCGGTGTAGCAAATTGCATGATGGGGCGAATGAGATTGGTAATGCTTAAGCCGCTAGCAAACCACACAATCATTTCTGAATCTTTGTACCAGCGTACTAGAACGATGAGGGTTGCGACAAATAGAGAGACCGTCAAAAGAACCGCAAGATAACCTAGGGTAGCCAAGGCAATTAACACGAGCGCATCTTCTGGATTGACGGCCCCGTTAGCGGCATAACCCAAGATTCGGATCACTAAGGTAGTCACCATAATGGTGACTAAGACCAAAAAGACCCCGCCAGTCGTAAAACTGAGTTCGCGGCGAAGGGCCTGTTTAAAAATCATGAGAATTTATAGGTCTGGATTTGAAAGGTTATCGGGCTTGTAAATGGCTTATATTGCTGGAGGTAAGGGAAGTTATTCTCATGTCGGAGGATAATGGATAAACGTCCCAAATTAGTAGATTACCCCTTTTGAATCGACCAAAACACCGTAATAGATCATGACAATTCAATTCAGCACCAAGATTTTCCCCCAAGCAGACCTCCAGAGCCTAAAACTCCAGAGAGCCACCCTCAAATCCTTGCTTGGCCATAACACCGATTGCTTGGTTTTGGCATACTCCAAGGCAGATTTGGATAGTTTCTCAGGTGCTAAGGGCGCCAAGGCAAAAGTGGGATTTTTACCAGAATTAGATCTCTTGCTCGGAGGCTCAGTCAACCACGCCAATATTGTTGGGGATTTAGATTCCAAGCAAGCCTCGGTGTGTATGTTGCGCGCAGAAAAATCTTGGTCCAGCAATGGCGTTAAAGCAAAAAGAGTATTGCTAGTGAGTTTGGGCGATGTACATCTTGCTAGCGAACGGAGTTTGACTACTTATTCCAAGGTTGCTCGCGCCGCTTTGAAGGCCTTAAGTGGCGGATCCATTGAAAGTGCGCTTTGGTTTACACCAAGTTTTGCGCTTGCGCACAAAGCTGACTTTATTGCCGAAGAGGTGCGCCTTACTGTTCAATACGCTGGCGACCAAGCTTATCGTTTTGGCGTGCGTCAGCCCGCTATGAAATTCAAAATAAAAGATCAAGCAGACATATTTAAGCATCTCATCTTTGCAGGTAACGATGCCTGCGCTAAAGAGCTGAAGCCTGCAGTGGAGCAGGGTGTCGCGATGGTAGAGGGTATGAACCTGGCGAAGGACTTAGGTAACCTTCCTCCAAACATCTGCACACCAACCTACCTCGGTAAGGCCGCGCAGGGCTTGAGTAAAAAGACTGCTTTGAAAGTAGATGTACTTGGGCTCAAACAAATTGAAGCTTTGGGAATGGGTTCATTCTTATCTGTTGCTAAAGGATCTGCTACCCCGCCGCAATTTATTGTGATGAAGCATCAAGGTGGCAAAGCAGGAGAGGCTCCGATTGTTTTAGTGGGCAAGGGAATCACTTTTGATACTGGCGGAATTTCATTAAAGCCAGGCGAAGCCATGGATGAAATGAAGTACGACATGTGTGGCGCAGCTTCAGTGATCGGCACCATGTATTCCATTTCTTTAATGAAGCTAAAGAAGAACGTGATTGGAGTCGTCCCTACTTGTGAAAATATGCCATCAGGCCAAGCAACTCGTCCCGGCGATATTGTGAAGAGCATGTCTGGACAGACCATTGAGATTCTCAATACCGATGCAGAAGGTCGTTTAATTCTGTGTGATGCGCTCACTTATGTAGAGCGCTTTAAACCGGCAGCAGTGATTGATGTTGCCACTTTAACCGGCGCTTGCGTAATTGCTTTGGGCCATGTGCACAGCGGTTTATTTTCCGAAGATGAGAGCTTGGTAAGTGAATTAACTAAAGCAGGTCATGCCTCCTTAGATACTGTATGGCGTTTGCCTTTGGATGCGGCTTACCACGAGCAACTTAAGTCCAATTTTGCAGATGTGGCTAATATTGGCGGCCGTCCTGCTGGTAGCGTGACAGCGGCATGCTTCTTGTCTCGCTTTACCGAGAAATACAAATGGGCCCACTTGGATATCGCTGGTACGGCATGGAAGAGCGGCGCTGCCAAAGGCTCTACCGGTCGTCCTGTGCCCCTCTTGGTGAACTTCTTGCTCGAGCGCAAGTAAGCGCTGTAGATCTCGGATATATATTGAATGGCTCGAATTGATTTTCATAGCAATGTGAGTGACAAGCTTGAATACGCCTGTCGCCTTACGCGCAAGATTTGGAGCGCTACGCCTGCAGGTGAACCAGTCCGCAATATTGTGATGGTCGGCGAGAAGGCGGATCTGAAAAAGTTGAACGAGCTTCTTTGGGTATTTAGCAGCACCGATTTCTTGCCGCATTGTTTTATTGAGGACGAGGCTGCAAGCGAAACCCCAATAGTACTAACGGATGACTTTGCTTCCCCGGCCTTGAATGGCATTCCCCATGCTGATGTCATGATTCATTTGGGGATGCGCATGCCTGCTGATGTGCCAGCCTTAGTCTCGCGCTTTCCTAGAGTCGTTGAGGTGGTCACGGTGAATGAGGCGGAGCGTTTGGCAGGGCGCGAGCGCTTTAAAGCCTATCGAGAGTTGGGTCATGAGTTGCATAACTTTGACCAATCCAAAAGCTAAGAGCTATGTTGATTCACCCACAGTTTGACCCTGCGGCAATTCGCATTGGATCTTTTGCAATTCATTGGTATGGCTTGATGTATTTAATGGCCTTCGTTCAATTTTTGCTTTTGGGTCGCTTACGCATTAAATCAGTACGTTATCAAGCTCTAGGCTGGACCTATAAAGATCTTGAGGATCTCCTGTTTGCTGGCGTTCTTGGTGTGGTATTGGGTGGTCGCTTAGGTTACACCTTGTTTTATATGCCAGGCTTCTATCTAACTCATCCTTTGAGTATTTTTAAAATTTGGGAAGGCGGTATGTCTTTTCATGGCGGCTTGTTAGGTGTACTGGTTGCGCTCTTCTGGTTTGCTAAAAAACGTAAGACCACTTTTTTTGTCGTGAGTGATTTGGTTGCTCCACTAGTTCCCTTTGGCTTGGCTTTTGGTCGACTGGGGAACTTTATTAATGGCGAGTTATGGGGTAGACCCACCGATCTTCCATGGGCGATGATTTTCCCATTAGTGGATTCCGTCCCACGCCATCCATCACAGATTTATCAATTGCTTGGTGAAGGTGTGCTCCTGGGCATTACCCTCTGGATTTATGCAGGCAAGCCAAGACGTGTTGGTCAGGTATCTGGATTTTTCTTGTTGGGTTACGGTATTTGCCGCTTCTTGGCGGAGTATGCGCGTGAGCCCGATTCCTTCTTGGGCCTTCTAGGCTTAGGTTTATCTATGGGTCAGTGGTTATGTGTGCCAATGATGTTGTTTGGCCTCTATCTCATGACTGCATTTAAATCGAAGAGTCACTAATTAGCTCATGCTAAATGAAGAGCTGACACTTCGAAAATTAGAGGTGCTGTGCTCGTTTATTCGAACCGGCAGCCTTTCTAAAACAGCGGAAGAGTTGCACTTAAGTTCAGTCAGCATTCACAAGGCATTGCATTCTCTGGAATCCGGAATAGGGTGCGCTCTATTTGTAAAAGATGGACGTCAGTTAAAAGCTTTGCCTGCAGCTATTTATTTGGCTGAAGCAAGTGCGGATTTACTAGCAGATGTAGACCGCGTCCTGAAAAAGACCAGAGCCAAAGCCGGGGTCGAAAGCGGGCAAATCCGCCTAGGCTCCATGTACTCTTTGACGGCCAACATTATTCCTAGAGTCATCATGGGCACCAAAATCCGCAGACCTGACTTAGATATTGATTTATATCTGGGATCTAATGAGGACTTGATGAAGAGGCTCAGCGAGGGAAATGTAGATGCAGTAGTCATGGCAGTTCCTACAAGAGATCTTCCGGAGGGTGTCCAGGTAGTCCCTCTTTTTGAGGATCAGTTATTTTTGGCTTCCTCAAAAAACAATAAGCCAGCCGAAGCCAATATTGATTTATCCAAGTACCGGAATGAGAAATTTCTGACCCTTCAGGATGGTTTTGCCACCACCTCAGGGTTTTATGAAGCTTTCCAGTTAGCTGGTTTTGCCCCCAATGTGGTTATGAAGGTAGGGGATATCTTTTCTCTCATGAATATGGTTTCAGGGGACCTGGGAAGATCTTTGTTGCCTGGTCGGGTGAAGGCTTTAATGGGTGATGCGATTGAATTTACCCCTTTATTGCCAAAATATCAGGCAACCCAACATATTGCCCTAATGTACCTCCAGGCTAATGAATCGAACCCCAATATCCTCGCTTTAGCGGCTGAAACCCGTATGTTGCATCGCAATAATTCCTAAACCTGCATGAACACGCCAGCCAATCAATTAACTTCAAGTTAATGAATATATACTTTCATTAATTGATTCAGGTATGGCGCAGCTATACATTAGTAAACACCCCCTCACATTTTGGGTTGAATTCTTTGAGAGATACACATGCTTGAAAAGCTAGCAAAAGCCCGTTACTTTTCCCGCGTTACCGGCGCAGTCAATCGACTCATATCGGAGCGTGGTGAATCGAATGCCGTCAGCATGGCTGACGATGTGATCCACAACTATCGCAAGCTCTCTAAAGACCAGCACTCTAAGTTTTTCAATTTTTTATTTGAAAAACTCAATCCTGATGCCGCCGCAGTCATGGCTGCCGCGCAAAATTTTTCAGCAGAAGCAAGTGCGCGCAATTACATTAAATTACAGCGCGTGACAGAGCCACCAAGGCAAGAATTATTTCGTCGACTTAATCGCGCAACTAATGGAACTGCTGCCTTGGTAGCTATGCGTCGTGACCTATTGCAATTGCTCGATAAGCAGCCTGAATTAACTGCAGTTGATTTTGACTTACGTCATCTCTTGTCATCTTGGTTTAACCCGGGATTTTTGAAGATGCATCGGGTTGACTGGAAGTCGCCTGCGGAGGTTTTGGAAAAGCTGATTCAGCATGAAGCTGTGCATGCAATTGATGGCTGGGATGACCTGCGCCGCCGCTTGCAGCCTGACCGTAGATGTTTTGCATTTTTTCATCCACAGCTTCCAAACGAGCCTTTAATTTTCGTTGAGGTAGCGCTTTTGCCAGAAATCCCGGCTGTGATTACCCCTTTGGTGGATAAAAAGGCGGAGACCGTTCATCAGACTTCACAATATAAAGTGGCTGCTTTTTATTCCATTAGTAACTGCGAGCCTGGCTTGCGTGGCGTTTCAATGGGTAATTTCTTGATTAAGCGCGTTGCCGAACAGTTGCATGCGGAGTTTCCGGGTCTAAAAACCTTTGTGACGCTCTCACCAATTCCGGGTTTTATTGACTGGGTTGCTGCTGGCGCAGATATTGGTGGTGAAAAGACGGGTACCCAACTCAAGCCGGCAGTTCGCACAGCACGTGAGCAATCCTTGGAGGTTCTTGGACTTGCTAATCGCTCTTGGCCTGAGCGTTTAAGTGCTGGCTGGCATCCAGACAATGCCACTGAAAAAGAAAAGGCCGCTTTACTTTGCCTCGCAAGTATTTACTTGGGTTTAGGCTCCGCTGGTCGTAACGGTAACCCGGTGGCTAAGTTTCACTTGGGCAACGGCGCTAAGCTTCATCAGATTAACTGGGCCGGAGATCTCTCTCGCAAGGGTTTAAGACAGTCAGCCGCACTTATGGTTAATTATTTGTACGATCTTTCCGCTGTTGAGGAGAATCATGAGCGCTTTACCCATGGGGAAATTGATTATTCACGTGCGGTTGGCCGATTAATGCAGGCTTAGAAATATATTTTTGGAGGAGAGGCTCTAAAAGCAGAATTCAGAGATTATTCGCTTTAGAGTATGTGGCAAGGAAGCAGACACTAAGATCTGATCGTATTATGCAGTCTATAAAACACTACTAGGAGAACAATATGAGTAATGAATTGAAGTCTGGGTCTATTAAGCCAAATGCTTTGCGTCGCCAATTATTGGCAGGATCTGCAGCGTTGCCTTTAGCGGGCATCGTGGGCTATAGCCCTGCATCAAACGCTCAAGGTGCAACTAAAACTTTGAACATCTCACATCAGTTTCCTGGTGGAACTATTCAGGCGGGTGACTTCCGTGATCGCCTCTGCCGTAAATTCGCTGAATCTGTTGAAAAGCGCACTAAAGGCGCATTGAAGTTCCAGGTATACCCAGGTTCATCATTGATGAAAACGAATGCGCAGTTCAGCGCAATGCGTAAGGGTGCTTTAGATATCTCATTGTTCCCAATGCCGTACGCTGGTGGAGAAGTGCCTGAGTTGAACATTGGCCTAATGCCAGCATTGGTTACCAGTTATGAGCAGGCTGCTAAATGGAAGACTGCTGAAGTTGGCAAGATGCTGACCAAAATTTTAGAAGATAAAGGAATTGTTCTCTTAAGTTGGGTTTGGCAAGCCGGTGGTGTGGCAAGCAGAAGCAAGCCAATTGTTCTCCCAGAGGACGTTAAGGGAATGAAGATTCGTGGCGGTAGTCGTGAATTCGATCTGATGCTTAAGGCAGCAGGGGCTTCAGTGATCTCTTTGCCTTCTAACGAGATCTACGCAGCAATGCAAACTGGTGCTATGGATGCAGCTTACACATCTTCCACAAGTTTTATGTCATTTAAGTTAGAAGAGTTGGCAAAAGCATTTACTAGTGCACGTCAAAAATCCTATTGGTTCATGCTTGAGCCATTGATGATGTCTAAGCAAATCTTTGATGCTTTACCAAAAGATCAACGTGACGCTCTCATGGCAGCTGGCGCCGAGATGGAGAAGTTTGGACTTGAGGCTGCAAAAGATGATGACAAGACTGCAGCCTTAGCTTACGCAAGAGCTGGCAGCAAAGTCACTGACGTTGATGCAGCGATTGTGGACAAGTGGAGAGCGATTGCTCGCGATAGCGCTTGGAAAGACTACGCAGAGAAGAATGAAAGCTGCGCATCATTGTTAAAAGCAGCAGAAAAAGTAACCTAAATTATGAATCAACTTTTACAAGCGACAGACCGCTTAATGTCTGGAATGAATAAGCTGATGGTGTTGTTTGGATCATTGGCATTAGTGGCCGCTTCGGTCATCTTGAGCTATAGCGTTGCTTCAAGAGCATTTTTCGGAGCAACGACTGACTGGCAGGATGAGGCTGCGGTATTTTGCTTGGTAGGCGCCACATTCTTGTGTGGTGCTTATGTTCAGCAAATTCGGGGGCATGTGGGTATTTCAGCGGTATCTACTATGTTGCCTAAGGCGGTTAATCGTCTCAGAGTGTTGATTATTGATATTGCCTCATGTGCTTTCTGTGCTTTTTTTGCATGGAAGTCGTGGACTTTGTTTCATGAAGCGTGGGTAGACGGTCAAGTGACTTCATCTTCATGGGCTCCACCTCTGTGGATTCCATACATCATGATGTCTATTGGCATGACCTTGTTGGCGTTTCAGATTTTGCTCCAAGCGTTTGGAGATGTTGTTAATCCAGGCGAGGGGGAATAAGCATGTCAATCATGACACTAGGATTATTGTTTGCAGCAGTTACCTTATTGGTAATGTTCTCAGGGATGCCCATCTCTTTTGCATTGGGCTCAGTAGCAGTGATATTTATGGTGTTCTTTATGCCTGCATCCTCATTGGATACAGTTACTCAGAATGTCTATGAAGAAATGGCGAGCATCACTTTGCTCTCTATCCCGCTATTTATCTTAAAAGGGGCGGCGATCGGACGTTCACGTGCCGGTCAAGATTTGTACGAGGCATTGCATGTATGGCTTGGTAAGGTTCCCGGTGGATTAGGCGTTGCCAACGTTTTGGCTTGTGCTCTGTTTGCTGCAATGGCGGGATCAAGTCCTGCGACCTGTTCTGCAATTGGTAGTGCTGGCATTCCAGAGATGCGTAAGCGTGGTTACTCACCAGGATTAGCGGCAGGCATTATTGCTGCTGGCGGAACGCTTGGCATTCTCTTGCCACCTTCGATTACGATGATTCTGTACTCAGTTGCTGCAGAACAATCATTAGGGCGTTTATTTCTTGCTGGCATTGGCCCTGGCCTGATGTTGGTATTGTTCTTCTCGATCTATACCGTTTATCGCTTCCGCAAAGAATACAACTTAGCCTTAGAGGCTGTGAAGGTAGGCGCTCCTAGTCAACCAATCCTCGAGCGTCATACATACACCATGCAGCAGAAGATGAGTTCTCTGCCGCGTGTATTGCCTTTCTTGGTTTTATTGATTGGTGTGATGATCGCTCTCTACGGCGGTTATGCAACCCCATCTGAAACTGCGGGCCTTGGTGCAATTTTGGCTTTTGCATTAATTGCTGGTATCTACAAAATGTGGCGTATCAAGGATTTGTCGCCATTACTTAATGCCACCATCAAAGAATCCACAATGCTGATGTTCATTATTGGAATGTCTTTATTGTTTTCCAATGTGATGAGCCATTTGCACCTCAGTCAGTCAGCTGCGCAAGCCATTGTTGATCTTGGCTTTGGTCGTTGGGGGCTGTTGGCTGCTATTTTGATTTTGGTAGTGATCTTGGGCTTTTTCTTGCCACCAGTCTCGATTATTTTGATGACTGCCCCGATTTTCTTGCCACCATTAAGAGCTGCTGGATTTGATTTGGTTTGGTTTGGAGTGGTGATGACCATTGTGATGGAGACAGGTTTGATACATCCACCGGTAGGTCTCAATATCTTCGTAATCAAAAACATTGCACCTGATATTTCTTTAAATGAAATTATCTGGGGTGTATTCCCATTTGTGATCATCATGATTCTCTCTGTTGTATTGCTCTGCTTTGTGCCAGAGATTGCTACCGGATTATCTGATTTGGTAATGGGTGTGGCCAAGGTGCATTGATTGCAGTATTGATAAAAATATTAGTCTTATAGGAAATTTCATGAATTTATATTCACTCTTGGAAAAAGGTTTTCCAAAAGATAAAAAAGCGTGCGCTCTTGAGACGCACGACGGCCTTTACTACTCTTGGGGTGACCTTGAGTCAGCAACAGCCAAGCTTGCCAATTTACTTGCTAGCCTAAAGCTTCCAAAAGGAGCAAGGGTTGCCGTGCAGGTTGAAAAGTCTCCCGAAGCACTTTTTCTTTATCTAGCAACCATTCGTGCGGGCTATGTGTATTTGCCGCTGAATACTGCCTATCAGTCAGCTGAAATCCAGTACTTCCTGGAGAATGCTGAGCCAGCAGTGGTTGTGTGCAGTAGCAAGAATCTCTCTTGGGTATCTAAGGTGGCCTCTAAGGCTGGCACTAAGCATGTATTCACGCTGGACGAGAATCGTACGGGTACTTTATTGGACCGTGCAGGAAACCTGAGCGACCAATTCAAGACAGTTCCAGCAAAAGATGACGATCTTGCAGCGATTCTGTATACCTCCGGTACAACAGGGCGCAGTAAAGGCGCAATGCTTACTCATAAGAACCTTGGCAGTAATGCACAAGTGTTGCAAAAGTTCTGGGGCTGGAAAAAGGGTGACGTATTGCTGCACGCTTTGCCTATCTTCCACGTTCATGGATTGTTTGTGGCGGCACATGGCGCATTGATTAATGGCAGCAAAATGATTTGGTTGCCACGTTTGGATACTGCGCAGCTGATCAAGCACATGCCTCAGTCCACAGTGATGATGGGTGTACCGACCTTCTATGTACGTCTGTTGGCTGACAAAGGTTTTACCAAAAAAGTAGCAAGCAATATGCGCCTATTTGTTTCCGGCTCGGCTCCTTTACTGACAGAAACATTTAACACCTTCAAGGAAGTGATTGGCCAGCCGATTCTTGAGCGTTATGGCATGAGTGAGACGGTAATGTTGGTTTCCAATCCTTACAAAGGCAAGCGCGTAGGTGGTTCAGTTGGCCTGCCATTGCCTGGCGTTAAGGTGCGTGTAGTTGATGAAGATAACAAGCCATGCAAAGTAAATGAGATTGGTAGTATTCAAGTGAAGGGCCCGAATATATTTGCAGGCTACTGGCGCATGCCTGAGAAGACTGCTGAAGAATTTACCAAAGACGGCTGGTTTAAGACTGGCGACGTCGGTCGTTGGGGTGGCGATGCCAATGGCGGTAAAGCGCCAAATGATTACTTGTGCATTGTTGGTCGCAGCAAGGATTTGATTATTTCTGGTGGCTATAACGTTTATCCGAAAGAGATTGAAAGTTTTATTGATGACATGACTGGCGTTGATGAGAGTGCTGTGATTGGTATTCCGCATCCTGATTTTGGTGAGGCCGTAATGGCGGTAGTAGTACCTAAGGCAGGCGCAAAACTGAATGCAGAAGCAATGATCGCTACTTTGAAAACACAAATTGCAAACTTTAAGATTCCGAAGCGCGTAGAGATTGTTGCTGATTTACCTCGTAACGCCATGGGTAAGGTGCAAAAGAATATTTTGCGTCAGCAATACACAGCGTAATTAGAAGCCAAATGCCTTGCGGCTTTCATTAAACATGAAGGCTGCAAGGAAAAAAAGCATGATGCCAAAGACTCGTTTGAGTTGAGCGATATCGAGTTTTCTGGCCATCTTTGCCCCTAAAGGCGCAGTAAAAATACTGACCGTCACAATGCACGCTACTGCTGGTAAATAAACAAAGCCCAGAGAGCCTGCTGGAAGATTGGGATTGCCCCAGCTTCCGTACATATAGCCAAGCGTTGCGGCAGCAGCAATTGGAAAACCCAAGCCAGATGAAGTAGCCATTGCTGTGTGCGGCTTGACGTTGCACCAGAGCATGAATGGCACTGTAATAAAGGCCCCACCTGCGCCTACTAGGCTTGCTAGTGCGCCGGCAAATGTCCCAAAAGAAAATAATCCAGCCGCACCAGGTAAGTCTCTACCTGCTTTAGGCTTCTTATTGAGTAGCATCTGAATTGAGGTGTAAACAATAAAGACGGCAAAGAAGAGTGATAGCCATGAGGTTTTGAGCGCCTCGAACAATTCACTGCCACCGATCAGCCCACCAAAAATCATTCCGGGACTTAAAGAGGCGACTAATTTCCAATCAATGGAGCCATGTTTGTGATGTGCCCAGATTGCGGAGGTGGTTGTAAACAGAATGGTTGCCATGCCTGTTGCAATGGCCATATGCACAATCACTTCTTGACTAAATCCGAGATGATTAAAAACCAAGATCATGAAGGGAACCAGAATCATGCCGCCACCAATGCCCAGCAGTCCAGCTAAGTAGCCAGAGATGGCGCCACACAACATCAACATCAAGATATCGCTTAGTAACATGAATTCCCCGCCTTGGCCGCTAGGCCGTCATCCTGAACCCTAAGGTTCAAGGTGGAACGGCTACTCTGTTTCGGGTGCATTAAGAGGCTCAGGGAGTAACCAAGTCTAAGTTGGCACTGTGAACTTGCAAAACGCTCACGCCCACAAGGTAAAGATCGTTCCGGATGCTTGCGCATCGGTTCAAGGAACTATTGGCCTTGGCGAACCAGGCAGGGAAAGGGTTTGCATCAAAGCATCCACTTGATCTTCAAGTGCACGAATCTCACCCTGTAGGCGAGTAACTTCATCTGTGCTGACATTGGAAGAAGTGCTTTGTTGCGATTGATTTTTTTGTAAGGTAATGAGGTCGCCAGCAATTTTGAGTGCGGCCATCATGCTCGCTCTTTCAATACTGCGGTTACCACCATTAATAGCAAGCTGAATTTGTTCATCTACCAAGACACACGCTGCACGGAGTAGTGGCTCATGCTCTGCACTGGTGGCCAGGGTAATTTTCTGACCGGCAAGACTTACCTCAATGCGTTGTTGGCTCATTGTCATCCTCGGGGTTATTTGGTGGGATAGCTTCGCCTAGTAGATTGAGCTGGCGACCGTCGCTTTGTTCTGGCAGACGACTTAGGATATGTTGAATACGCTTTTGCGCATCTTCAATCTTGTTTTCGAGTTGCGCTCGATTTTGGTTTAAGTTTTGAACTGCCTCAGCAATAACCTGAATTTTTCCAGCCACTCGATGGATGGATGCGCATAGCGCATCCATGTCTAAGGCCAGGTTGCCAGTGGAAAGAGGGGGGGTCTCGCTCATACTGGCATTGTAGTCTGAAAAAAGGGCTTATTTCATGGCGTAACGCAGGCCTACAAATACGTTAGAGCCCGGGGTGTTATAGCCATAACTGAGTTGGTAGGTCTTATTTAAGGCATTGTTCCAGCGGGCAAAGACGCTAAGGTCTTTCTCTAAATCATAGTTGGCATAGAGGTTAAAGATGGTGTAGCCGCCCATGCCAGTGTTCGCACCCTGAAAATCATCTCTTCGCCCGGAAAAAGTCGCGCCAACACCGGCGGTTAACTTAAGGTAAAGGTATTCAGCTGCTAAATTGCCATACTGCTTGGCTTGTTTAATCAGGGTGCTATTAGTGCTTTCATTGACTGGGTTTTGCTGTGTGAAAGAGCCCTTTAGGTTGAGCGAAGCAATTTGAGTGGACCCGCTTAAAGTGCCCCCGGTAATTTTGGCGCTGGCAACATTGGATGCGCAGCCAAAAATACCAGTTCCCACTGGGCAAGTATCTGAATTACTTACTTGAATCAAGTTTGAGATGGAGTTACTAAAGACCACGATATGCCCATCGAGACCTGGTTTTTCAAAATGTAGCCCCGCTTCTGTATTTTTACTTTTCTCAGGAAGAATCGCTGTATTTCCATATCCAGGGTAATAGAGGTCATTAAATGTTGGCGCCCTAAACCCAGTGCCATAGTTGATGTTTGCGCGCCATTCTGGGGTGAAGAAATAGCCGTAAGCCGCTGCTCCTGTAGTTTGTGGTCCATATCCAGTGATGCTGTCATTGCGCAATGAGAAGTTAGCTATGTGCGCCTCCCTTTTGAGTTGATAGGCAATCGCGCCTGAATTGGTATTACGGGTTTGACTAAAGCCCAGAAATGGATAGGGCGCCGTCGGATTATTGAAGTCGCCATTGTTGTAGTCAAGCTGATAGCTCGATACCTTTTGGGTTTTACGTTCTGCCAATACTTGCAAAATATCGGAGCCAATGGCGAAATCATTTTGCCAAGTGTAAGTATTTTGTCTTTGATTCAGAGTGCTGTCATATGCAGGGTTATCTGGTGTGTTCGGAGCATGCGTTAATGCAGTTCCTGTTTGCGCCGAGACTTGTAAGAGGCTGCGCCAGTTTTCCATCACCTGATTTTTAGAGTAGAGAGAATAGGTTCCCAATTGAGAAACTTGATTTTGGATTTGTTGATATAAAAACTCTTGCGGGTCATATTGTGGCAGCTGATTATTCAGGCGGCTATTGAGAAATTGCAATCCAAGCTCCTGTCCTTTGCTCCATTCCTGTGAAAGCCTGCCAGTAATGCTGTCTTGCACGTAACCCGTTCTGCCTGAAGCAGTCAGGCCGTCCTTATTATTTGGGGCAATAGTGTTAAAGCCCATAGAAAGAGTTTGGCTGGCTGCAAGTGAATAGCGAATTTTTTGATCGCCTTGCGTAGATCCATTGATGCTAGCCTCACTAATGCTGGTGCCATAACTGCCATATCCAAAAGAGGCGCCCACCTTAGCAGGGCCATCACCTTTTTTAGTAAAGATTTGTACTACGCCACCGATAGCATCAGATCCATAAAGACTGCTCTGAGGGCCAAATACGATTTCAATATGATCAATGATGCTCAGTGGGATAACTGACCAGTTAGTGCCACCATTAATTGCATCATCAATGCGAACACCATCGATTAATACCAGAGTCTGATTGTTGGTGGTGCCTCGTAAGAACACGCTGGCATTTGATCCGCCAGTGCCATAACTGGATATAGTTACTCCCTTTTGTCGTTGTAGTAATTCAACTAAGCTAGTCTGTCCGGCTTGCTCAATTTCTTCAGGTCCGACATACACGTTGTCAGCCAATACGTCGCTAGCTTTGGTTGGCGTGCGCGTTGCGGTAACGATAATGGGATTAACGGTATTGTTTGTGCTCGCTAAAACTAACGGTGCGTTGTTTTGTGCAAAGGCATTAATACTGATAAGGACGCCCAAAATGAGGACGGCTTTTCTGTTGTTGAACTGCTGCTTCATGATTCACTTTCTGTTATCGAGTGCCTAGCTAACTTCCCCGTTAGCTGGGTCGAACAGAATTTCACATGCAGGAGTTCAGGCGTCAATTGGGCGCAATCTAGAGAAGCTCAGCGCTTTCTTGGCGCGCGAAGGTCCCCGTCCGCAAAATTCCACCTGTCTTGGCCGGTATCCGGGCTTGTAAATATCAGAATCTGGCCTTCCCATGCAATTGACGCGCACAGTGGCTTTGTCAGATTCCTGACGTCTTTGACAGCTAGAAAAGACGCATTTACCTACCGTTGCGGGGGCAGCACACGTTTGGTGTTTCCCGTTTAACTTTATTGCACTGCAATAAAGCACCACGACCTCGCCATTCTAGCGGATTTGATGTGCGCCAAGCGGGAATCCAAGGCTTTGAGAGGTAAAAAAGCCTACAATAGAGGGTCTTGGAGCAAGGATTCATGACTGTATTAGATAAGCATCCCGAAAAAAACCTGATTCGCCTGCAGTTGAGCCAAAACTCGGTCTTAAAAAGCTTGGATTCCTCCGCAATGGCGGATTTAGAGCGTCATTTAGAAATCGCTGACCTCAAAAAATCAGAAATCTTGCTGCACCAGGGTGACCACCAGATGGAGCAGTACTTCGTTTTGGATGGAATTCTGAAGCGGATTGTCTCGAGTGCGGATGCTAAAGAGATGATTTTGCGCTTTGCCATTGAAAAAGATATTGAAACGAGCTATGCGGCATGGCGCTTAAAAACCGCTGCCCCTTATAGTATTGCCTGCGTCACTAAGGCGCGTGTAGCCCGGATGCCTATGAAGAAGTGGGCGGAATTCCTTGAGGAGCACAAACCTCTCAAAGAGAGTTTTGAGTTCGAGGTCATGCGCCTGATGAGTGAAATCATGGCTCACACCATTACTTTGCATATGCTCGACGCTCCGGGTCGGGTAGAGCGTTTCTTGCGTAAATATGAGGATTTGTTCGAGCTTCTTCCAAAGAAGGAATTAGCGGCTTACCTAAACCTCTCTCCTGAGACTTTAAGTCGTCTTAAAACGAAGCACAAAGAGCTGTTTGTTTAAGGGCCAAAACTGCCCGTAATTACAGGATTTAGGGGGAAATTGACCGAAGTCAATGATGAACCTCTCCCCCAAGCCTAATATTCATCTCAGCCTACGCGGGATACAAAACCCGTTATGCGATTTATAACTACATTGGAGACGTTAGCGAAAGCTAAATTGCATTAGCTCTACAAGGGCAAACCCGCAATTTCTATATAAATTTCTATGACAACTGATAATCAAAACACACAATTAACCGATGGCTTTCACCTCGTCATTGACGCCCTGAAAGCAAACGACCTCGATACTATTTTTGGCCTCGTTGGCATTCCAATTACTGACTTATGTCGTTTAGCGCAAGCAGAAGGTTTGCGTTTTATCGGCTTCCGCCACGAACAACACGCAGGTAATGCTGCCGCTATTGCTGGTTACATGACGCAAAAGCCAGGTATCTGTATGACTGTTTCTGCTCCTGGTTTCTTGAACGGTTTGACAGCACTTGCTAATGCAACCGTGAACTGCTTCCCAATGATTTTGATCTCTGGTTCAAGCGAACGTGAAATCGTTGACTTGCAACAAGGTGACTACGAAGAGATGGATCAGCTCAACGCAGCTAAGCCATATTGCAAAGCTGCTTATCGTATTAACCACATTGAAGATATCGGCATTGGTTTTGCTCGCGCAATCCGTGCTGCAGTTTCTGGTCGTCCAGGTGGCGTGTATTTAGACTTGCCAGCTCAGTTGCTTGCACAAACCATGCCTGCTGATGAAGCTAAGAAATCCATCTTCAAAGTAATCGATCCAGTTCCACGTCAAATCCCAGCGGCTGACGCAGTTGCTCGTGCATTAGATGTGTTGAAGGGCGCTAAGCGTCCATTGATTCTCTTGGGTAAGGGTGCTGCTTATGCTCAAGCTGATAAAGAGATTCGTGACTTAGTTGAAAAATCAGGTATTCCTTACTTACCTATGTCGATGGCAAAAGGTTTGTTGCCAGACAATCATCCGCAGTCTGCTTCTGCAGCGCGTTCATTCGTATTGGCTGAAGCTGATGCGGTATTGTTGGTTGGTGCACGTTTGAACTGGTTGCTTGCACACGGTAAGGGTAAAACTTGGGGCAAAGAGCCTAAGAAATTTATCCAAATCGATATTCAAGCAAATGAAGTGGATAGCAACGTACAAATCGCTGCTCCATTGATTGGTGATATCGGTTCTTGCGTTGGCGAACTCTTGAAGGGTATCTCTGCTGTTCCTAAGCCAAGCGCTGAGTGGATTGCTGCGATCACTGAGAAGAAAGATAAGAACTTAGCCAAGATGGCCGAGACATTGGCCAAAGAAGCCAACCCAATGAACTTCCATGGTGCACTGCGTGTGATTCGTGATGTGATCAAGAAGAACCCAGATGTGAACTTGGTAAACGAAGGCGCAAATACACTCGACTATTGCCGTGCAATCGTTGATATGTATAAGCCACGCAAGCGCTTTGACTCCGGTACATGGGGCATTATGGGTATCGGTATGGGTTACTCCATTGGTGCAGCTGTCATTAGCGGTCTTCCAACAATTGCGGTTGAGGGTGATAGCGCGTTTGGTTTCAGCGGTATGGAATTGGAAACAGTTTGCCGTTACAACTTGCCAATCACGACTGTTGTATTCAACAACAACGGTGTATACCGTGGCACTGACGTAAATCCAACTGGTGGTGCTGATGTTGCGCCAACTGTATTCGTTAAAGACGCTCGTTACGACAAAATGATTGAAGCGTTTGGTGGTGTTGGTTACTACGTAACTACCCCAGCAGAATTAGAGGCGGCGTTAACGGAGGCGATTGCTGCCGGTAAGCCAGCACTCATTAATGCTGTTATTGATGAAACTGCAGGTACTGAGAGTGGACGTTTAACAAACTTAAACCCATCCACAGCAGGTGCGAAAAAATAAGAAATACTGAGTATAAAACGTTAATATTTTTAGACTACATTTAGAAGTAAACAAGAAAGACTTAAGGAGAAACAAACATGACTAAACCATTAGACGGTATTCGCATTATTGACTTCACACACGTACAAGCAGGTCCTGCATGTACTCAGTTGTTGGCTTGGTACGGCGCTGACGTAATCAAGGTTGAGCGTCCAGGTTCTGGTGACGTAACTCGTAGCCAATTGCGCGATATTCCAGGTGCAGATGCTTTGTACTTCACAATGTTGAACGGTAACAAGCGTTCTTTGACTTTGGATACTAAGACTCAAGAAGGTAAAGAAGTTTTAGAGAAGATGATCCAAACTTCTGACGTAATGGTTGAGAACTTTGGCCCAGGCGCTTTGGATCGTATGGGATTCTCTTGGAAGCGTATCCAAGAATTGAACCCAAAAATGATCATGGCTTCTGTTAAAGGCTTTAGCGATGGCCACTCATACGAAGACTTAAAAGTGTATGAGAACGTTGCTCAGTGTGCTGGTGGCGCTGCTTCAACAACTGGTTTCTGGGATGGTCCTCCTACTGTTTCTGCTGCTGCTTTGGGCGACTCTAATACTGGTATGCACTTAGCAATCGGTATCTTGACAGCTTTGATGCAACGTCAAAAAACTGGCAAAGGTCAAAAAGTTTCTTGCTCAATGCAAGACGCTGTATTGAACTTGTGCCGCGTGAAGTTGCGCGACCAACAACGTTTGGACAAAATTGGTTACTTGGAAGAGTACCCACAGTACCCACACGGTTCATTTACTGACGTAGTTCCACGTGGCGGTAACGCTGGTGGTGGCGGTCAGCCAGGTTGGGTGTTGAAGTGTAAGGGTTGGGAAACAGATCCAAACGCATACATCTACTTCACAATTCAAGGTCATGCTTGGGAGCCAATTACTAAAGCTTTGGGCAAACCAGAGTGGGCAACTGATCCAGCTTACATGACTGCTGAAGCTCGTCAAGACAAGATTTTTGATATCTTCGCAACAATCGAAGACTGGCTCAAAGACAAGACTAAGTACGAAGCTGTGGACATTCTCCGTAAGTTCGATATTCCATGTGCCCCAGTGCTCTCAATGAAAGAATTGGCTAACTCACCAGACTTGCGCAAGAGCGGTTCTATCGTTGAAGTTGACCATAAAGTACGTGGTAAGTATTTGACTATCGGTAGCCCAATCAAGTTCTCTGATTTGGAAATCGAAGTTGGTCCATCACCAGTATTGGGTGAGCACACTGACGAAGTATTGGCTGATCTTGGCTATAGCGCTGATGACATCGCTAAGTTGCACACAGCTAAAGCAGTTTAATAACAAGTAACACTGGCATTAATTTGAAGGCGCTCCTAGTGAGCGCCTTTTTTATTTCTCAGAAACTCGATAGACTGGTCAAATGAACACCAATATTGATTTACACAAGTTAGTGGAGTGCGTAGGGGATGCGATTGTTGTTGCTGATGCCAATGAAAAGATTGTGCTGTGGAATCCTGCAGCCACACGTATCTTTGGGTACTCAGAGCAAGAGGCTCTTGGTAAAACGCTAGATCTCATCGTTCCTGAGCGTCAACGTCAAAAACACAATGAAGGCTATAGCCATTCCATGGAGACGGGGACAACACGTTATGGAACTTCTTTATTAAAGGTGCCTGCTAAACATAAAGATGGGGGCACCATATCCATCGCCTTTACTGTAGGAATGCTATTTGACGCCTCAGGCAAGGCCGATGGAGTGGTTGCGATCATTAGGGATGAGTCAGAGCGCTTTGCCCAAGAAAGGGCCCTTAAAAAGCGACTTTCTGATCTTGAAAATCCTCAGACTTAGCCGCATATAGACCCTAACAAGAGTAAATGCAGGTTTAGATGGAATACATGCCCAAAAAACGGGCACGCCTCAATTTTCCCTATTTCCCACTGGTAAAATTGCCTTAATTCAAAATTTCATTCTTATTAGGACTTAAATCATGGCAAAAGCACTAGAGGGAGTCAAAGTTCTCGACTTTACGCACGTTCAATCAGGTCCAACCTGTACTCAGTTACTGGCTTGGTTTGGTGCGGACGTCATCAAAGTAGAGAAGTCTGGCGAGGGCGATGCAACACGCGGTCAGTTGCGTGATATTCCAGATGCGGATAGTTTGTATTTCACGATGTTGAACCACAACAAGCGTTCGATCACTGTGAATACCAAAACCCAAAAAGGTAAAGAAATTCTGGAGCGACTCATTAAAGAGTGCGACGTATTAGTAGAAAACTTTGCACCAGGTGCGCTTGATCGCATGGGGTTTTCTTGGGAACGTATTCAAGAGCTCAATCCAATGATGATCATGGCTTCTGTCAAAGGCTTTGGTCCTGGCCCATACGAAGATTGCAAGGTGTATGAGAACGTAGCGCAATGCGCCGGTGGCTCTGCTTCCACTACTGGTTTTGATGACGGCCCTCCCATGGTTACTGGTGCGCAAATCGGTGATAGCGGAACAGGGTTGCATTTAGCGCTTGGTATTGTTACCGCGCTATACCAACGCACTCACTCTGGCCGCGGTCAGAAAGTGTTGGCGGCAATGCAGGATGCCGTATTGAACTTGTGCCGTGTGAAGTTGCGCGATCAACAGCGTTTAGAGCGCAACGGTACTATGCAAGAGTATCCACAGTACCCTAATGGTAAGTTCGGTGACTCTGTACCTCGTGCTGGTAATGCTTCTGGTGGCGGTCAGCCGGGCTGGATTCTCAAATGCAAAGGCTGGGAAACCGACCCTAATTCCTATATTTACGTAGTAGTACAAGCACCAGTGTGGCCGGCAATATGTAAAGTCATTGGCCGTGAAGATTGGATCACTGACCATAACTTCGCATCCGCAATGGCACGCTTACCACGTCTCATGGAAATTTTTGCTGAGATTGAAAAATGGACTATGACCTTAAGTAAGTTTGAGGTTATGGAGGCACTCAATAAGTACGATGTCCCTTGTGGCCCAATTCTTTCTATGAAAGAAATCGCTGAAGAACCCGCATTGCGTGCTACTGGAACTGTGGTTGAAGTGGATCATCCAATTCGTGGCAAGTATCTGACGGTTGGTAATCCAATTAAGCTATCTGATAGTCCGACGGATGTAGAACGTTCACCATTGTTGGGTGAGCATACTGATGAAATTCTCAGTGAGCTAGGTTACTCAACTGATGAGCTGATTTCTCTTCGTCACGATAAGGTGATTTAAGATGCGGGTTGCTTTAATTGGGAGTGCGGATTTTGGTAAAGCAGCTTTAGAGGCTTTTTTAGATCGCGGTGATGAAGTCGTTGCTGTTTTCTGTCCACCCGATAATCCCAAGTCAAGCAAACCCGAAGTCTTAAAGGAGGCTGCACTGGCAAGGGGTTTAACTCCCTTGCAGTTTGCTTCCTTGAAGGGCCCGGAAGCTGCTCAAGCCATGATTGATGCCAACGCCGATATCTGCGTAATGGCTTATGTGCTTCAGTTTGTGCCGCAAGAGCTCTGCAAGATTCCGAAGCATGGCACTATTCAATATCACCCATCTTTACTTCCTAAGTATCGTGGCCCCAGCGCCATTAACTGGGCGATTGCATTGGGTGAGGAGAAAACAGGTTTAACCATCTTCCGCCCATCCGATGGTTTAGACGAAGGTGAAGTGATTTTGCAAAAAGAAGTAGCTATTGGACCTAACGACACCTTAGGCAAGATCTACTTTGATCATTTATTTCCGATCGGCGTGAAAGCTCTCTTGGAGACTGCAGATCTTGTAGTTGCGGGCAAGCATCAAGAGATAGTTCAAGATGAATCGCAAGCCAACTACGAAGGCTGGTTTGATGCGAATGCTGCACAGATTCATTGGGCAACACATATCAGTCAAATTTATAACCTGATTCGCGCATGTAATCCTGCGCCGGGTGCTTGGACAAAGTTTGGCGAACAAAAGGTGCAGATCTATGATTGCCACAAACATGTTGCCGCAACCTTTGGCGCTGTTAAAGGCAAGCCTGGCGAAGTCACTCAGATCACGCTCGATTCATTCTTTGTTACCTGCCATGGTGGACAGATTGAAGTCCTCAAGGCCAAAGGTGCTGCGGGTAAGGTTACTGGTGCTGAATTGGCAAAAGAGTTAGGTCTAGAGGTAGGTCAGTTCTTTGTCTTGTAAAAAATATTCTTGAGTACCCACTAAATCAAGCTATGACAGAAGTAAATCCTCAGGCGCCATCTTCCCAGACAGAAGATGCAAAAAAAGAGCATGAAGAAGCTCTTGGTCATGAATTTGCTGCCAATTCTGAGGCCCACAACTCAAGAAGGGGTGGGTCCAGTAAGCGTGAAATCATGGAGGAGTTGTCGCGCCAAAGATTTCCCTGGGACGAGTAAGTCGCAGATAAATCTCGAGATTAAATCTCTAGGTTATCAATCAAGCGTGTCTTACCAAGCTTAGCTGCCGTCAAAATGACGAGTGGCTCACCGGCGTGCAGTTGCTCATTGGAGGCCGGCGCCAAATCGCTTTGTTGGCGAATAGCAATGTAATCGGGCTGCCATCCACGTTTCGCCAAAGAGGCAACAGCAGCCTTTTCAATCTCAGAGAGGGATTGGCTGTTGCGATCCTTCAGTTGTAGGACTTGCTCCCGAACTTCTTTGAGCGTCTTCATTAACTCAGGTGCTTCAGCCCTTTCCTCAGCTGAGAGGTAGCCGTTGCGAGATGAAAGTGCTAAGCCATCTTCCGCGCGAATGGTTTCACCAGGAATAATATCGACTGGTAGGGCAAACTGTTTAGCCATCTGACGAATAATCATCAGTTGCTGATAATCCTTTTTGCCAAATACGGCAACCTTAGGCTGTACGCAAGAAAAGAGCTTCAATACAACTGTACAAACGCCTTTAAAGAATCCGGGGCGGAACTCGCCTTCGAGGATGTCGCCCAATTGCTGCGGTGGATCAACTCGGTATTCTTGAGGCTGTGGATAAAGATCGCGCTCTGTCGGCGCAAACAAGATGTACACACCCTCTTTTTCCAACTTATCGATATCTGCCTGCATGGTGCGCGGGTAGCTATCAAAATCTTCGTTAGGACCAAACTGCAGACGATTCACAAAGATGCTGGCTACTACAGGGTCGCCATGTTGTCTTGCCAAGCGCATCAGCGAGAGGTGGCCTTCGTGGAGATTGCCCATAGTTGGTACAAAGGAAGCGCGGTTTTGACCTCTTAAATGGTCGCGTAATTCTTGAATGTCGCTAATGATTTTCATGCAACAGGCGTGTAGGCAAGACGCACGTAAATCGGGGCATAGGGCTCAGCTTGAGTAATTTCCACCAGTGCTTCGCGTGAGAGCTCAAGCATCGCAATGAAATTCACGATAACAACAGGTACGCCTTTACCGGAGTTGATAGCCTCTTCAAACAACTCACTGAACTCTACAAATTTAGTGCTTTGCAGGCGGCGCAAGATGCGTGTCATAAAGTCACGTACCGATAATTCTTCACGCGTAATGGTGTGATGCTGAGTGAGTTTGGCACGGTGCAGAACATCACGCCAAGCCATTTGCAAGTCTTCTACATTGACGTCTGGCCAAGCAATGGCGACAGTAGTATCCACATAGCCATGTGCTACTTGGAAGTCGCGACCTTGCTGTGGAATCTGATCAAGCTCTTGCGCTGCTAACTTCATGCGCTCGTATTCAAGTAGGCGACGAACTAATTCTGCGCGAGGGTCTTCAACCTCTTCTTCGCTGTCTGCCTTCTTCATTGGCAGGAGCATGCGAGATTTAATTTCAATCAACATGGCGGCCATGAGTAGATACTCGGCAGCCAGTTCAAGATTGTGATGACGGATTTGATCAACATAGCTCAGGTACTGCTGAGTAACCTGTGCCATTGGAATATCAAGAACGTTAAAGTTCTGTTTACGAATGAGGTACAGCAATAGATCTAAGGGTCCTTCAAATGCCTCTAGAAAAACTTCTAGCGCATCTGGTGGAATGTATAAATCGGTAGGGAGCTTAAAAAGCGGTTCACCATAGAGCTTGGCGAAAGCAGCAGACATGCCATCGGTAACCGATGGAGTGCTGTCTAACAAATCCGATATTGGCTGAGCGCTAGGCTCATTGCCTTGATTAGTCATTCGAGTACACGTAGGCGCGTTGCTTGAGTTTTGCAGCTTTTGCACGGCGCTGGTCTTCAACGCTCAATGGCTCTTTGTCCCAGAGAAGGGCGCGACCAGCTTGCTGTTCAGCCTCGAGGTTTGGATGCTCGGTTTTGAGTTCAGTTAAGAACTGGGTGATTTCAGATTGATATCTTGCCATGGCATTTCCTAAAATACTCAATAAATTCAATAACTTATGAAATTAATTCGAAAAGTTATCTAGGGATTACAACCGCCATTATAGGTGCTTTTTAGGGCTATTTTTACAAGTTTGCCGCTAGCAAAGCCTCAATTTGAGGGGCTTCCACCCGGGTCATGAGGTGCTTATAGGCTTTGATAGGGCTCTTGCTGGAGAGTGGGGTATCAATGTCTGACCAGGAAAGGGGTGGCAAAGAGAGGAACTCTTCCACGCCAGCAGCAACTTGAGGAATCACCGGCTTGAGATAAAGACTCATCATTCGGAATGCTTCCAAGGTAATACTGCAGACCCGCTGTAAATCCGCTTCACGTTCTGGATCTTTGGCGATTTCCCACGGCTTATTCTCATCGACAAAACTATTTACTTTGTCAGCAAGCTCCATCACGGTGCGTAACGCTTTGGCGTACTCGCGGCCCTCGTAGAGTTCTGTAATTTTTTCGTTTGATGATGCAATTTCTTTTAAGAGTGGATCGCTCATGGCTTCATCAGAAACAACGCCACCAAATCGTTTTACTAAGAAGCCAGCGCTACGACTTGCAATATTGATGTACTTGCCGAGTAAGTCGCTATTAACGCGCGCAACGAAGTCTTGAAGATTTAAATCCAAGTCTTCCATGCTGTCATTGAGCTTGGTGGCGAAGTAATAGCGGAACCATTCTGGATTAAACCCACATTCAATCACGCTGTTTGCTGAAATCAGCGTACCACGTGACTTACTCATCTTCTCACCGTCAACGGTTAAGAAGCCATGTGCAAATACGTTGGTTGGTGTGCGGTATCCAGAAAATTTCAGTGTGGCAGGCCAGAACAAGGTATGGAAATACAGAATATCTTTACCGATGAAGTGGTATTGCTCGGTGGTGGTATCTGGCTTTACCCACTCATCAAAGTTGAGCCCTTTGGCCTGGCAATAATTGAGAAAGCTGGCGTAATAGCCAATCGGGGCATCAAGCCACACATAGAAGTACTTACCTGGTGCATCAGGGATCTCAAAGCCGAAATACGGGGCGTCGCGGGAGATGTCCCAGTCGCCCAGCTTGCTTTCTCCTGGCTGACCAACCCATTCTTTCATCTTATTGCGAGCTTCTGGCTGCAACGGAGTTTTGACTTGAGTCCAGTCGCGTAAGAATTCTTCGCAACGTGGATCCGACAACTTAAAGAAGTAGTGATCCGAAATCTTTTTAATAGGTGTTGCACCGCTCACTACTGAGAAAGGATTCTTTAGATCTGTAGGTGAATACGTCGCACCACATTTTTCGCAATTATCACCATACTGATCTTTAGCGCCGCACTTAGGGCACTCGCCTTTGATAAAGCGATCCGGCAAGAACATTTCTTTTACAGGATCATAGGCTTGCTCAATCGCGCGCTTCTCAATCAAACCTGCATCGCGTAGCTTGATGTAAATATCTTGGGATAACTTTTCATTCTCAGGACTATCGGTGGTGTAGTAGTTGTCAAACGAGATGAGGAAGTTATCAAAGTCGCGCTTATGTTCTTTCCAAACATTGGCAATCAGTTCTTTGGGTGTAAGACCTTCTTTTTCGGCGCGCAACATGATCGGAGTGCCGTGAGTGTCATCGGCGCCAACGTAATGCACTTCATGACCACGCATTCTTTGAAAGCGCACCCAGATATCGGTCTGCACATACTCGACTAGATGGCCGATATGGATCTGACCATTGGCATACGGTAGGGCGGAGGTAACTAGAAGGCGGCGTTGGGAGCTGCTCATGTAATGCGGACTTAAATAAGAAGGTTAATAAAAAGGGAAAACAGTTAAATAGGGTGCAGCACTCAATTATGCTGGCTTATGCAGTGATTTTAGTCTGCGGTTAAAGTAAAGCACCCGTCAAGTCTTCATAAACCCCGATAAACTTCCTTTTAGCCCGACCTTAGAGAGTATTTATGGCAGCAAAACCGACCATTCAGATGTCTTCCGCCTCTGTGCCCTTGGTGCATGAGGTTGAGGTCATGGATGAGCTGGGGCGTCTTAAAAAGACCCACATTCCTGGTGAGCGCCCCTTAACGATTTACTTAGACAAGCGTGAAGTTGTAACCCTTATGACCTTGGGAAGCGCTCCGGAAGCGCTGGTCTTGGGCTATTTACGCAATCAGCGCCTTGTGGAGTCTCCCGACGATATCGAGAGTATTCAGGTCGATTGGGAGACCGATTCTGCCGCTGTTAAAACACGCAGAAGCACAGTAGATATTGATGCCCTAACCAGTAAGCGGGTAGTAACGACTGGTTGCGGTCAAGGGACGATGTTTGGCGGCTTAATCGAGGAGATGGACGCGATTCAGCTACCCGAAGGCCCGACATTGTCGCAAGAGGCAATAGTGACCTTGATTGACTCCATTCGGATTCATGACTCGATTTATAAGAAGTCTGGCTCGGTCCATGCCTGTGCAGTTTTTGAGCGGGACGGCAAGGATGGGGTGCGTCTGCTGCACTTCATTGAGGACGTTGGTCGTCATAACGCAGTCGACTCGATTTCTGGCTTGATGTGGCTAGCCAATAAACCGGGCAAGGATTTGATTTTCTTTACTACGGGGCGCTTAACCTCAGAGATGGTTATCAAGGGCGCCCAGATGGGCATCCCCTTCCTCCTGACCCGCTCGGGCGTGACCTTGATGGGCCTCGAGCTGGCAAGGAAGACTAATCTGACTATCCTCTCTCGCTGCTCCGGCAAACACTTTGAGATCTATAACGCCTCAGAGAGGGTCGTTTTTAGCCAAAAACCTCAATAAATTCGTCAGCAGGTGAGGGCGAAGGTTTTACAATTCGGTCATGACTATTAAATCAGACCACTGGATCCGCCGCATGGGCGAGCAAGGCATGATCAGCCCATTTGAACCTGGGCAAGTTCGCCAAGACGCCGCCGGTAACAAAATCGTAAGTTACGGCACTTCAAGCTATGGCTATGACATTCGTTGCGCAAACGAATTCAAAATCTTTACCAACATCAATAGCACTATCGTTGATCCAAAGAATTTCGATGAACAATCCTTCGTCGACTTCAAGGGCGATGTTTGCATCATTCCACCAAACTCTTTTGCGCTTGCCAGAACAGTTGAGTACTTCAAGATTCCACGTAGCGTATTAACCGTTTGCGTTGGCAAGAGCACTTATGCTCGCTGCGGCATTATTGTGAACGTCACGCCATTTGAGCCTGAGTGGGAAGGTTATGTCACTTTAGAGTTTTCAAACACCACACCATTGCCTGCAAAAATTTATGCAGGCGAAGGTTGTGCGCAAGTACTCTTCTTTGAGAGTGATGAAGTTTGTGGCACATCATATAAAGATCGCGGTGGTAAGTATCAAGGTCAGCGGGGCGTTACCCTGCCTAAGACCTAAGCCATTACGGTAGTGCGTAAATTTCTATTTAATCGCCGTCCATCACGGATTAATCTAGAAGAATATCGCGCCACACTCTCGCGCTCAGAAATGGCGCGACCAGAGAATAATTTCTACCATTGGCTACTGGGTACTACCTGGACTAGCTTTATGTTGCTAGTTGTTTTTGTATATCTCGGCACGAATCTTTTATTTGCTTTTGCTTATATGGCATGTGGGGATGGCGCCATTACTAATTCGCGACCAGGCTCTTTGTTAGATGTCTTTTTCTTTAGTGTGCAAACGATGGCAACTATCGGTTATGGTCGAATGACTCCGGTTGGTAGTTGGCCTAATGCGATTGTGACCTTTGAAGCATTTTTTGGGATTGTGTACTCCGCATTAACTACGGGCCTGGCCTTTGCGCGCTTTACCAGGCCTACTGCAGGTATACGTTTCTCTAAAGTGGCCGTGGTTGGTAATCATGACGGTATCAAAACATTAAAGTTCCGAGTGGCTAATGATCGCAGCTCTCATATTGTGGAGGCGCAGCTAAGGCTATGGTTGATTGCGGAAAGTATGACAAGCGAGGGAGAGCGTTATCGCAGATCGGTGGAGTTACAGCTCCATCGCTCTGAGAGCCCGGTCTTTTCCTTGACCTGGACGGCGATGCATAGCGTGGACGAAGCAAGCCCCCTAAAAGATTTCTTGGGCAAAGCCGAATTGAATGGGCATTGGCACCTTTTAATTACCTTTACGGGGTATCACGAGAGCCTGGCCAATCAAGTCTATGCTCGACATGTTTACTTACCAAGAGATGTGCAGCAAAATGCGACTTTTGTCGATATAGTCACGGTTTCGCCAGACGGCAGCCGGATAATAGATTTAGCCAACTTTGAGAAGTGGGTTCCGAATGTCTCGGATAAATTAGTAGGGGAGTTTTTATGAAATTTCGTTTTCCAATCATCATTATTGATGAAGACTTCCGCTCCGAAAATATTTCGGGTTCGGGAATTCGTGACCTCGCTGAGGCGATTGAGAATGAAGGCATGGAGGTTATTGGCTTAACGAGCTATGGCGACCTAACTTCGTTTGCTCAGCAAGCTTCTCGCGCATCCTCATTCATCGTTTCGATTGATGATGAAGAGTTTGACTCTGACTCTGAAGATAATGATCTTCCAGCCTTAAATAACTTGCGTGCTTTTATTACCGAAGTACGTAAGCGTAATGAAGATATTCCGATCTTCTTGTATGGCGAGACGCGTACCTCACGTCATATGCCTAATGACATCTTGCGCGAGTTGCACGGTTTCATTCATATGAATGAAGACACCCCAGAATTCGTGGCGCGCCATATTATTCGTGAAGCCAAGGTATATTTGGATTCTTTGGCCCCTCCATTTTTCCGTGCGTTAACTAACTACGCCTCTGAAGGTTCTTATTCTTGGCATTGCCCAGGCCACTCTGGTGGCGTTGCTTTCTTAAAGAGCCCAGTAGGTCGTATGTTCCATCAATTCTTTGGTGAAAACATGTTACGTGCTGACGTCTGTAACGCCGTGGAGGAATTAGGTCAGCTCTTGGACCATACTGGCCCAGTGTTGCAGAGCGAGCGTAATGCAGCACGCATCTTTAATGCAGACCATTTGTTCTTCGTTACTAATGGCACATCAACTTCAAACAAGATTGTTTGGCATTCCACCGTTGCCCCTGGCGACGTAGTCTTAGTTGACCGCAATTGCCATAAGTCCGTGATTCATTCAATTACCATGATGGGCGCGATTCCGATCTTCTTGATGCCTACCCGTAATCACTTGGGCATTATTGGGCCGATTCCTAAGGAAGAGTTTGAATGGAAAAACATCCAGAAGAAAATTGATGCCAATCCGTTCATCAAGGATAAGAACGTCGTGCCACGCGTCATGACACTGACTCAAAGCACCTATGACGGTATCGTGTACAACGTCGAAATGATTAAAGAGATGTTAGATGGCAAAGTAGATTCATTGCATTTTGATGAAGCTTGGTTGCCACATGCTGCCTTCCATCCTTTCTACAAGGATATGCACGCCATTGGTTCGGATCGCAAGCGCACTAAGAAAAGTTTGATGTTTGCAACTCAGTCAACCCATAAGCTGCTCGCTGGTTTATCCCAGGCTTCGCAAGTATTGGTACAAGATGCAGAAGATACCAAGCTAGATCGTGATTGCTTTAACGAAGCCTATTTGATGCATACCTCTACTAGCCCTCAGTACGCCATCATCGCTTCATGTGACGTTTCTGCGGCCATGATGGAGTCTCCTGGCGGCACAACTCTGGTTGAAGAGTCTATTGCTGAGGCGATGGACTTCCGCCGCGCGATGCGTGAAGTAGATGATAAGTTTGGCGCTGACTGGTGGTTTAAAGTTTGGGGCCCAGATCACTTGGCTGAAGAGGGTATTGGTGAGCGCTCGGATTGGATCTTGGAGCCCGCTGCTGCTTGGCATGACTTTGGCAAATTGGCCAAAGACTTCAACATGCTTGATCCTATCAAGGCGACAGTAGTTACACCTGGATTGGATATTGAAGGTAACTTCGGTTCCATGGGCATCCCAGCTAGCATCGTGACCAAATATCTTGCTGAGCATGGTGTCATCGTGGAGAAGTGCGGTCTGTACTCCTTCTTCATTATGTTCACGATCGGCATTACTAAAGGCCGTTGGAATACGCTCGTAACAGAGTTGCAGCAGTTCAAAGATCACTTTGATAAAAATGCACCCTTGTGGAAAGTATTGCCTGAGTTTGTTGCTAAGCACCCGCGCTATGAGCGCGTTGGCTTAAAAGATATTTGCCAGCAAATTCATGAGTTCTATAAGAGTCGTGATGTGGCACGCATGACTACTGAGATGTATACCTCAGACATGGTTCCTGCCATGATGCCTTCAGAAGCTTGGGCCAAGATGGCGCACAAAGAAGTAGATCGTGTGCCGCTCGATCAATTGGAGGGGCGCGTAACTGCCATGTTGGTTACTCCTTACCCTCCAGGTATTCCATTGCTGATCCCAGGGGAGCGCTTTAACAAACGCATCATTGACTATCTCTACTTTGCTAGAGACTTCAATGAGAAGTTCCCTGGATTTGAGACGGATATCCATGGGCTCGTTAAAGCCAACATCGATGGTAAGAGTGAGTACTACGTCGATTGCGTCAGGCAAGAGCGCGACATTACTCTGTAATCAACTCATGTTTTGCATTAAATCGCCTCGTACTTACGGGGCGTTTTATTTTGCTGGCTTATCCAGCCGAAACGTCACCGGAGCATCCTCATCCACCTTGGTTCTGGATGTATCGGGCTTGCTTTCTTCGCCAGTGAAATTAAAGTCTTGGCTTTGAACTACGGCAGCAGGTTTATCCAAGAGCGTGGTCACTAAGGCTGGGAATGCCATCACCAGCACAACCATCACCAACTGCAGACCCACCCAGGGGAGGGCACCCCAGTAGATGTCACTACTCTTTACCTCTTTGGGTGCAACCCCTCTAAGGTAGAAGAGGGCGAAGCCAAAAGGCGGATGCATAAAAGAGGTTTGCATGTTCACGCAGAGCATGACTCCAAACCAAACTAAGGCAGCACTAGCCGCTGCCTGAGGATTGCCATTCATAGAGTCAAGCAATACCGGGGAGAGGAGTTTGACTGCTGCCGGCGCAAGCATCGGCACAACAATGAAAGCGATTTCAAAGAAATCCAAGAAGAAGGCTAGGAAGAAAACAAATAAATTCACAACGATTAAGAATCCAATCCAACCACCAGGAAGATTGGAAAAGAGTTCCTCAACCCAAAAGCCCCCATCCACCCCCTGAAACACGACGGAGAAACAAGTTGATCCAATAAGAATGAACACCACCATGGCAGTAATACGCATGGTGTTTTGATAAGCCTCTTGTATTAATCCCTTCAGATTGGGTATCTTGGAGCGGCGTAGCCAAGCAAGCAGGAGTGCCCCCATCGCCCCCATCGCCCCCGATTCTGTTGGCGTAGCAATGCCAGTCATGATGGTGCCAAGAACCAGGAAGATCAGTATGGCCGATGGAATAATTCCCATGAGACATTTTTTCCAAAGTGCCCAGCCTTTGAGCGTGAGATCGGTCTCAGGGACTGGCGGGAGATAGTCTGGACGAACACGACTTAAGAAGAAGGTGTAGAGAGCAAAGAGGGCGATCTGTAAAAGCGATGGACCCCATGCACCCAGATACATGCTGCCCACATCAGCACTGCCACTTTGAGTCTTCAATTGGTCCGCAAGCACAATCAAAACTAAAGAAGGTGGCACCAGCTGCGTAATCGTTCCAGAGGCCGCTAACACGCCTGTAGCGTAGCGCATGTTGTAGCCGTAACGCATCATTATCGGGAGTGAGATCATCGCCATAGCGATCACCTGAGCGGCTACAGTGCCAGTGATGGCGCCTAATATAAAGCCAACGATGATCACAGAGTAACCAAGGCCACCACGTACGCGACCAAAGAGCTGCCCCATCGAATCCAGCATTTCTTCTGCAAGACCACAGCGCTCTAAGATAGCGCCCATGAAGGTGAAGAAGGGAATAGCTAGCAGGAGATCGTTGGCGAGCACGCTACCAAAGATGCGTTGCGGAATAGCTTGCAAAAATGGGACGCCAAAGAATCCTTCACTGATAGCAATGGCTGAGAAAAATAGTCCTGCCGCCATTAAAGAGAAGGCAACCGGGAAGCCGATCAACATAAAGACAATCAGTCCACCAAACATCAAGGGCGGCATCCACTCCAATGGAATCATTGCATCGGCTTTTCGTAATGGAGGTCTTCGGCGGGGAGGGTTGTTTTACCCTGTAACGCGCCGATACGCTTAATGATTTCTGAGAGGCCTTGCAGGCTCAGCATAAAAAATCCAAAGGACACTACAAACTTAATTGGGTAACGCGCTAAGCCACCGGAGTTCAGTGAATGCTCCATTACCAGCCATGATGGGTAAAAGAGCGTTGTCCAGGAGAGCCAAGCAAATAAGAGGCAGGCTGGCATTAAAAAGAAAATTAAACCGAAGAGGTCAACCCACAGACGTCCCCGATCAGAGAGTTGGGAGTAGATTAAATCTACACGTACATGCTCATTGCGTTTGAGTGTGTAAGACGTACCGAGCATGACTGCAGCAGCAAAAAGATACCACTGCAGTTCTAGTGGCCAGTTGTTGCTGACATCAAATCCATAGCGGAGTAGGGCATTGAGCGCTGACACGATACAAGACAGCAAAATCATGATGCTGGCTGCCTTGCCCAGAAGCTGGTTTACGTAGTCAATTCCCGTAGAGAGTTTGCACCAAAACCCCATGAATTTTAAAGGTCTGCACGACCCCGTTGGATAGCATTAAGTACTTGGGCGGGGGCGGTGCCACCAGCGTGTTGGCGTGATTGCACAGAACCATCAACTGTAAGCAATGCAAACACATCATCGCTGATGAGTTCAGGGCGATTATCAAGACCGCATGCAAAGCGAAGTTCTGAGAGGCTTAAATCTGTCAGCATGCAGTTTCTGCCAACGCAGGCTTTAACAGCATGAGCGACTGCTTCATGGGCATCGCGGAAAGCCAAACCTTTTTTCACCAAGTAGTCGGCCAAGTCAGTTGCTGTTGCAAAACCTTCTTCAGCAGCCTTCTTCATGACCTCTGCCTTTACTTCAATGTGCGGAACCATGTCAGCAAAAATACGCAAGGTATCTTGTACGGTATCTACCGCATCAAATAAAGGCTCTTTATCTTCTTGATTATCTTTGTTGTAGGCCAGTGGCTGACCCTTCATAAGAGTCAGCAAAGAAATCAGATCACCATAAACGCGACCAGTCTTGCCACGGGCTAATTCTGGAACATCTGGATTTTTCTTTTGCGGCATGATCGAGCTACCAGTGCAGAAGCGGTCTGGCAGATCAATAAAGCCAAAGCGGGGGCTCAGCCACAAGATTAGCTCTTCCGATAGGCGTGAAACGTGCATCATCAAGATGGATGAGAAGGCGCAAAACTCAATCGCAAAGTCGCGATCAGATACAGCGTCTAATGAGTTATTGCAGATGCCATCAAAGCCCAAGGTCTTAGCAACTTGTTCGCGATCGATCGGGTAGGTGGTTCCAGCTAATGCTGCTGCACCTAAAGGCAGGCGATTGAAGCGAGCACGCAAATCTACTAAGCGACTAGCATCACGACTAAACATTTCAAAGTAGGCCATCAAGTGGTGACCAAAAGTAATCGGTTGCGCAACTTGCAAATGCGTGTGACCAGGCATGATAGTGGAGGCATGCTTTTCAGCCAAATCCAAAAGCGCTATGCGCAAAGATTTGAGGGTGACTGCAATGTCATCAACGCTGCTTCGCAACCATAGGCGCAAATCAGTCGCTACTTGGTCATTGCGTGAGCGGCCAGTATGCAAACGCTTGCCAGCATCGCCTACTAATGCGGTCAAGCGTGCTTCGATATTCAGGTGCACATCTTCAAGTGCTAACTGCCAATTAAATTGTCCGGACTCGATTTCGCTCTTAATTTGAGCCATACCCTTTTGAATATCGGCCAAATCTTGGCTGCTAATGATCTTTTGGGTCGCCAGCATTTCAGCATGGGCTAGGGAGCCGGCAATATCGACCATGGCAAAGCGTTGATCAAAGCCAATAGAGGCGGTATAACGCTGAACTAGTTCGTCGACAGGTTCTGCAAAACGGGCCGACCAAGCTTGGGCTTTGTTGGCTAAGGAATTATTTGATGAGCTCATAAACACAGTATATTGGTGTAGGTCTTTGATTATTTTAAATGTTATGTCCCAAACCCTGAATTCCTCCCTATCTGACGCTCCAAAGCGCCTCGTAATCGCCTCCCGTGAAAGTCGCCTAGCCATGTGGCAGGCTGAGCATGTCCGGGATTGCCTTAAAAAGCTCTATCCAGGCTGCGATGTCGAGATTTTGGGGATGACCACCCGTGGGGACCAGATTTTGGACCGAGCCCTCTCTAAAGTGGGTGGTAAGGGTCTTTTTGTGAAAGAGCTCGAAACTGCATTAGAGGATGGGCGTGCTGATCTAGCGGTTCATTCATTAAAAGATGTCCCGATGGTGATGCCCGTGGGATTTGACCTTTCTTGTGTCATGGCCAGGGAAGATGCGCGCGATGCATTTGTTTCCAATGACTATGCAGGTCTTGAGGATTTACCGCACGGTGCGATTGTGGGAACCTCGAGCTTGCGGCGCGAATCTGTTCTACGCGCCAAATTTCCACATCTCGTCATTCAGCCATTACGCGGTAACCTGGATACCCGCATGAGCAAGCTAGATCGAGGTGAATATCAAGCCATCATTTTGGCCGCTGCTGGCTTAAAGCGTTTAGGTTTGGAGTCCCGCATCCGTGCATTTTTGCCATACGATCCTTACACGCCTGCTGCAGGTCAGGGCGCCTTAGGTATCGAAACTTTAATCAAGCATCCCAATATCAAACAATGGCTTGCTCCACTAAATGATTTACCAACTTTGTTTGCTGTTTCTGCTGAACGTATGGTGTCTCGTCAACTCGGCGGCTCATGTGAAGTACCGTTAGCCGCCCATGCCACATGGGATCAGAACCAAATGAACATTCGCTCTTTTGTGGCGAGTGTTGATGGCAAAGCCATTTGCTTGGCCAATGGCAGCGCTCAGGTTACATCAGTTGCAGACGCAGAGGCGCTAGGACTTGCAGTGGCAAAGGACTTGTTGTCACAGGGCGCGGCTGATTTAATTCCTAAAATTTCTAAGTAACGCTTAGCAAATAAAGAAAAAGTAGCTGATTCGTATGAGTACTAAAACGATCATTGTCACAAGACCTAGTGGTCAGGCTCGTCAATTGATTGAAGTGCTCACTAAAGCAATCGAGGCGAGCGGAGTAGGAAAGCGTAGTCTCCCAGAAATACTCTCTCTGCCTTTGTTAACAATTGTTCCGAAATCCGATGGGCATTTAGCTGACCATATCGCTACCACCCTGAGGGACGCGGATCTTGCCATCTTTGTAAGTCCTAATGCCATCGAGAGTGTGATGCGTTTATTAGAACGAGATTGGCAAGATTTTTCTAAGAAGATTATTCCGATTGGTGTGATGGGTGGCAGCAGTCATCTTGCCCTGAAAAATCATGGTGTTGGATCGGAACACAATCCCACCCCCATCATCATTCCAGGAAATAACGAAAACTGGGACTCTGAAGGCTTGTGGAAAGAGCTTCAATCCCTGAAATGGAATTGGCAGGGTAAAAAAGTAGTTATCTTTAAAGGTGAGGGTGGCCGTGATTGGCTGTCAGATACGCTATTAAAGGCAGGGTCAACCGTGGAGGCTATCTCAACCTACACACGTGCGCCCTTGGATATTGATAATCCTGCTTGGCAACTTGTACAAGAAATGGATTTGAGTAAATCACTTTGGTTGCTCACCTCCTCTGAGGCGGTACGTTACCTCGGCGAAGTCATGAAAGACCAATTTACGCAAAACCTCAATGTCGCCAGTGCGCTATGCCCACATCATAATATTGCGGATGCAGCCGAAATGATTGGGTTTGGTGAGGTCTTTACAAGTGAGCCAGGCGATGAAGCTTTGATCAAGTCAACCTTAGCTTGGCTGACAATCTAAAAGAAAAAGCGAATAACTAGTACTTTTCGGTCTTTAGTAAGGCGGGCAAGAAAATCTCATTTACCAAGATGGGATGACCCTTTAGGCGATAGAGGGTGCGTCGTGCCCATAAGGGTGAGCCTAAGCCAGCAAAGTGCTTAGAACATTTTTTCCATAATTCAGTGCTTTTATCCAGACGCGCAATATCGCGCGGTGGCTTTGCCCTGGAGTGTTTGCGAGTTTTGCTAAACAAGACTGCGCCCAAAGGCTTAGTACCTAAGCGCAAGACCTGATGATTGCTGCCACTGGAGCTTAACGTTGGAATGACGCTATGTGCCATAACCAAAGGAACGCCATTTGAGCAGAGCAATACTTCACGTACTCTGCAGCGTCTGAGCTTGAAATGAAAATAGCGACTTTCGTCGCTATGTAGTGATTGAGGACAGTCGCGCAAAACTTGAACTTCTAGCTTTTGCCCAATTGCATTCTCAATTTTTTGGGTGAGAGACCCGGTATCGCTTAGCCAAGGTTGCCACTCGCGTGGCGCCCGATGGATTTCGCCGGAACCGACTCGATTCCATGCAGAACGGAGACGATTACGGCGAATCATTTTTAGCTACCGCTAAAGCTACGACGTTGACCGCCGGCCTTTGGTTTAGCAAAACGCGGGCCGCCTGCTGGACGTGAGTCTCCAGAGCGTGCCGGACGTGAGTCAGCGGAACGCGCAGGACGTGAGTCAGCAGAGCGCGCTGGACGAGAGTCGCCCGAACGACCACCACCAGTATTACCACCACCGAAGCCACCGCCAGAGCGAGACTCTGAGCGAGCGCCTGAGCCATAACGACCACCGCCACCACCGCCAGAGCGATTGCCACCACCAAAGCCGCCACCAGAGCGACCGCCACCAGGACGACCGCCGCCACCACCAAAGCTTGGCTTGGCTTGTGGCTCAAGACCAGCAATCACTGAAGCAACGATATCTTGCTGTGTGAAGCGTTCGATATTACGGATCTTCGCGCGATCACGATGTTCAACCAAAGTGATAGCAACACCATTACGACCTGCACGACCTGTACGACCGATGCGATGCGTATAGTCTTCTGGTTTCATTGGCAAGCCAAAGTTAATCACGTGACTAATACGTGGCACATCGATACCACGAGCCGCTACGTCAGTTGCAACCAAAATCTTGGTGTGACCTTTACGTAAGGACTCGAGACGGCGCATGCGCACAGCTTGAGGCATTGCACCATGTAGGGCAGTTGCTTCATAGCCATTAGCACGCAATGTGTCAGCAATTTTTTCGCTCTCAACTTGAGTGCTTGCAAATACAACTGCTTGATCCAAATCAGCATCAGCCAAAATGTGCTCGAGCAACTTATGCTTGTGTGACATGCTGTCAGCCCAATGCAACTTCTGTTCAATGTTGGCGTGCTTTTCACCTGCGTGAGCAAGTTCAATACGCTTGGCATCTGTAGTCAACTCGTTTGCTAAAGACATGATCTTTGGCGCAAAAGTTGCAGAGAACATCAAAGTTTGGTTGCGGCCTACGCAACGCTTATCAATTGCCTCAAGGTCGTCAGCAAATCCCATGTCGAGCATGCGGTCTGCTTCATCGATAACGAGCTGTTTAACATCATCTAAGCGAATTGCTTTGCTATCACACAAGTCGAGCAAACGACCTGGAGTTGCAACAACTAACAACGCACCTTTCAATGCCTGGATCTGCTTGCCGTAAGGCATGCCGCCCATCACAGTTGCGATACGGATACCTTTCATGCCGCGAACCAAGTTCACTGCATCAGCAGAAACCTGCTGAGCCAATTCACGAGTGGGGCAGAGCACTAACACTTTAGGTTGTGCGCGACCTGGTACAGGTGAGTTATTCGGGTTGTCTTCGATGAGTTGATTAATTAAAGGCAATAAAAAGGCTGCGGTTTTACCGCTACCGGTTTGGCTGCTGACCAATAAGTCACCACCAGCTAAAGCCGCAGGAATAACCTGAGCTTGCACGGAAGTGGCTTGGGTATAACCCAGTTCAGCAACGTTTTTAAGGAGTGATGCCGCTAGGGCAAAATTCTGGAACTCGGTTCCAGTGCTCTTTGAGTCTTTCGACTCATGATTAGTTTCTTTAGAAAAAGTCATGCTATTACACATCCCCTTTAAGGGATGTCTCCGTATGTTGCACCCATTGTTTTTTATAGGGTGCGATGGTCAAAGGCATCGACCATCAGACAAGCGGCAGCGTTGTTGTGTTTATGACTTCTAAACTAATCGCTGAAATAGAGCTGGGGGGCGATGAATCAAATTGCTTTAAAAAGCCTCCTATTATGACATTTTCAGCACTCGATTACAAGGGTTTTCCCGACTTAATTCAGAAATAGAGGCTTAAAGCTTCATCTTCTGAGCTTAGTCATTCAGGTATTCCTTGTTTAACTCTTTATTTGAGATAACGCAAAAGCCACTCAGTCATTTTTCCATATGGAGGGCGCGCTGTTTTAGTTCCCTTGAAAAGGTTTAAACCAAAGAAGCCGCGTACTTGAAGAATCGATTTTTGATGGCTGAAGGTATTAAAGCCTGCTTTGCCGTGATAACTCCCCATGCCACTCGCACCCACACCACCAAAAGGAAGATCTTCAATGGTGATATGTAAGAGTGTGTCATTAATGGTGACGCCACCAGAACACGTTTCATTTAAAACGCGCTTCATATTCTTTTTGTCTTTGCCAAACCAATATAGAGCCAAGGGATTGGGTTTGTTGTTTACATAAGCAATCGCTGCCGAGGTATCTGCAACAGTCACGATCGGCAGTATGGGTCCAAAGATTTCTTCATGAAGAATACGGGCTTCCGGCGGAACATTGACCAATGCAATAGGCTCGAATGGTCTTGCACCAGCACCAGGGTTATTGAGCAAAGGAATGACTTTTGCACCACGGTCTAGCGCATCGCTGACTAGGTGTTGCCAGTATTCCAATTGGCGCCCATCAATAGGGCCTGTTAGTTCCTCTGGTTTGCTAAATTGAGCTTGAGCTGCAGTTTGTAATTCTTGAATAAATTCTGCTTGAATGCTTGGTTCTAGTAAAACATAGTCAGGGGCAATACAGGTTTGACCGCCATTAAGTAATTTTCCATAAGCAATAGAGGCGGCAGCATCTTTGAGTTTGGCGCTCTTATCAATGATGACAGGCGTTGTACCGCCAAGCTCCAGAGTGACTGGAGTGAGATTTTCTGCGGCAGCACGCATCACTTTTTTGCCAATGTTGCCTGAGCCAGTGAAGAAAAGATGATTAAAAGGCAGTGCTGAAAATTGCTCGGCTACTTCTGGACCACCAGTAGTGACACAGAATTCGCTAGGGTGGAAATATTCTTGAATGAGGCTGGCAATAAATCCAGAGGTGCGTGAGCTTCGTTCAGACGGCTTGAGCCAAACGCGATTACCAGCAGCAAAAGCAGCGATTGCTGGAATGAGTGCTAATTGAACTGGATAGTTCCACGGACTCAGAATGCCGACTACGCCAAGCGATTGACTTTCAACCCAAGCTTGTGAAGCGCCCATGTGGAATGGAACTTCTCTTTGCTCGGGCTTCATCCATTCTTTGAGATGCTTGCGGGGGTACTTGCAGGCCTGATAAATCATCTGGCATTCAGCAAGTCTCGTTTCTACTGGGTGGCGCACCCCGAAGTCTGCCTCGAGCGCTTTGCAGATTTTTTCTTCATTCGCCTCAATCATTTTTTCAATGCGCGCAATTCGATCCAGTCTCACTTCGAGGGTAGGGTTTGGTTCTGCAGCGTAAGCTGCTTTCATTTCATCGAGCTGGATAGTGAAGCGATTCATAGTCTATTAATAGTTGGCAGGTATTGGAATAAGGCATTAGGATAAAGCCATGGAAACAAATTTAGATAAAAAAGAACCCCTTTTAGAGCGTGCTACCTTGGGTGGAGGCTGTTTTTGGTGTCTGGAAGCGGTTTACCAGCAAATTTCTGGAGTTCGGTCGGTGGTATCTGGCTATGCTGGTGGCGCTAGGCCCAATCCGACTTATGAGGCTGTTTGCACGGGTGTATCAGGCCATGCCGAGATTGTCGATATCTTGTTTGATCCGCAAATCATTTCATTTAGGGATTTATTGGAAATCCTTTTCGTGATTCATGATCCGACTACCTTGAACTATCAAGGCAACGATCATGGTACTCAATATCGTTCAGTCATTTTTACTCATAGCGAAGAACAGTCTCAGATTGCGCATGAAGTAGTGCAAGAACTTGAAGATTCAAAAATCTATGCCAATCCAGTGGTCACGCAGATCGATGCTGCGCCAACTATTTATCCCGCAGAAGACTATCACCAGAATTATTTTCAGCAGCATCCTAATCAAGGATATTGCATGGCAGTAGTTGCGCCTAAGCTGGCTAAATTTAGAGCGAAATTTAAATCGCTCATAGCGCCCCAATATTGCTAAGGATTAACAGTCTCTAGGGTGCTAGGCGATTCACTCGCCAGTCTGCGCCTTCTAGTTTGTAGTGCATACGGTCATGCAATCTAGATGGGCGCCCTTGCCAGAATTCAATTTCAGTAGGACGTAGGCGGTAACCACCCCAATGCCCTGGACGTGGAGGGGTGTCACCAAACTCTGTCTTAAAACGTTTTTCCGCTTCCTCTAAGAACTCCCGGTTTGGAATGGCAGCGCTCTGAGGCGAGGCCCAGGCACCAATTCTGGAGGCGGCTGGGCGGGAATGGAAGTACTCATCACTTTCGGCTGCACTAACCCGCTCAACAACACCCTGAATACGTACCTGGCGCTCTAATTCATGCCAATGGAAGAGGAGGGCTGCTTGAGGGCGGATAGCCAAGTCTTTGCCTTTTTGACTCTCGTAGTTAGTAAAAAAGGTAAAGCCATTTTGGTCTGCGCCTTTTAGTAAGACAATACGGGCTGATGGATTGCCTGCTTGGTTAGCCGTTGCCAAGGTCATCGAGTTGGGTTCAGGACACTCTGCTTTCACAGCTTGATCAAACCAAAGCTTGAAAAGCTGGAGCGGGTCTTGGGGAACCTCGGTCTCTGAGAGCTGGCCAAAGGTATAGTTTTTGCGAAGTTGTGCAATGGAGTCCATTTATTCAGTATAAAGAGAAGCTATGGCAGAAGACAAGGTAGAAGGCAGCTTAGAAAATCGTCGTTTTGGCGGGGTCTCACGACTCTATGGGCCAGAACTGCGCGAGCGCTTTCTGAATGCAACGGTTGTTGTGGCTGGTCTAGGAGGTGTTGGATCCTGGGCGGCAGAAGCTTTAGCTCGCACGGGTATCGGACACCTTGTCATCATTGATTTTGATCATATCTCCGAAAGCAATACTAATCGACAGCTGCACGCTCTAGAAGGGCAGTTTGGTAAAGCAAAAGTCGAGGTGATGAAGGAGCGTATTCTGCTAATTAATCCAGAGATCAACTTGACTGCTTGTGATGAATTCTTGGAGCCAGAAAACTTAGATCGACTTATTCCAGCAAATGCATTGGTATTAGACGCGACCGATTCAGTACAAACCAAAATTGCTTTATCAGTGTGGGCCGTGAAAAATAATCGCGCTTTAGTCATGTGTGGCGCAGCTGGTGGCAAGTCAGATCCCACATCGGTGCGTTGCGAAGATCTCTCTCGTACCGAGCAAGATGCCTTGTTAGCCAAGGTTCGTCAAGGGTTACGACAAGATCACGGCTTCTCCAGAAATCTGAAGAAAAAAATTGGCATTCGTGCGATCTACTCGCATGAACCACGAGCGGGAGCTTCCAGCGGAGGTCTGGCCTGTTCGGGCTATGGCTCCACCGTGATGGTAACGGCTGCTTGCGGGCTCGCAGCTGCCGCAGAAATTCTGAATCTCATCTCTGCACAATAAGTTTTCCCCAAAAATTGTCGTAAATCCTTAAGGGGATTCCCTGTAGGAAATTACTGATTCTTTTGCAATCAGAAATAATTTATTTCAAACTCTGCGTTGATTTCAAAGACATTTCAATATTTTCCTAAATAGATTTATTTAATTAATTACTTTAGTAATTTTTCTCCCCTGGTACTGATCACCGTTCCTCCCTAGACTTTGCTTCGTTGGCAAGTTGCCAATGACAAATCGAAAGGGGGTCTCTCTTGCAGACTGAACACACTGGCTTAAAGCGCCATCTCAAAGTACGACACATTCGTTTGATGGCTTTGGGCTCAACGATTGGCGTGGGATTATTTCTGGGGTCAGCAAGTGCAATTCAAATAGCGGGTCCATCAATTCTTCTGGGTTATTTACTGGCAGGTATCGTTGCCTTTATTGTCTTGCGCACGCTTGGTGAGATGGCGGTGCATGAGCCTGTAGCAGGTTCTTTTGCCGCTTATGCTAATACCTATGTGGGCCCACTAGCGGGGTATATGGTGGGGTGGGGGTACTGGACTTATTGGATCGTAGTTGGAATTGCTGAAGTCACAGCAGTTGGCATCTATATGGGTATTTGGTTTCCAGAGACGCCTCAGTGGATTTGGGCACTTTCTTCTATTGTGATGATGGGCTTAATCAACCTGATTGCAGTAAAGGTATTTGGAGAATTTGAGTTTTGGTTTGCCCTGATTAAAGTGGTGGCGATTGTCGCGATGATTGCGCTTGGAGGTTCAGTCATCTTGTTTGGCTTTACCAATAATTGGCAGCCCATTGGTCTGAGTAATTTATGGCAACACGGCGGCTTCTTTCCAAATGGCATCAGCGGAATGTTGCTGTCATTACAAATGGTCTTGTTTGCTTACGTTGGTATAGAAATGATTGGTCTTTCTGCGGGCGAGGCTGAGAACCCACAAAAAACCATTCCCATGGCCATAGATTCTTTGGCTTGGCGCATTCTCATTTTCTACATGGGTGCCATCCTGGTTATTTTGGCAATCTTTCCTTGGAATCAAGTTGGGCAGCAGGGCAGTCCATTCGTAGTGATGTTTGAGAGGCTGGGTTTGCGAGAGGCGGCGGGCTTAATTAACTTTGTCGTGATCACTGCAGCACTCTCTTCTTGTAATGCCGGTATCTTTAGTGGTGGACGCTTGTTGTACTCCTTATCGTCTAACGGCTATGCTCCTAGATCTTTTTCAAAGCTCTCACGGTATGGCGTTCCCCATCGAGCGGTGATGACTACAGTCGGAGTCTGTATGTTGGGTGTAGTGCTGAACTACTTTGTACCTGAAAAAGCCTTCCAATACATGATGGCTGCAGTGACCTTTATCGGTCTAATGGTTTGGATCGCGATCTTGATTACACAGATCAAATTCCGTCGCTCGCTATCCAAATCCCAGGTGGCGGAGTTGGGGTATCGCGCTCCTTGGTGGCCGTATTCCTCATGGTTTGCTCTGGCATTCATCGGATTAGTGGTGGTGTTGATGGGCTTTCATGAGGATGCACGGATCGCACTCATAGTGGGGCCGTGTTTATTGGGCGCGTATCTCGCAATGTTTTATGTCGTGGGCTTACATCGCAAAACAGCAAACCAGCGTGACTTTAAATAATAGGAGAAGGTAATGATCATTGGTGTACCTCAAGAGGTAAAAAATAATGAGTTCCGAGTGGGATTAACCCCGGGTAATGTCAGCGGACTTTGTAAGCAGGGGCATTCCGTTCTGATTCAGCGAGGTGCTGGCGAGCAAATCGGCTTAACGGATGAGTTTTATCGGCTTGCTGGCGCCAGCCTCGTGAATAGTGCAGCAGAAGTGTTTCAAAGGGCGGAGATGATTGTGAAAGTCAAAGAGCCTCAGGCGCAAGAATGCGCCATGTTGCGCGAGGATCAAATTCTGTTTACCTATTTGCACTTAGCTCCAGATCCAAGGCAGACAAAAGCTTTGTTGCAATCAGGCGCTACCTGCATTGCCTATGAAACAGTGACGGCTATGAATGGCGCTCTCCCTCTATTGGCGCCCATGAGTGAAGTAGCGGGTCGCATGTCCATCCAGGCAGCTGCATCGCATTTAGAGAAAACCAATGGTGGCTTAGGTGTGTTGATGGCGGGTGTACCTGGTGTATCACCGGCCAAGATTGTCATTCTAGGAGGTGGTGTCGTGGGCCGTAACGCTTTGCAAATGGCGGTCGGCATGGGGGCTGATGTTTGCATCTTTGATCGTGATATTGATCGCTTGCGTCAGATCGATATGTTCTATGGCAATCGCGTCAGAACTTTTTATTCCGATAGCTTGCTAATTGAGCAAGAGGTATGTGAGGCTGATGTCGTGATTGGAGCAGTGTTGCTACCTGGTGCAGCTGCTCCCAAGTTGGTGACGCGCGACATGATTAAAACAATGAAGCCTGGTTCGGTTGTGGTGGATGTTGCGATTGATCAAGGCGGCTGCTTTGAAACCTCCAAGCCAACTACGCATGCGGACCCAACCTTCGTGGTAGATGGTGTGATTCATTATTGCGTTGCTAATATGCCCGGAGCAGTTGCGAGAACATCTACCTTTGCTTTAACCAATGCGACTTATCCGTTTGTAGAGGCTTTGGCAAACCGGGGAGTGATGAAAGCACTCTCAATTGACCATCACTTGCGCAATGGTTTGAGTGTGCATAAAGGGATGTTGACATCAAAGCCAGTTGCAATGGCTCAGGGCCTAGACTATGCAATGGCCGAGGAGCTTTTAGTAGCGTAGCAATAAATATCCAAAATGAGTGGGTCTAGTGAGGGCTAGGATTTAAACTATCCCTGATACGCAAAACTTACTGGACCTACATCATTTATGGATTTTTCAGCCTTAACCCTCTCTGCTGGGGTAGTTGCTCTAGCGGAGATGGGGGATAAAACTCAATTGCTTTCATTAATGCTTGCGGCTCGCTATCCCAAGCAAGCATTAGCGATCATTGCAGGTATCTTTATTGCCACTATTGCTAATCATGCTTGTGCTGCTTTATTAGGTCATTGGCTTACTACTCTAGTGTCACCGGATGTGATGCGTTGGATTTTGGGTTTGAGCTTTTTAGGAATCGGTCTGTGGTTGCTGGTGCCAGATCATATTGATGATGCAGCTGGGTCTAAGGTAACTGATAGGGCTCTCCAGGTATTTTTGCTCACGGTAGGCTTATTCTTTTTGGCCGAGATGGGCGATAAGACACAAATAGCGACCATTGCCTTAGGCGCCCGTTACGAGGACGTATTCTCCGTAACAGTTGGCACCACATTGGGGATGATGCTGGCAAATGCCCCTGCCGTCTGGATTGGGCAGAAATTCACGAAACGCATGCCCATTAAGTGGGTACACGCGGTTGCAGCCGTCACCTTTATTGCAATTGGCTTGGCTACCCTGATATGGGCCTGAGATAGCGAACCAACCTGTCTGCCAGCCAAGACTTAAAATAGGCTCATGAAAACTGATCTCCCCCAGAGCTTTCGTAGGCTCGAATACCTCCCGCCTGCATACACCTTCGATCATGTCGAACTCGATATCGCTCTGGATCCAGCGCGAACTATTGTGAAAAGTCGTATTGAGGTTTTGCCAGGCAAAAGTTTTAAGGCAGGTGTCCCATTGGTTTTAGTAGGGCAAGAGCTCGAGTTTGTCAGTTTGCGCATCAATGGTGAAGCGCATCGCCATTTTGAGTTAACACCAGAAACACTGACGATTCATTCACTGCCAAATGAAGGTAAAGAAAAGTTTGTCGTAGAAATTATTTGCGTTTGCGTTCCCGAGAAAAATACCACCCTGATGGGCTTGTATGTTTCCAACGGGAACTTTTTCACTCAATGTGAAGCAGAGGGTTTCAGAAAGATTACTTACTTCTTGGATCGTCCTGATGTGATGGCGCGCTATCGCGTGACATTGCGTGCGCGCGAAGTAGAGTGCCCAGTGCTGTTATCCAACGGCAACTTACTGACTACAGAAAAACTGCCTAATGGATGGCATAGCGCTACTTGGGAAGACCCATTTCCTAAGCCATCCTATTTGTTTGCCTTAGTTGCTGGTAAGTTGGAGTGCATTGAGGAGACCATCACCACTAGTAGCGGCGCGAAGAAGTTACTGCAGATTTGGGTTGAGCCGCATGACCTCAAGAAGACTCGACATGCCATGGACTCCCTAATTGCCTCTATTCATTGGGACGAAAAGCGTTTTGGGTTAGAACTGGATTTAGAGCGCTTCATGATTGTGGCGGTAAGCGATTTCAATATGGGTGCAATGGAGAACAAAGGGTTGAATATTTTCAATACTAAGTTTGTTCTTGCTCAGCCAGAAACTGCTACCGATGCTGACTTTGCCAATATTGAAAGTGTCGTTGCGCATGAATACTTCCATAATTGGACAGGTAACCGCGTTACTTGCCAGGATTGGTTTCAGCTATCCCTGAAAGAGGGCTTGACTGTATTTAGAGATCAAGAGTTCTCTGCCGATCAAATGGGTAGCGAATCTGGTAGGGCGGTAAAGCGTATTGAAGACGTCAGATTATTGCGTCAACTGCAATTTCCAGAAGATGCGGGTCCGATGGCGCATCCGATTCGTCCGGATGAGTATCAAGAAATTAATAACTTCTATACCGTCACTGTCTATGAGAAGGGTTCAGAAGTTGTGAGGATGTATCAAACCCTCTTAGGTAAAGAAGGTTTCCGTAAAGGTATGGATTTATATTTCAAGCGTCACGATGGTCAGGCGGTTACCTGCGATGATTTTTTGGCTGCGATGGCAGACGCCAATGGCAAGGACCTAACTCAGTTTAAGAATTGGTATAGCCAGGCAGGCACTCCAAGGGTTAAGGTGCAAGAGCGCTATGATGCCGCCAAAAAACAGTACCAACTGACGCTGACGCAAAGTTGCACGCCTAGTCCAGGTCAGCCGGAGAAGAAGCCCTTTCATATTCCATTGAAGATGCGCTTAATTACCAAGGCAAATGACCAAGCTGAACAGTTATTGGAATTGACGCAAGAGAGTCAAACTTGGACTTTTGACAATATTCAAGATAAACCGGTTCTCTCGATTAATCGTAACTTCTCAGCGCCAATCAATTTGGATTTTGAACAATCTGAGGCAGATCTATTAACACTTTTCTCAAGCGATGATGATGCATTTAATCGTTGGGAGGCTGGTCAGAAGTTAGCGATGCAAATGATTTTAAATAATCGTTTGCCTGATGAAAAACTGATTGAGGCGTACCACAATATCTTACTAGACCCTAATTTGGATCCAGCCTTTAAGGATCTGGCTTTAACGCTGCCTGCAGAGTCTTATTTGTATGAGCAATGTACAAGCGTTGATCCTCAGAAGATATTTGCTGCGCGACGCGCTTTCCGCAGAGAGATTGCCAAGCAGTTGCAACTTGAGTGGGCCGCCTTGTATCAGCAGATGCAAACACCTGGACCATTTAAGTCTGATGGGATGGATGCTGGTAAGCGCGCCCTGAAAAATCTAGCATTGAGTATGTTGCTGGAGGCGGCGCCAGCAGTATGGGCACCAATGGCAGCCAATCAATATCAAATTGCTGACAATATGACTGACCGTTATGCAGCCTTATCTGCATTAGTGGTGCACGGCGCAAAACAGGCTAAAGATTGCTTAATTGATTTTTACAATCGATTTGCGAATGATGCCTTGGTTATTGATAAGTGGTTTGGCTTGCAATCCAGCCGTCCCCCTGCTGACGGTCTTGACTCCACTCTCGCTGAGGTGAAGAAACTCCGTGAGCATCCTGCATTCAAGTTAAACAATCCAAACCGAGTTCGCAGCGTGATTCATTCGTTCTGCGCTAACAATCCAGCTAGCTTTCATCAGGCGGATGGCAGTGGCTATGATTTCTGGGCCGATAGCGTATTAGCTCTAGATCCTATTAATCCTCAGGTAGCAGCTCGTCTTGCAAGAGCGCTGGACCGCTGGCGTTTATTTGCCCAACCCTATCAAGATCATATGAAAGCGGCTCTAGAGCGTGTTTCTGCATGCCCAACACTCTCTCCCGATGTGAGGGAAGTGATTGGAAAGGCGCTGGGTAACTAAGAAGTTAATGGAGCTTATTGCCGTACGAAATACCCAATCGAATTGCAAGCTTTTCCAGGCTCTTATCCAGAGTCCAAAGCTGGGCATTTTCTGAAAGCAGAGTTGATGTAAGGAGTGAGACATCAATTGCCCCACATCCAGATTCTTGGAGTTGATGCTTTTCAATAAACTCCAATATTTCATAAGGGGTGGCTATAGTTGCTTGTCGTAATTTTTTAATATAGCCCAAGGTTTTAGAGCGTGGCGATGGGGGTGATCCGCAGGCTAATTCTATTTGGATTAGGGGATGACACAGTATTTGGTCATTTAGTAGTAGAGATTCGAAAGATACATTTGACTTTCTAAAGTGAGCTACCCAGACTGATGTGTCAACTAAAACCATGGTCATGATTACTGGCCATCCTTCGGTTTGCGGCGAGGAATAGTCTTCATCTGAGGTGATTTACCACCCAATGCTACCAACCTCTTAGCAACTTGAACTCTTATGAATACGTTAATGGCCTCCCTAAAGAGATCAGCTTTATCCATATCAGGGTCAGCAAGATCCAAACCTCTTTGATATAGATCGTCGTCAATCGTGACAGTAGTTCTCATATATATCTCTCATCATTATTGATGCATTATAACATCTAAAATAACATCAAAATTAGAGTGGTTTATTGCCCAAATGATCATTTAGATGGGAAATATCAATATTTTGAGGTTGGCATTCGGAACAAGGCAAAATAGACCTTAATTTCAATAGAGCTTTGGAGAAATACCTTTGTCCTCAAGTACCCATATCAATTTCAAGCAATATTTAGCCTCCACAAAGCCGGCTGGCGATGCTATTCCGGCTGGATTGCAAGATTTGCTGACCGCGGTTGTTAACACCTGCTCAACTCTCAGTCATGAAGTAGCGCAGGGCGCCTTGATTGGCTTGTTGGGTTCCGCAGGCACTGGCAACGTGCAGGGTGAAGTTCAGCAAAAACTTGACATCATTGCAAACGATTTGCTGATCGACGGCGTAAAGGGTTGTAAATCACTCGCAGGTTTAGCCTCAGAAGAAATGGAGCTTCCAGTTCCAGTTCAAGGTACAGGTGATTACCTGCTGTTATTTGACCCACTCGATGGCTCATCCAATATTGATGTGAACGTATCGATTGGAACTATTTTTTCAGTTCTCAAGAAACAAGATCCGAATGCACCTTTGCAGACCTCTGACTTTTTGTTGTCAGGGCGTCATCAAGTTGCTGCGGGTTATGTAGTGTATGGACCTCAAACCACGATGGCCTTGACCTTGGGTGATGGTGTGGTGATGTTTACCTTGAATAAGGTGACTGGTGAGTTTTTGCTCATCAAGGATGCGGTAAAGATTTCTCATTCAACCAAAGAGTTTGCAATCAATATGTCCAACATGCGCCACTGGGCTGACCCAGTTCGTCGTTATGTTGAGGAGTGTTTGGCAGGCGTCAGTGGCACGCGTGACAAGGATTTCAATATGCGTTGGATCGCTTCCATGGTGGCGGATGTGCATCGTGTTTTATCTCGTGGCGGGGTATTTATGTACCCATGGGATCAGCGTGAACCGCACAAGCCCGGTAAGTTACGCCTGATGTACGAAGCCAATCCAATGAGTTTCCTGGTAGAGCAGGCGGGCGGCGCATCTACTAATGGCACGGATCTCATTATGGATTTGCAGCCAACAGACTTGCATGAACGTGTTTCTGTGATGCTAGGCTCTAAAGAAGAGATTGATCGCATTCAGAGCTATCACTCATAAGTGCATTAGTACTGCACCAATAAAAACCCCAATCAAGCGATTGGGGTTTTTTATTATCGAAAAGTTACTATTAAGGCCTTACCTGTTGCTTAAGATAGGCAAGAGACTCTTCAACTTGATCAATCAGAATCAAGCAAATATCGCCTGCAGCAAGATCGTTTAGGGCTGTATCAATAGCCTTAAATTCACCATGAATCTCTTTGACTTGCTTAGCCTTAGTTGCGCCAACCAAGCCTTCTTGCAAGAGTTTTAATACCTCACCATCTTCACGACCACGCTGGCAAGCATCTTGATAAAGAATGACATTGTCAAATACGTTGCCCAGGATGCGGGTTAGATCGCGGATATCTTCATCACGACGATCACCTGCACCGCTAATAACCACGTGGCTCTTCTTGGGTTTCATGGCCTCAACCGCACTAGTTAGGGCGCGCATAGCATCAGGGTTGTGACCATAGTCAGCAATGACGGTGGCGCCATTGTGTTGGAATTGATTAAAGCGTCCCGGTACGGAATTCGGATCGCTTTCAAAGCTATGTAAACCGCGCGCAATCTTTTCAGCATCAAGACCAAGAGCCCAGGCGGCGCCAATAGCAGCCATTGCATTTTCAATTTGGAAGCCCAGTACGCCATTTTGTGTCAGCGGGATTTCGCTAACGGGGAAGCGATACATCACACGCGATCCCTTGGAGGCAACTATGTAGGTGCCATCAAAATAAATAACTTTTTTATTCTTGGCGCGATGGGCGGCAATAACTGGGTGATGTTGATTTTGGGCAAAGAAAATGACTCGACCAGAGCACTTGTCACCCATCTTTACAACCATTGGGTCTGCTGCATTAAGCACTGCGGCACCGGTTGGGGCGACGTTTTGCACAATCACGCGCTTGAGAATAGCTAAATCTTCAACGCTAGTAATGTAATTAAGGCCTAAGTGATCGCCTTCGCCAATATTGGTTACAACCGCAACTTCGCAGCGATCAAAACCAAGACCTTCGCGGAGCATTCCACCCCGAGCGGTTTCAAGCACAGCCGCATCAACATCTGGATGCATCAGAACATTACGAGCACTCTTGGGCCCGCTGCAATCACCAGTATCGATAAGGCGATGGTTGATATAAACGCCATCAGTTCCTGTCATGCCAACGCGTAGGCCAGTTTCATTTAATAAATGAGAAATCAGCCGAACCGTGGTGGTTTTACCATTTGTGCCGGTAACTGCTACCACAGGAATGCGGCCATCTTCACCTAGCGGAAACATCATATTGATGATGTCTTCGCCAACGGGGCGTCCTTTGCCATATGAAGGCTTTAGATGCATACGTAAACCGGGCGCAGCATTGACTTCAACGATGCCGCCACCTTGTTGTTCCAATGGCTTGTAGATGTTTTCACAAAGGATGTCTACGCCAGCAATATCGAGTCCAATCATCTGGGCGGCAGCTACTGCACTTGCTGCGACGTCTGGATGAACATCGTCAGTAACATCAGTAGCGGTTCCGCCGGTACTGAGATTGGCGTTATTGCGGAGTAGAACGCGTTCGCCAGTCTTGGGCACGTATTGTGGAGTGAGGCCAGAGCTTGCCAGATGCGCCATGGCAATGTCATCAAAGCGAATCTTGGTTAAAGCTGTTGCATGGCCATCGCCACGCAATGGATTTTTATTCTCGATTTCAACTAGCTCTGCAACGGAGTGACTTCCATCGCCAACTACTTGTGCTGGCTCACGCCGAGCGGCGGCCGAGAGGCGGTTGCCAACGACGAGTAAGCGATAGTCTGCACCAGGGAGATAGCGCTCCACAATAGTTTCACGACCAAAGGCTTGAGTCACAACAAAACCAGCCCGAACCTCTTCTTCAGTTTGAATGTTGGCAACAACACCCTTACCTTGATTACCATCTTTCGGCTTTAAAACAATCGGACCACCAATTTTTTGAGCGGCGCGCCAAGCATCATCTGCAGTGGTAACTACTTCGCCAATGGGAACGGATACACCAGCGGCGGCAAGTAAGTTCTTGGTGAGTTCTTTATCTTGAGCAATCGCTTCAGCAATCGCACTGGTGTCGCTAGTCTCTGCAGCTTGAATACGTTTTTGTTTGCTGCCCCATCCAAACTGCACCATGCTGCCTTCGGTCATCCGGCGATAGGGGATGTTGCGTTGTAATGCGGCATCAACAATCGATCCAGTACTCGGTCCAAGGCGAACATCTTCGTACAGAGCCTCTAATTCTGAGAGGGCGGCAGCGAGATCAAACGGTGCATCGTTGAGGGTGGCTTGAATCAAAGCAAAACCAAAGTCAAAAGCCATGCGCCCAACGACTTCTTCGGTGTATTCCACTACGACTTGATAAACGCCGGCATCGACTGTTTGTACTGTGCGACTAAAGGTGACGGGGCAACCCGCTTGCGCTTGAAGTCCAAGCGCTGCATGCTCCAGGGCGTGAGCTAAAGAAAGCACCTCATTGTGCCCGCCGCGACGCATGCTGCCCAACTGGGGGAAGCGCTCACGAATCTTGGTTTCAAATTGAGGAATAGAGTCGATTGAGCTTTCCGACTCATCACAAGAAACAATCGCCTCTAAGGCGGTATGGCGGCTCCATAAATTTGGGCCGCGCAACATGCGAATACGGGTAATTTCCAATTAAGCCCCTGTAGCAGTAGTGGCGTCAGGCACGAATGTTTCTGCGCCTGCTTCGATAACGTTGAATGGAATTTCAAGGGCCCAGGCTGCTGCTATAGCTGCACCTAAGTTCATGGTCTTCCAAGGAGAAGAGTGGTTGGCTTCAGAGTGACGTGGCACAGGAATGGATTTCTGATCCAGCTTTCCAGACTTCAAGGTAATTTGTTGCTTGCCAATGACAACTGCACGACCACCGTTTACTAAGTGGGCTTTGACAATCTCAGAGTCTGAATTCTCACTAAAGAAAATCACTTGACCATCACAAAGCTCAGCCATTTGTACGCACATTGGATCATCAGCATTCAGTACGGCAACACCAGTTGGAAGAACAACATCAACCTGGGTACGCACAACACTAAAGACTTGATCTTCATCGTAGATAGCGTATTGCGGGAAGTTGGCCGTTGGATCAACATTGAGAACTACACCCACTTGGCAACGATCGTAGGCTAAGCCTTCAATCAACATCGATAAATGATTATTCTCAATCACGACAGCTTCTACTGCGCGATTGAGAAGGGTGCGTCGAGCATTCTCCCAATTTGATGCATTGGAGTTTGGAATAGCTCGATTGCCAAAGAACAGGCCTTTACTGCAAGAAAGGCCAACGTAGATATTCGTTAAGCGCAAGAAATGGGCAATCATTTCGGCGACAGGGGTTTTGCCTCGTTCACCGCAGACGCCAACTACTGGAATGCGGAAATCCACTCCAGGTGGGAAGAGATGATTTGCAATCTCTTTGCCAACAGGTTGTGGTTTGCCGCTGGCAGGCTTGAGATGCATCAGTAGGCCAGGGCCAGCATTCACTTCAACAATGGCAGCATGTTGATCTGCCAAGGGTTTGCTAATGTCCTGCGCTACTAAATCAACACCGGCAATTTCAAGACCAACAACACGAGCGGCTAAAGCTACTTGGCTTGCCACATCGGGATGAATTAAATCAGTGACATCAAATGCAACGTTGCCGTTACTTTGAATCAGTACTTTGTGATCTATTGCAGGAACACTGTCGCCTTTTAATTGCTGACGTGCCAGCTCGAGCTCTACTGCAGAATCAATGCGTACAGGATTAAGAGGGTGCTCTTCTGCGGTGCCGCGACGGGGATCAGAATTAATCTGTATTTGAATTAGCTCATGAACAGTGTGTTTACCATCACCAGTGACCCATACAGTTTCACCTTTTGCCGCAGCAACTACTTTGTTGCCTACAACTAGCAAGCGATGCTCATCGCCAACAATGTGACGCTCAACTAAAACCTCGCTACCTTCATCGATGGCAACTGCATAAGCTGCCTCAATTTCTTGTTGGGTATAGAGGTTGATAAATACACCCCTGCCATGATTGCCATCAATCGGCTTGACAACCACTGGTAAGCCAATATCCTGTGCCGCTTCCCAGGCATCATCAGGGCTGGTAACAGTTCTTCCCTCAGGTGTTGGAACTCCAGCACTGCGTAGCAAACTCTTGGTGAGATCTTTATCGCGAGAAATAGTTTCAGCAATTGCGCTCGTTTGATCGGTCTCTGCTGTCCAAATGCGGCGTTGTTTAGCGCCATAACCTAGTTGAACCAGGTTGCCCTCAGATAAACGAATCGATGGAATGCCACGCTCTTCAGCTGCATTCACAATGCATGCTGTACTTGGACCTAGCAAAAGATCATCGCCAATATCACGCAAATTTTCGATGATGGTTTGCACAAGAGCAACGCAGTCAGCATTGTCTTGTGCTAGAGCTAAATAAAGATCACGCGCATATTTGAGGGCGGTGAGTGTTACCTCCTCATTAATTGCGCTAACCATCACTTTGTAAACACCGCGTCTATCGCCATCACGTGCCTTACCAAAGCCGCCAGGGATGCCGGCTAAGTTTTGTAACTCAAGAGTTAGGTGTTCGAGAATGTGAGCAGGCCAGGTGCCTTCTTCTACGCGCTTTAAAAATCCGCCAGTTTCACCATAGCTACAGCGATGCTCAACGAGGCTTGGAAGGGCTTTCACTAAGCGTTCATAAAAGCCGGGAATCAGGTTAGAGGGGTAGTCCTCTAAATCGCCAATATCGAGCCAAACCTCAATCACGGGATGGTAAGTCCACATATTGGGACCACGGAGATGCTTAACGCTCAGAATCTCGATGGATTTATCTAGTAATTGGGGCATATGCAGTGTTGCGATGGCCGGCGCCAGGTTTTGGCGTTGACGCGTCAGACAGTCTCTCTGTTTCTAATAGTTATTTGAAAAACTCACAAAATTGGCAAAAATACATAAAAGGGCCTACTTAGATAATTTAACGGCTTTTGGCCCTCTAAAGTTGACAGGAGCAATAAATCTAAAAAATTTAGCTCCACTATACTTTTAAGGTCAATGAAGCTACAAATCCTACCTTTTGCCCCTGAGCTACCGAGCTATTGGTCGGCTATTTTGGGGGCAGAGACTTCCCCGGTAAAGAGCCCTGAAGCCCTACTAGCTTGGGTTGAGCTCGATTTAGGTCTCGACCTACGTTTTGAAAAAAGCCTGCTTTTACTCGGTGAACAAGGCTTGTTTTGGACCGACGGCAAAGTATTTGAGTCTTGGAAGTTGGAGACAAACACCCATTTAATCCACGGTGATCATGCTGGAGTAGGGCATTTGCGCTTGGAAACTCCCGATAAATTGTTGAGATCCTGGAATTTCACCCTGGCGGTAAACCCCCAAGTACTTCGCCTCCAATCCGCTTTTAAACAATTAACTCGTGGCGAGGAGCTGAGCAATGGTGCGGTCAGTGAGTATGACAAGCAGGTCTGCCCAGTTTGTTTGAGCCCAAAACCAGCAAATTCTGATTCTTGCCCGACTTGTGATCCTGAGGATGATGCGCCGCCATCTACTTGGACGCTCTTCAAGCTTTGGCGTTTTGCACGACCTTACAAGAAACAATTGCTACTGGGTTTTGTATTGACTCTGTTATCTACAGGCGCGACTTTAATTCCACCGTATCTCACCATGCCATTAATGGATCACGTGTTGATTCCATATGAGCGCGGCAATCCTATTGATTTTCATTTAGCCAGCATGTATCTGTTGGCATTGTTTGGCGCAGCAATTGTTGCTTGGGGCCTGGGTTGGTGGAAGACTTATTTACTTGCATTGGTGAGTGAGCGCATTGGTGCTGATTTACGCAACACTACTTTCGAGCATCTGTTAAAACTTTCGCTGGAATATTTTGGCGGCAAGAGAACGGGTGACTTGATTGCCCGCATTGGCGCTGAGACAGATCGTATTTGCGTTTTCCTCTCGTTATACGCGCTCGATTTTGCTACCGATGTGTTGATGATCACCATGACTGCAGCCATCCTAGTATCCATTGATCCTTTGCTGGCCTTGGTCACCTTGGCGCCATTACCATTCATTGTTTGGATGATTCATGTTGTGCGCGATCGTTTGCGTTTTGGTTTTGAAAAGATTGATCGCATCTGGTCTGAGGTAACTAATATTTTGGCGGACACTATCCCAGGCATTCGGGTAGTGAAAGCATTTGCGCAAGAAGACCGCGAACTCAAACGCTTCGTAGATTCCAATAAGCACAATTTACAAATTAATGATCGCGTGAATCGCGTGTGGGGATTGTTTTCTCCTACAGTAACTTTGCTTACTGAAACGGGTTTGCTAGTGGTATGGGGTTTTGGTATCTGGCAAGTTGCGCACCAGAAAATTTCTGTTGGCGTCTTGATTGCTTTCTTGGCATACATCGGCCGTTTTTATATTCGCTTAGATTCCATGAGTCGAATTGTTTCTCATACTCAGAAAGCGGCAGCTGGCGCTAAACGTATTTTTGATATTTTGGATCACGTCTCTAGCGTTCCTGAGCCTATCAATCCAGCACCTTTGGGTGAGGTCAAAGGCCGTATCTCCCTGCGTGGCGTAGGCTTCCGTTACGGTAATCGTGCCGTTTCTAAAGGCATTGACTTGGATATTGCGCCAGGCGAAATGATTGGCCTAGTAGGGCATAGTGGTTCCGGTAAGAGTACTTTGGTGAACTTGATCTGCCGCTTCTATGATGTGAGCGCGGGATCGATTTCATTGGATGGACGCGATATTCGGAGCATTGGGATTGCTGACTATCGCAAGCGTATTGGTTTGGTGTTGCAAGAACCGTTTTTATTCTTTGGCACGATTGCTGAAAACATCGCATACGGTAAGCCAGATGCAACGCGCGAAGAAATTATTGAGGCAGCACGTGCCGCTCATGCCCACGAATTTATTCTGCGCCTCCCTCTGGGTTATGACTCCCTGGTAGGGGAGCGCGGCCAATCGCTCTCTGGTGGCGAGCGTCAACGCATATCAATTGCGCGAGCACTGCTGATTAATCCAAGCATTCTGATCCTAGATGAAGCAACATCATCTGTTGATACCACTACTGAAAAAGAAATCCAGCGCGCTTTGGATAACCTGGTGAAGGGCCGCACTACGATTGCAATCGCCCATCGCCTCTCCACCTTAAGAAAAGCTGACCGCTTGGTGGTTTTAGATAAAGGCGAGATAGTGGAAATAGGCTCTCACGATCAATTGATGGAGGCCCAGGGCGCTTATTACACCTTATATCAAGCCCAGCTGCGTCATGCTGCGGAACTCGTTGAGGGCGGCGCTATTGGTGAAAGTCTAGATGAAGTTCAAGAAGAAAAGCTGGAACAAGTTGCTAAGCAAGTTGGGGGTGGGGTATGAGTACGACTCATCAGCTAGAGCGTGATGCGCTAGGCCGTCTAGTCTTTATCGATAACAAGGGTGAGCGACACATTGGCGTTCATCCTGTCAGGGCTTTTCCAATTACTGCGCCTGCTGCTGGTATTGGCATCATGAATCAATCTGGAAAAGAGCTTTGCTGGTTTCCAGATGTCACTGCAATTTCTGAAGCAGAACTTGGATTGATTGAGGAAGAATTGGCTGAACGCGAATTCATGCCAGTCGTTGAGAAGATCACTAAGGTTTCTACGTTTGCCACCCCTAGTATTTGGGATATCGAAACGGATCGAGGTCCAACTCGAATTCGCCTCAAGGGCGAGGAAGATATTCGTCGAATTGCTGGCAATACATTGCTGATTGCCGATTCCAACGGACTGCAATTTCTCATCAAAGACTCTACGCAATTGGATAAAGTCAGCAAAAAACTGCTAGATCGGTTCCGCTAAAAAGGATTTGCCGCGCTAATCCCAAGTCAGCAGGCGTCAATAAAGCATTTTTCCCTAAATTGAGCCAATCTCCTTTAAAAACAAAGGCTTAAGATACTTTTGCCCGTTTTTTTGGCCTGTTGCACTGCAATAGTATTAGGGTTATACTCTAGGTACTAACCCTTAAGGAGATTCAAATGACTGTTTTATTGAATATGATTAACCAGCTTTTCACAGAAAGCAAACCAAGCCAAGACAAGCCTGCTCGTCACTATGATTTCGACGGTGCATATCGCGGCATGTAATTTAAAAAATTACAGCAATTCAAAAGCCACCTTCGGGTGGCTTTTTTCATTCCTATCGTCGCTAGTCAGCGGTACAGAAAATCCGCTGATTTACCCTTGTAAAGCTTATATTTCATGGGGTTAAGGCAAGGGTAATCACTAGTGGGGAATTGAGGAAAACTTGATTAGTGTCAAGTATTCCAATGTGTAAATGCTTAAAAATCACATAACCCAAATTTTTGGGTGTGATGAGTATTTATAAAAAGCAAAAATAGGAGATTTAGGATGAGCGGCGAGAAAACTGCAGGACCTTTAGGAGGTCGTTGGTTTCAGCTACTAATTGGCATCATTTGTATGTCGATGATTGCAAACTTGCAATACGGTTGGACTTTATTTGTAAACCCAATCGACGCTAAGTTTGGTTGGGGTCGTGCAGCGATTCAAGTTGCATTCACCATTTTCGTATTGACCGAAACTTGGTTGGTGCCAATCGAAGGTTATCTCGTTGATAAGTTTGGTCCACGCCCAGTTGTTTTCTGCGGCGGCATTTTATGCGGCCTTGGCTGGATCATGAATTCCCATGCAGATACATTAACTATGCTCTACGTAGCTGCTGCTGTTAGTGGTGTGGGTGCTGGTGCTGTTTACGGTACTTGCGTAGGCAATGCGCTCAAGTGGTTCCCAGATCGTCGTGGTTTAGCTGCTGGTATGACTGCTGCAGGCTTTGGTGCAGGCTCCGCATTAACTGTTATTCCAATCGCAAACATGATTGCTAATCAAGGTTATCAAGATGCGTTCTGGTACTTCGGCATCTGGCAGGGTTCAATCGTAGTTGTATTGAGTTTGTTGCTTTCTAAGCCGATCAAAGGCGTTATCACTACTGTTAAAGCTGCCGTTGCTCAGACTCGTAAAGATTTCCGCCCGATGGAGATGGTGAAGCAGCCTGTGTTCTGGATCATGTATCTCATGTTCGTCATGGTTGCGGCTGGTGGCTTGATGGCTACTGCTCAATTAGGCCCAATTGCTAAAGACTTCCAAATTGCTGGCGTAACTGTAAGCTTGATGGGCTTGGCATTACCTGCTCTGACCTTTGCTTTGACTGTTGACCGTGTATTGAACGGCTTGACCCGTCCTTTCTTTGGTTGGGTATCAGACAAGATTGGCCGCGAACAAACTATGACCTTATGCTTCTCATTTGAGTGCTTAGGTATTCTTGGTTTGTATTACCTCGGTCGCGATCCAGTCATGTTTGTTCTGTTAACTGGTTTAGTGTTCTTTGCCTGGGGTGAGATCTATAGCTTGTTCCCATCAACTAACGCTGATACTTTTGGATCAACCTATGCTGCTGGTAACGCAGGTCTCCTCTACACAGCAAAAGGAACTGCTTCATTGTTAGTGCCTTTGTCTAGCGTATTGGTGGCTACTACTGGTGGCTGGGAAGTGGTGTTCTGGGTTGCGAGTTTCTTGAATGGAACTGCTGCGATCTTGGCTTGGTTTGTATTGCGTCCAATGCGTCGCAAACTCATCGAGCGTTCTGCTTCTATGTAATTCAGGTTAAAAGCCTAAGAAAAGGGGTCTTCGGACCCCTTTTTGTTTGCCCAAAATAAAGTAAAGTCTGGCAGGATCAGTCGGCGGCTTAAATCAGATAAAATTCCACCATCATGAACTCCTCCAAAAACCGCTTCGTTCACTGGATTGCTACCTTGGCAATTGCAATGAGTGCGCTTGCGCCAGCTGCATCTCAAGCAGTTTCCATGGCTAAGCATGGCGAAGGTTTTGCAATGGAGATTTGTTCTGTCGATGGCGGCAAGATGCAAATCGATGTTCAAGATGACGGGCAAGACGTTGCCAATCACATGCAGCCATGCCCGTATTGTGTAGCGCAGAGCGTTATCACTCCGGCATTCAATACTAATCTCAGATTTGAAGCTCCACAGACTTTAGCTCTGCTGCCTCAGCTTTTCTACCAATCACCCAAACCACTTGTTGTTTGGGTAACTCCACCTTCAGCAGCTCCACCAGCACAAGCCTAATCAATATTAGGGCATAGCCTAGCTATGTAGTAGGCAACGAAAAAATATTACGTTGTCATAATAATCAGTGGAGTAGTAGATGTTGTTTAAGCAAAAGAAAATCAGCGCATGCGTGGGCGTGCTATTTGGGTCGGTGCTAATCAACGCGCAAGCACAAATTGCGCAGCCACCTGACTACGGTCAAAAAATAGGTGATGTGGTTGTTAGTGCTACCCGCTCTGGTACCGAGTTAAAGGACATGACTCAAAATACTTCTATTTTGACGAATGAAGATATTCAAAATGCCCCGGAAATGACGGTTGACCAGGTCTTAAAGAATCAAGCAAGCGTATTTTTAAATGATCAACCGTATTATGAAAAGGACCCCACCGGTCAAAGTTTGAATGTCCGTGGTCTTGGTGCTGCGCGGACTCTGGCGCTGATCGATGGGCTGCCTGCAAACGATGCTATGTATGGAACCATTCAATGGAATCTTGTCCCGCTCTCAGCAGTGCAGGATGTAGAGCTGGTACGCGGTGGCGTCTCCAATCTTTATGGTAACTATGGCATGGGCGGTCTAATCAACATCACGACCAAGCCCATTAACGATAACAAAGGCGAAGTATCTGCCAGTTATGGCTCATACAATACAAGCAATGTAGCGGCTTCAAAAGAAGTGGCAGTAAATGACGTATTAAAGCTGCGAGTATCTGCAGACTACTTTAATACTGATGGCTATATTAACCAGCCTACTATTTCTCCGGCAACAGTATATCCAGCAAAGAATAAAGCGGGGCAGTCTGCGCCTCGATTACCCGGGATGGGTCCTGAAAGCGCTAACAGTGCAAATTACCGACTTCAAGGAGCCTTGAAATTAAGTTCTGATACGGATGTGTTTTTTAATCTTGGCTCCCACAATATGCAAAATCTACCTACTGGTGGATATAACTTTGCTACCAAGACAACTCAAGAAACTACTTTTTCTGGAGGAGCAACTACACGTTTGAGCGCAGCGCAAAAGGTTCAAGTAAATGCGTTTTACGAAAACACCACTCTTTGGCAGCAAAATGTCAGTAATAGCGGTGCAACACCAGCCTATATTAGTGCCAACTATAACGATCCTTATTCAACACTGGGAGCATCTGCCCAATATACCCATGACTTAAAGGATCAAACCATCAATCAGGTGGTGGTAAGTGTTGATGGAAGACAGGTAGCCGCACAGAATTTAACGAATTCCTTTAGCTCTGCTGCTGGATATGCAAATGGAGTAGTTACCTCTTCTGATTACGCAAAAGGTCAGCAACAGTTTTATGGTGTGATGGCACAAATGAAGGCGAAAACAGATGCCATCCCATTGCAAGCCACTCTCTCGCTTCGAGAGGATCAATGGCAAAGTCAAACTCCAACCTATTGGATCGCAGGTGCAAATGGTGTTCAAAATTACACCAATGTCCCTAATCAAACTGTATATAAGTTCAGTCCGAATCTGGGCTTGTTATTGCAGGCTACAAAGGAGTGGGATTTTAGGGGTGCGGCCTACCAGGGTTTCCATGCGCCTGGTTTGAACAACACGCTTCGTACTTATGGAAATTCAACGAGCGTTAGTCTGGCCAATCCATTGCTGAGCCCCGAGAACATGACTGGCTATGAGCTAGGGACTGACTATCGCTGGAATGCGGGCTTTGTGCAGATCACGGGCTTTAACGCGAATGTAAAAAACGCAGTTTATGCACCCAATGTTTCTCAGGCGCAAGCCGCTGCTGCAGGTTGTCCAATCTCAGTTTGTACCGGAGCGAATGGCCAAACATTTAGTTTGTATGGTAATAATCAGAATCTTCAAAGTCGCGGACTTGAAGTTCAGGCGCATCATGATCTCAATGCTCAGTGGGCTGTTGATGGTACCTATACTCACACGAACACCATCCTTACCTGGATTGGTTCGGGGGTTAGTGCATCCTTAAATCCAATCGGATCTCAGGTTGGCGGTGTGCCACAAAACATGGGTTATGCAGGAGTGACCTATATGCCGCTTCCAAAGACTAGTCTGACAGCCAATGTTCGTTATATTGGTAACTCTTGGTTGGATGGCGCACACACCTTACCAGTTCCTTCCTATGCAGTTGTTGGTTTAAAGGTGAACCACCAATTAACGCCAGAAGCCTCGGTATTTGCCAGTGTGATCAATATGTTCAATCGAAGCTATATCACTTACGGTACGGGAACTAGTCAAGGAAGTTATATCGCTGGGCAACCACAGAGCATTACTGTAGGTGCACGTATCATCTTCTAATCATGAATCCGACCCCATACTCTTTTAATCGATTCTTATTGCTCGGAGCGCTTCTATTGGGGGCGCTGAGCCTTCCTGCGCAAGCGCAAATGCAAATGGATCATTCGTTGTCTATGGCTAGTGCAAAGCCTGACAATACCTGTCAGGGCGCTGGTTTGGAGTGTGCCAATGCTGCAACCCCATTTTTTACGCAGGATGGAAAGCTCTTGCTGGCATGGACGGCAAATGGTGTAGTTGCTGTTGCGCAGTCTTCTGATTTAGGAAAAACATTCTCACCATCAGTCAAAATTGCTGAGCACGGTAAAACATTAGACGCTGGCGCTGATGCACGTCCGCAAATTGTTGCTGATAAACAAGGGAATGTCTTTTTGGCATATGCTTTTTTCAAAGACACTAGTTGGAATGCGCAAATTAATACTGCTAGATCGACCGATGGGGCTAAGACATTCGCCAAACCAGAGTCCTTGGTCAATGACAGCTCCAGTCAGCGTTTTCCATCCGTTCTGATAAAGCCAGATGGCGATATTTTTATCTCGTGGATCGATAAGCGTTTAGTTTCTGCGGCGAAACAGGGTGGACAAAATCGTCTTGGCGGCTCAATTGCCTATTCTTTTTCTCGGGACGGAGGCAAAAGCTTCCAGATAGAACGCTTTGCCAATGAGAGTAGTTGTGAGTGCTGTCGCATCGGTGGCAGTCTTGATCCCAATGGCAATCCTGTGCTGGCATACAGAGCAATATTTCCTGGAGGCATTCGGGATCAGGCCAGCCAAGTGATTTCAGCTTCAGGTGCAGGACCAATCCGTAAGGTGGCTGATGATAATTGGAAAACGGATGCTTGCCCACATCATGGGCCATCCATAGCAGTATCAAATGACGACACATTCCATGTGGCTTGGTATACCCAAGGCAGTAAGCGCTCCGGAGTGTTTTATGCCAACTCCACCAATCAAGGTGCCACCTATTCCAAGCCTAGTCGCTTAGGCTCTGAAAGTGCCAATGTTTCCAGGCCATATCTATTGGCATTGGGCCAGCAAGTTTGGTTGGTATGGAAAGAATTTGATGGTGTGCAATCTTCCGTATATTTAAAAGAATCTAGCGACAATGGAAAAACTTGGGCAACTCCTAAAATACTATCTAGTACAGCAGGTTATAGTGACCATCCCTTGTTGCTAGCTCAAGAGAATCTTGTATTTTTATCCTGGCTTACGCGTCATGATGGATACCAGTTAATTAATATTGGACAAAAGCAATGAAAAGATATTGGCTCTTTTTTATACTCGCCTTATCGGTGGCTGGGTTTACCTTTGCCGATCCAGTATATCTGAAGCCTTATCAGGCAGGCGATTGGAAATCCATCATCAAAGCCGCAAATGGTGGACCTCTGGCTATTAATTTTTGGGGGGTGACTTGTCCATCCTGCGTTAAAGAGATGCCGCAGTGGGGTCTTTTTATCAAAAACAATCCAAGTGCTAAAGTAGTTTTTATTCAGGTTGATGATGTCTCAACCGAGTCGATGAAAAAAATGTTGAGCAAAGCAAATCTGGATAAGGCCAATAATTATTATGTCGCAGCGCCTTTTGATGAGCGCCTGCGCTATGAAATCGATCCTAAATGGCATGGTGAAACACCGACAACCATAGTGATTGATAAAAATGGCAAAGCTACCAGAAAAACAGGCTTAGTAGACTTTCAACAATTACAAAATGCTTTGATAGTTAAACCATAATTAAATGAATCGCTTATCAATTACTGGGAGAAAATAAATGAAGATAAAACTATTGGTAACACTGTGTGCTGTTGCGGGGATGGCTTTAGTGGGATCGGCATGGGCGCAAAACATTTCCAAAACAGTCACCACTAACGCTATCAAAATTGAAGATGCTTATACCCGCGCCACAGTTCCTGGCCAGCAGGTAGCCGGAGGCTTTATGAAGATTGAGAATAAAGGCGCTGCTGATCAATTGGTCTCTGCCAGCTCACCTGTTGCAGGTGAAGTGCAGCTCCATGAGATGGCGATGGAGGGTAACGTCATGAAGATGCGTCAAGTGAAGAATATCGCTGTGCCAGCAGGTGGTGCTATTGAATTAAAACCTGGTGGCTTGCACTTAATGTTTATCAACATTAAAGCTCCATTAGCTGCAGGTGAAACTGTTCCCGTGAAGTTAAAGTTTGCTAAGGCAGGTGATGTTGAGGTTAAGATGCCAGTTAATGCAATGGGCGCTGGAGTTATGAAGCACTAAGTCATTAGATTTGGTGGTAGACGTAATAAAAAAGCCCCTAGTTTTACCTGGGGGCTTTTTCTTTTAAGGCTCCTACTTGATTAACTTAGTCACCCAAGTTCAAGTCAGTTACCGCACCTTTACTTGCGGTACTTGCAAGGCGAGCATATTTTGCCAATAAGCCGCGAGTGTAGCGAGGCTTAGGTTGCACCCAAGCTGCGCGACGCTTCGAAATTTCTACCTCATCAACGTTCAATTGAATCAGTAGTTGATGGGCATCAATGGTTACCGAGTCCCCTTCATGAATGAGAGCAATCGTGCCGCCTACATAGGCTTCAGGAGCTACGTGACCCACAACCATACCCCAGGTACCACCAGAGAATCGGCCATCAGTGATGAGGCCTACAGACTCACCTAGACCTTGTCCTACAAGAGCAGAGGTTGGGGCAAGCATCTCACGCATCCCAGGGCCGCCTTTTGGGCCTTCATAACGAATCACAACGATGTCACCATCCTTGATCTTCTGGGCCATGATGGCCGCCATGGCATCGTCCTCAGAATCAAATACACGGGCTGGGCCAGTGATCGATGGGTTCTTGAGGCCGGTAATCTTGGCCACACAACCTTCTGGAGAAATATTGCCCTTCAAAATTGCCAAGTGACCTTGTTTATACAAAGGATTATCTAAGGTGCGAATCACTTTTTGATCGGCGCGCGGTACGGATGGAACATCCTTCAATACTTCAGCAATCGTTTTTCCAGTGATAGTCATGCAGTCGCCGTGGAGCAATCCGCCATCAAGCAAAATCTTCATGACTTGTGGAATGCCGCCGGCTTGATGCAAGTCCGTTGCAAGGTAAGTGCCGGATGGTTTCATATCTACGATCACTGGAACGCGTTTACGAATGCGCTCAAAGTCATCAATCGTCCAATCAATTTCAGCAGCGCTGGTAATGGCCAAGAAATGCAAAACAGCATTAGTGGATCCGCCAACCGCCATGATGACGCTGACTGCGTTTTCAATGGATTTCTTGGTGATGATGTCACGTGGGCGCAGGTTATTTTTAACAGCCTCAACTAGGACGCGCGCTGATTCGGCAGCACTTGCTACTTTTTCAGCATCAACGTTCGCCATCGTAGAGGAGTAAGGCAAGCTCATACCTAAAGCCTCAAACGAGGAGCTCATCGTATTTGCTGTGTACATTCCACCACAAGAGCCGCTACCTGGACAGGCATGCTGTTCAACACCTTTTAAATCTTCTTCACTTAATCGGCCGGATGTAAATTCACCAACCGCTTCAAAAGCAGAAACAATATTGAGTTCTTTACCCTTGTAATGACCCGGTTTAATCGTGCCACCATAGACATAGATGCCAGGCACATTAGTGCGCGCTAAAGCCATCATGCCGCCTGGCATATTTTTATCGCAGCCGCCAATAACTACTACGCCATCTTGCCAAAGACCATTTACACATACTTCAATACTGTCAGCAATCACTTCACGTGACACTAGGGAATACTTCATGCCTTCAGTACCCATGCCAATGCCATCAGAAACAGTTGGTGTACCGAATACTTGTGCTTTTGCACCAGCTGCTTCTAGGGCTTCAACAGCAGCATCAGCTAATTTTTGTAAACCACTATTACATGGAGTAATAGTAGAGTGGCCATTCGCAACACCAACCATTGGCTTTACGAAATCCTTTTCTTCGTAACCCATTGCGTAATACATCGAACGATTAGGTGCGCGTGCGACCCCTTCGGTGACCATGCGCGAGCGTTCATTGAGGCGTTTCATGCTTATTACTCCAGAAAAGGTTTGTGTCGAAAGGCTCTATTGTGCCGTGAGATGGAATCCAAGGTTCTCTAGATTTGGGTAACCGCCTAACCCCGGGAAAATGTTGCGCTGCAACACATAAATACCAATGAAATCATCAATGGAGATCTAAACATTAGCTAAACAGCTAATATCTTAGTAAAGGACGCTGCAGTACATTAAGTCATCAATCACTTTTTCCTTTGAATTCAATGACTAAAGTCGGCCATATATACCTAATTGATGATGACGAGTCGATGCGCATCTCTCTATCTAGAATGCTGCGTGAACTAGGCTACCTCGTTGATGACTATGCGTCTGCTGCCGTTTTCTTAGAAAAATCAGTTCCAGTCTCGCCCGCTGTCATTCTCTTGGATATGCAGATGCCGGATATGACCGGCCTTGATTTACAAGAAAAACTGCAAAAGTTAGGTCGTAAAACGCCCATCGTATTTGTGAGTGGTCAAAGTCACCCACACCAAATCGTTCAAGGCCTTAAGCGGGGTGCGCTGGATTTCTTATTCAAGCCATTTAATTTGGAAGAACTCTTAAAGGCAGTGGCAGATGCAATTGATTTTGATGGTCGCCAACTCAAGCGAGTCTCTCTGGATGTGGAAGCCAAGAAAGACTACGAGAGCCTCACTCCTAGGGAGCGTGAGGTATGTGGATGGCTTGTTAAGGGCCTTCTAAACAAGGATATTGCCGTAAAACTAGGAACTACCGATGCCACGATTAAGGTCCATAAGGCCAGGGTGATGGACAAAATGCATGCGGATTCTCTGCAAGTACTGGTGAAGAGGTATCTTGAATCCAACCTTGAGAACCATCCATTGAACACCTAGCTTTGTGGCTAATTACTCTTATCCTATTTTGGTATTACTATCAATCTTATTAATTCCATATGAGATGGTTGCTGGGCAGTGAATAAATCGGTCAAACTTCCTGAGATTCGTAAAGAGGCATTTACTAAGGCCAGAGAAAGCCTTGGCCTCAGCACGAAAGATCTTTCAGGAATGACTTGCCTTTCTGTTCGCCAAGTAGAGCAGATTGAAAATGGCGAGACCAGCTCTTTTTATGGCGATCAAGTGAAATTCACGGCAGCAAAAAAAGTGGCTGGCTTACTAAAGCTCGCACCTGAAGAGGCATTTGATTTTTCTGGTGTCGCGCAACCTATTAAAGCATCTGATGTTGAAGAGAAATTGCAGGAGGAGACAAAAGCTTCTCTACTAGAAAAAAAGGCGAAGTCCGAAAAAGAAAAAGAGATTAGTCCTGTAGCAGCAGAGAAAGTCGCAGAGCCAAAACCTGAGAAGATGAATGCTAGCAAAATCTCACAAAAAGCGATCGATTACAGCGAAAAATCAAAAGCTCCAGTAGACCCTAAAAAGAAACTCTTTCTACTGTTAGCAATTGGCGCTGCATTAGTTTTCTCTGTGGTGAACTTGCGCCCATTATTTTTTCCGGAGCCGGTTAAAGAAGAGGTGGTCATTATTCAAGAGGTGGCACAAGAGCCTGTGCCGGCAAATGCAGCAGCAGAGGCGGTGACAGAGACTAAGCCAGCTCCAGCAGCAGTAGAGCCAACTCCAGTGGTAGTTACGGCGGAATGCCCGCCTGCAGATGCATCTGCACTCAATTACAGGCCCGAAGCCCCTAAAAAAGCGGGTGACATGGTTTATCTGCAATCAAAGACTGCGCAAACAGTATGTGTAGTGGATGCTACCGGTAAGACTCAAAATAAAACGCTTGAGCCAGGAGTTGGGATGAGTGTTTATGGCAAGTCGCCATTAAAGGTATTAACTAGTGGTTTAAATCAGGTAGATTTGTATTACCAGGGCGCAAAGGTTCGTATTGGTAATACTAGTAGTAAGACAATTATTTTGGAGCCGGCTGAAATTATTCAGCCCGCGGCTCCAGCAAACTCAACAGACTCTCAGTTGCGCTGATAACCTAAGAGGTCTAGCAGTTTAATTCGATGAATTAAACTGCTGCGTTATCGGTTTCGCCGGTGCGAATGCGAATCACTTGCTCTACTGCGGTCACGAAAATCTTACCATCACCAATCTTCCCGGTACGAGCAGCTTTAGTGATTGCCTCAATAGCAGCTTCAACACGGTCATCAGAAACCACGGCTTCTACTTTTACTTTAGGTAAAAAGTCGACTACATACTCAGCGCCACGATAGAGTTCAGTATGGCCTTTTTGACGGCCAAAGCCCTTAACTTCAGTAACGGTCAGACCGGTAACGCCGACTTCCGCCAATGCCTCACGAACTTCATCAAGTTTGAACGGCTTAATGATGGATGTAATTAGTTTCATTTGTTCCCCCTAATGCAGTAATCATACCCAGATCTGTTCTGAAATACCAAAAACCGACCCGCTGGGCGTTCTACGCTCTAAATTGTGAGGTAATGGGGTAGCGCCAATCGCGGCCAAAGGCACGAGTGGTTACACGGACTCCCGGTGGGGCTTGGCGACGCTTATATTCATTAAGCTTGATTAAGCGGGTTACTTTTTCTACGCTCTCAGCATCAAAGCCTGCAGCAATGATTTGAGCAATCGATTGGTTTTGCTCCATATAGCGCTCAACAATGCCATCTAGCACTTCATAAGAGGGCAGGCTATCTTGATCTTTTTGGTCTGGACGTAATTCTGCTGAAGGTGCGCGCGTCAGAATCCGCTCCGGAATGACTGGCGTAATACTGTTGCGGTAGGCGCACAAGCGATACACCAAAGTCTTGGCGATATCTTTAATGACTGCAAAGCCACCTGCCATATCACCATAGAGTGTGCAATAACCAACTGCCATTTCGCTCTTGTTGCCCGTGGTTAAAACAAGGCGGCCTGTTTTATTGGATAGGGCCATTAGTAGAGTTCCACGCACACGCGCCTGAATATTCTCCTCGGTAGCGTCTACTGCTAAACCTTTGAATTGCTCCGCTAGAGAAACTTCTAAAGCATCTACTGGTCCACTAATGGGGATTTCATCATATTGCACGCCTAAGTTCTGGGCCATCTCCCGTGCATCAATCCAAGAGATATCGGCGGTATAGCGAGAGGCCATCATGACAGTACGTACCTTGTCAGCACCTAAGGCATCCACGGCAATGGCTAATACCAAAGCTGAATCTACGCCACCAGATAGGCCAATAATCACGCCAGGAAAGCGATTTTTAGTCACATAGTCACGCACTCCCAAGACGAGTGCTTGATAGGCTTGCGCTTCAACGGATTGCGGCGGGGTAACCGGACCTTTTTCTAGTTCGCCAGTTGCTGTCACGATAACAAGGCCTAGGCCGGTTTCAAACTGAGGCATTGCCATCACGACTTTGCCATCACTATTTAATGCAAATGAGCCGCCATCAAAAACCAATTCATCCTGACCGCCAACAGCGTTGACGTAGACTAATGGCATTTTGGTTTGTGCAATATGCCCACGGAGCACTTCAATGCGCAAGGCTTCTTTTTGCAGGTGGTAAGGAGAGGCATTGGGGACTAGCAATACTTGTGCGCCAGCAGCATGAGATTGTTTGGCGGGACCTGCATGCCAAGCGTCTTCACACAAGATTAATCCATAGCGAACACCTTCGCATTCAAAAACACAAGCTTGATTACCAGGCACGAAGTAACGAACTTCGTCAAATACCTCATGGTTAGGTAATTCTTGTTTTGCGTAGCCTGCAATGACTTTGCCGTTTCGTAAAACAGATGCGTAGTTTTGCAAACCTGCAGATGTTTGTTTGGGATGGCCAACAATGACTGTCAGATCAGCATGCTGAGCTAGCTCTTTCATCAAGAGCTCGAGCTGTAATTGTGCTGCCTCAATAAAAGCAGGGCGGAGGAGTAAGTCTTCTGGGGGATAGCCGGTGAGCGAAAGCTCAGGAGTTACAACAAGTTTGGCGCCTTGTGAGTAGGCATCTAGAGCGGCTTTGTGAATGAGTTGCGCGTTGCCAACCAAATCACCCAGTAATGGGTTGATTTGGGCTAAGGCAATTTTTTGCGTGCTCACTCCGAATCACAAAGCCTTTTCAATAAACTAAAAATTACTTGTTCTCTTTGTTGTAGCGCTCGATGCCTTCAAGAATTTCTTTATGAGCATCAGCAACACCACCCCAGCCTCTCACTTTTACCCATTTACCTTGTTCGAGATCTTTGTAGTGCTCGAAGAAGTGTTGAATCTGATTCAAGCGCAATGGGTTCATATCTTCTGGTTTTTGCCAGTGTGTATAGATAGGCAAGATTTTGTCTTCTGGAACGGCCAGCAACTTGGCATCTTCACCGCCTTCATCTTCCATTTGCAATACGCCAATAGCGCGGCATGAAACAACTACGCCTGGAATGAGTGGAAATGGAGTAATTACGAGAACGTCAACAGGGTCACCATCACCAGCAATGGTTTTATTGATGTATCCGTAGTTACATGGATAGTGCATTGCAGTGCCCATAAAACGGTCAACGAAAATTGCGCCAGACTCTTTATCCACCTCGTACTTCACTGGATCAGCGTTCATTGGGATTTCAATAATGACGTTGAAGCTTTCAGGGATCTTTTTACCTGGCTTGACTTTTTCGAGACTCATAAATACTCCGAATAGTGATTAGTAAATACCCTGATCCTATCAAGGGAGCGCAGGGGTGATTCTGTTACATACTGATACAGCTTAAAGACCATAGTTTAAAGCTTTCGGAAACCAGGTCTACCTAAGTGCAGTTATACAAAACAATAAAGATTAACTTTAGGGAGTTCAAGCATGAGTAATGTCACTTTAGGCTTGTATTTTGCCTTGGCGTGCGGTGTCCTAGCCGTGATTTACGGTTTTGTGATGCGCGGCTGGATTTTGAAGCAGAGTACAGGCAACGCCAAAATGCAAGAAATTGCCGAGGCGATTCAGCAGGGGGCGGCTGCGTATTTGTCGCGCCAATATAAAACGATTGCCGTGGTTGGGGTAGTTCTGACCATTCTCATGGCGCTCTTCCTTGATTTTGCGACCGCAATTGGCTTTGTTATTGGCGCTGTACTTTCCGGCGCTTGTGGCTTTATTGGTATGAATGTCTCAGTACGCGCAAACGTACGGACAGCGGAAGCAGCAACCAAAGGGATGAACGAGGCGCTCAATGTGGCATTCAAGGGTGGTGCCATTACCGGCATGTTGGTAGTTGGATTGGGTCTCTTGGGCGTTGGCCTCTTCTTTATGTTCCTTGTATCGATTGGCGCTGGACAAGATCTCTCTTCTGTATTGCATCCCCTCATTGGTTTGGCATTCGGTTCTTCCTTGATTTCGATCTTTGCGCGTTTAGGTGGCGGCATCTTTACTAAAGGTGCAGACGTAGGCGCTGACTTGGTGGGTAAGGTTGAGGCTGGGATTCCGGAAGATGATCCACGCAATCCTGCGGTGATTGCTGATAACGTTGGCGACAACGTTGGTGACTGCGCAGGCATGGCAGCAGACTTATTTGAAACTTACGCGGTTACGCTGATTGCAACCATGGTGCTGGGATCCTTAATGGTTTCTAGTGCACCAGTGGCTGCGATTATTTATCCATTAGTGCTGGGCGGCGTTTCTATCATCGCCTCCATCATTGGTTGCTCATTTGTAAAGGCAACACCTGGCATGAAAAATGTGATGCCTGCTTTGTATAAGGGCCTGATCATTGCCGGTGGTTTGTCATTGATTGCTTTCTACTTTGTAACTAACTTCATCATGCCGGATGATGCATTAGGTATCCCTGGTAGCCAATGGCGTTTGTTTGGTTCAACCGTAGTGGGCTTGTTGCTTACAGCAGGTTTAGTATGGATTACCGAGTACTACACCGGTACTCAGTTCAAGCCAGTGCAACATATTGCTGAAGCCTCAACCAAAGGTCACGGTACCAATATCATTGCTGGCTTAGGTATTTCGATGAAGTCAACTGCTTATCCAGTTCTCTTTGTTTGTGCAGCGATTTTTGCAGCGTATTGGTTGGCTGGTTTATATGGCATTGCGATTGCAGCAACAGCGATGTTGTCCATGGCAGGTATTGTGGTTGCGCTTGATGCATATGGCCCAATTACAGATAACGCTGGTGGTATTGCAGAGATGGCAGGCTTGCCACAATCTGTTCGCGATATTACCGATCCATTGGATGCAGTTGGCAACACTACTAAAGCAGTTACTAAAGGCTATGCAATTGGTTCAGCTGGTTTGGCATCACTCGTTCTCTTTGCTGACTACACCCATGCCTTAGAGGGTATGGGCCAACAAGTATCTTTTGACTTGTCCAATCACATGGTCATCATCGGCCTCTTTATCGGCGGCATGATTCCTTACTTGTTTGGTGCGATGGCGATGGAAGCAGTAGGTCGTTGCGCTGGTGCGGTGGTAGAAGAGGTGCGCCGTCAGTTCCGTGATATCCCTGGAATCATGGAAGGTACTGCGAAGCCAGAGTACGGCAAAGCGGTAGATATGCTGACTTCTGCTGCTATTAAAGAAATGATCGTTCCTTCCCTCTTGCCAGTAGTTGCCCCAGTTGTCGTTGGTCTCTTGTTAGGGCCGGCTGCATTGGGTGGTTTGCTCATGGGAACTATCGTGACTGGCTTATTCGTAGCGATCTCGATGTGTACAGGTGGCGGTGCTTGGGACAACGCGAAGAAATATATCGAAGAAGGTCACTTCGGCGGCAAAGGTTCTGAAGCTCACAAAGCTGCCGTAACTGGCGATACCGTTGGCGACCCTTACAAAGATACTGCGGGCCCTGCCGTTAACCCACTGATCAAGATTATTAACATCGTGGCATTACTTATCGTGCCACTCTTGCCAATGGTCTCTCGTTAAGCAATGAGTAGTCATTAAATGCAGTAGCAATCAGACTGCAGCAAATAAAACGCCTAGCAATGCTAGGCGTTTTTTTATGTTGACGCCACTTGACAAAGAGTAGGCCATTGGCCTACTATAGGGTCAATGGATTTTGAATGGGATTTGGCTAAAAGTAACTCATGCCAGATCTCTCGAAATTTTGATTTCGCATATGTGATATCAATTTTTAAAGATCCTACGATAGTTATTGAGCATGACCAAAGATGGGATTACGGGGAAGAGCGGTATCGCGCAATAGGAGCAATTGATAAACGAGTCTTCGTAGTTGTGTTCACCAGAAGAGTTAAGGCCATCAGAATTATTTCAGCAAGGAAAGCTAATAACAGGGAGGTCAAGCGATATGAAAAAAATAGTACGAGTTAGCGTTGATCTAAATAACCCTAAAAGTTTCCCCAAGGGGGTTGTAGATAAGAAGCTATTAGATGCAACTTCTGAGCGCCTCATAAAGCTACACCAACGGCAAGACGATGACGAAGCCATGCAAGATGCTGCAAAATATGCAAAGCGAGTTCGTGAACGGATTGGCTTATCTCAACAAGAGTTCTCAAGTCGTATAGAAGTTTCTTTAGAAACTATTCGAAACTGGGAGCAGGGAAAAAGAAGTCCTACAGGCGCAGCAAAGGCGCTGCTAAAGATATTGGATCGTGCCCCTGAGGTGGCTTTACTGGCCTTGAGCGTATAAGAAAGCTCAAACAAAAACGCCTAGCATTACTAGGCGTTTTTTATTTCATACTTATTTAAAGTTCTAAGCAAATAAAACTTACTCCAAAGTTTCTAAGTAACGCTGCGCATCCAGTGCAGCCATACAGCCTGTGCCAGCACTAGTAATCGCTTGACGATAGATATGATCTTGAACGTCGCCGGCTGCAAATACGCCAGGGATATTAGTAGCAGTGGCGTTGCCTTCAAGGCCTGAATGGGTCTTGAGGTAGCCATTGTTCATATCGAGCTGACCAACAAAGAGTTCGGTATTCGGTTTGTGACCAATGGCAATAAAGGCACCGGTTACGGCAAGATCTTCAGTACTGCCATCTTGTTTCTTGATGCGCACACCAGTAACGCCTTTTTCATCGCCTAGAACTTCGTCGAGAGTGGAGTTCAGTTTCAGCTCCACTTTGCCTTCAGCAACTTTTGCCATGAGGCGATCATTCAAGATTGGTTCAGCACGGAACTTATCGCGACGATGAATCACGGTTACTTTTTTAGCAATACCAGTAAGGTAGAGCGCTTCTTCAACTGCAGTGTTGCCACCACCGACAACGCACACATCTTGATTACGGTAAAAAAAGCCATCGCAAGTTGCGCAACCAGAAACACCGCGACCCATGAATGCTTCTTCACTGGGTAAACCAATATATTGAGCAGAAGCGCCAGTGGAAATAATCAAAGCATCGCAGGTATAGGTTCCGGAATCTCCAACCAAGCGAATTGGTTTTTCTTTCAGGGCTGCCGTGTGAATATGGTCAAAAATGATCTCAGTATTAAAGCGTTCAGCATGCTTTAAAAAACGCTCCATCAGTTCTGGGCCTTGCACACCATCGGCATCCGCAGGCCAGTTTTCGACGTCGGTGGTGGTCATTAATTGACCGCCCTGAGCTAGGCCAGTGATGAGGGTGGGGCTTAAATTGGCTCGGGCTGCGTAGACGGCTGCTGTATAGCCAGCAGGGCCGGATCCGAGGATCAGAACTTTGGAGTGTTTTGGGGTATTTGTAGTCATATTCAAATTATAGATTTGCTTGATTACAATCGGTAGAACATGGCAAGAACCGCATACCCGAAGTCCAAGGCTCCAATGAGCCCCCAGCCCCCAGATAATGGCCCGCAGGGCAGGATGCCCCGCCTCTTATTAGAGGCTCGTTGGTTCATCTCTCTAGGCTTGTGCCTAGGCTTATTTGCCATTTTGCTGACCTATTCCAAGGCTGATCCAGCTTGGTCCCATGCCAGTTTTGAGGCCCCCAAGAACTTAGGGGGTCGTTTTGGGGCCTATTTAGCTGATTTAATGCTGTATATCTTTGGTGTTTCTGCTTTTTGGTGGGTTGCTCTCTTTGGGCGCCGCGTCTTAAATGGCTGGCGTGAGCTTTGGAGCATTCCTTTGCCACCCGACCCGGATGCTAAGCCAGACTCCCTAGTAATGCGTTGGTTGGGCTTTGGCTTAACTCTCATTTGCAGCATGGGCTTGGAGTCTATCCGCATGCACTCCCTGTCCTGGCAGCTCCCAAGGCCTCCTGGAGGCATTTTGGGCGAGTTGATTGGTGATCCATTGCAGATGTCGCTCGGATTTACCGGTTCCACCCTGGTTCTCTTATTTGGTCTTTGTGCTGGGCTCTCCTTGTTTTTGCATTTCTCGTGGCTGGACGTTGCTGAAAAAGTAGGGCGTTTCTTGGAGGTGTCTTATCACCGCATCCGCGAACGTCGTGATAGCGAAGAAGATCGCAAGTTAGGCGAAGCTGCTGCAGAAGAGCGTGAAGAGTTTGTAGAGGAGTTTCGTGGTCGCGTTGAAGTTGCAGCACCAGTGCAAATCGTTCGTGCCCCGATTGAGATTCCAAAGAGTGCTCGTGTAGAGCGCGAGAAACAGCAGCCCTTGTTTGTGGATATTCCGGATTCTGAATTACCACCACTGGCACTACTTGATCCAGTACCTGAAGCAAAAGAAACCATTTCTGCTGACGTGCTGGAATTTACTTCACGCTTAATCGAACGTAAGTTAGCCGAGTTTAATGTTCAAGTGAAGGTAATTGCCGCCTATCCTGGCCCAGTAGTGACTCGCTACGAGATTGATCCAGCGATTGGTGTGAAGGGCAGCCAGATTGTGAACCTCTCACGTGACTTGGCGCGCTCACTCGGCGTTGTCAGTATGCGTGTAGTGGAAACCATTCCTGGTAAGACTTGTATGGCTTTGGAGTTACCAAACCCAACACGCCAGTCGGTTTACTTGTCAGAGATTCTGACTTCGCAGGTTTATAACGACAACCATTCATTGCTTACTCTAGCCTTAGGTAAAGACATCTCTGGTAGCCCAATGGTGGCTGACTTAGCAAAGATGCCTCACTGTTTAGTTGCGGGTACTACGGGTGCCGGTAAGTCTGTTGGTATTAATGCCATGATTCTGTCGCTACTCTTTAAGGCTAAGCCTGATGAAGTGCGTTTGATCATGATTGATCCAAAGATGCTCGAGATGGCCATCTACGACAAGATCCCGCATTTGTTGTGCCCAGTTGTAACGGATATGAAGCAGGCATACAACGCACTTAACTGGGCGGTAAATGAGATGGAGCGCCGTTACAAACTGATGAGTAAGTTTGGTGTGCGTAACCTAGCTGGCTTTAATAAAAAGATTCTGGAAGCAGAGGAAAAAGGTGAGAAGCTCACCAATCCATTTAGCTTAACTCCAGATGATCCAGAGCCAATCTATAAAGCACCAGTCATTGTCATCGTGATTGATGAGTTGGCTGACTTGATGATGGTATCAGGCAAGAAGATTGAAGAGTTGATTGCCCGTATTGCGCAAAAGGCGCGTGCCGCAGGTATTCATTTGGTATTGGCAACACAGCGTCCAAGCGTTGATGTCATTACCGGCTTGATTAAAGCTAACGTACCAACCCGTATCTCATTCCAAGTCAGTAGCAAGATTGATAGTCGTACGATTTTGGATCAGCAGGGTGCAGAAGCATTGCTGGGTATGGGTGACATGCTCTATATGGCACCAGGTACCGGCCTGCCGGTTCGCGTGCATGGCGCGTTCGTATCGGATGATGAAGTCCATCGTGTTGTGGAATGGCTCAAAGAGAAGGGCGAAGCCAATTACATTGATGGCGTACTCGAAGGTGCTGATGAATCCAATGTGGATGCATTAACTGGTGAGGGCGGCGGTGAGGCAGACCCTCTTTATGACCAAGCCGTTGCTATTGTTCTGGAAAATAAACGACCATCGATCTCATTGGTACAGCGTCACCTGCGTATTGGTTACAACCGTGCCGCACGCCTACTCGAGGATATGGAAAAAGCAGGACTTGTATCCAAGATGGGTAATGGTGGCAATCGCGAGATTCTTCATCGCCCTTCAGAGTAAGGCAGTCATTTTGCAAAGATTCCTATCTGTAGTATTGCTTGGAACAGTCATTCTGTTTTCAGGCGCCGCTCATTCGCAAAGTGAAAGCGGTTCAGAACAGTTGCGTCAATTTGTACGGAACTCCAAAACTGCAGAGGGAGATTTTGTGCAGCAGCAGTTACGCGCACCTAAAGCTAATGAATCACAAGACAAGGGCTTGAAAGTCCTCCGTCAAACCCAAGGTCATTTTGTGTTTCAGCGTCCGGGGAGATTTATCTGGGATACCCAAAAGCCTTACGAGCAAAAGTTAATTGCTGATGGCAAGCAACTAGTCTTATGGGATAAAGATTTAAACCAGGCGACTTTTCGTCCAGCGGGTCAGGCCTTAGCTTCGACGCCGGCGGCTATTCTGTTTGGTGAGACTTCACTAGAACAGCATTTTGACTTGGTTGAAGGCGATGAGCGTTTAGGAATGAAGTGGGTGGCTTTGATTCCTAAAAAAGATCCCAATGCCAAAACTAAAAATGACCTGCCTTATACAAAGATCTCAATTGGTATGGCTAATGGCTTACCCAAAGCTTTGGAGTTAACCGATGGGCTTGGAAGCGTGGTCCTGGTGACTTTGGATAAGATCCAACTCAATGTTAATTTGCCCGCCAATCGCTTTACTTTCACTCCGCCAGCCGGAGCCGAAGTCTTGCGCTTAAACTAGAGCCCGTATAAAACTAAAACCTAGAACCCCTAATCTACAGAGCATCACATGATTGATCCGCAATTACTCCGTAAAGACATCGTCGCAGTTGCTGCACGTTTAGCAACTCGCAAATTCCAGCTCGACGTTGAGAAATTCAATACCCTGGAATCAGAGCGTAAATCTTTACAAACCCGTACTGAAGAATTGCAAGCCAAGCGCAATCAATTATCCAAAGCCATTGGCATGAAAAAAGGTAAGGGCGAGGATGCATCTGCCGAGATGGCTGAAGTTGCACAAGTTAATGCTGATATGGAATCTGGTGCAGCCAGATTGGGCACCTTGCAAGCAGAGATTGCTGATTTCTTGATGGGTATTCCCAATCTACCAGATGAGTCGGTGCCTGCTGGTAAAGATGAAACAGAAAACAAAGAGGTAAAGCGTTGGGGTGAAGAGCCTATTTTTGATTTTGAGATCAAAGATCACGTTGATCTCGGCGGTCCACTCGGTTTGGACTTTGAAGTGGCAGCTAAGATTAGCGGTTCACGCTTTGTCGTTCTCAAGGGGCCGATTGCCAGATTGCATCGCGCTTTGGCGCAATTCATGATTGATACGCATGCTACAGATCACCATTATCAAGAGGTATATGCACCTTACATGGTGAATGCTGCTTCTATGCGCGGTACTGGTCAGTTGCCGAAGTTTGAAGAGGATCTATTTAAAGTTCCCCGTCAAATGGGCGGTGAAGACGAGGGCGGTGAAGCGAAGACTGAAAACTTTTACCTTATCCCAACCGCAGAAGTGCCCGTAACGAATTTAGTCCGAGACGAAATCGTTAATGCTGATAGCTTGCCAATGAAGTTTGTGGCTCACACACCATGTTTTCGTTCAGAAGCCGGTAGCTATGGTCGCGATGTCCGAGGCATGATTCGTCAACATCAGTTTGACAAAGTTGAGTTAGTACAAATCACTAAGCCAGAAGATTCCATGCAAGCCTTGGAAGAGCTCACGGGCCACGCTGAGCGTATTCTGGAATTGCTCGAGTTGCCATATAGAAAAGTATTGCTCTGCACGGGTGATATGGGTTTTGGTAGCACCAAGACTTATGACTTAGAGGTTTGGGTGCCTTCACAAAAAGCCTATAGAGAAATTAGCTCCTGCTCCAGTATGGGCGATTTCCAGGCAAGACGGATGCAAGCCAGATTTAAATCAGGTCAAGGCAAACCAGAATTGGTGCACACATTAAATGGTTCAGGCCTTGCAGTTGGCAGAGCATTGGTTGCATTGCTTGAGAATAAGCAGCAAGTAGATGGCAGTATTGCTATTCCGAAGGCACTACAACCTTACTTGGGTGGCTTAGAGGTTCTCAAGCCAGCTTAAGCAAAAACCACAAAACCACCCCAAAGCTATAATTGGCTTTGGTTCGGAGAGGTGGCAGAGTGGTCGAATGTACTTGACTCGAAATCAAGCGTAGGGTCAAACCTACCGTGGGTTCGAATCCCACCCTCTCCGCCATTTAGATTCTATATTTGTTTTATAGAGAAAATATTTAAAGAGCCCCGCGTGACGTGGGGCTTTTTATTTATATTTAGTTTGTAATCCGCAGGTATTGAATAAGACAAGGGAGTATTACTTTTGCAGTCGAGCCACCAAGTTCTTCATGATGTTTTCGGCTTTGATCAATTCCGTGGTGCTCAAGAGTCTATTGTTAGACATGTAGTGGCGGGCGGCGATGCTTTGGTTCTGATGCCCACTGGTGCCGGTAAGTCGCTGTGCTATCAAATTCCCTCGCTTGTTCGACGGGGTGTAGGGGTAGTGGTGTCGCCCTTAATTGCACTAATGCAGGATCAAGTTGATGCATTAACCCAGTTAGGTGTTAAGGCCTCATTTTTAAACTCGAGTTTAGATGCGGCTACTTCTCAAAAGGTTACCAGTCAGTTGCTGGCTGGAGAACTTGACTTAATCTATGTAGCGCCTGAGCGTCTCATGAACCCTGGTTTTCTATCAATCCTTGATAGGCTCAATGCGGGCCCCGGAATTGCCTTGTTCGCGATTGATGAGGCGCACTGTGTCTCTCAATGGGGTCATGATTTCCGCCCAGAATATCGTCAGTTAACTGTTTTGCACGAGCGCTTTCCTAAGGTGCCTCGTATCGCCTTAACGGCTACTGCGGATGCGCCAACCCGAGCAGAAATTGTGGAGCGTCTGTCGCTCGAATCTGCCGAGCAATTTGTCTCCAGCTTTGATCGCCCCAATATTAAATATCGAGTTCTGCAAAAGCAGAGTGCTAAACAACAGTTAGAGCACTTTTTAGATGCTGAGCATGCCGATGACTCGGGAATTATTTATTGCCTATCGCGTCGCAGTGTAGAAGAGACTGCTCAATGGTTGGTAGACCGCGGCTGGGATGCTATGCCTTATCACGCAGGCTTAAGCGTAGAAACACGCAGCGCCAATCAAAAACGCTTCTTGCGTGAAGAGGGCGTCATCATGGTCGCAACCGTAGCGTTCGGCATGGGCATTGATAAACCTAACGTACGCTTTGTAGCTCACCTAGATCTTCCAAAAAGCATGGAGGGTTATTACCAAGAAACAGGGCGTGCTGGACGTGATGGCTTACCTGCAAATGCCTGGATGGCCTATGGATTTGGGGATGTAGTGAGCTTGCGGCAAATGGTAGATTCTGGCGAAGCATCTGAAGACCGCAAGCGGGTAGAGCGCCAAAAACTCAACGCACTACTGGGCTATTGTGAATCCACATCATGCCGCCATCAAACAATCTTGCGCTACTTTGGGGAGGCGCATCCGGGTGGCTGTGGGAACTGTGATAACTGTCTAGAGCCCGTGGCGACTTGGAATGCCACACAGGAAGTACAAAAAGCATTGTCCTGTGTTTATCGGACAGGTCAGCGTTTTGGCGTGACCCATTTAATTGATGTGCTCCTGGGTAAGGTTACTCCCAGAGTGAAGCAGTACTTTCATGAGCAGGTCAGTACCTTTGGAATCGGTGCAGAACTCAATCAGGCCCAATGGAATAGCATTTATCGTCAATTGGTAGCAGGCGGTTATTTAGATGCGGATATTGCCCTGCATGGTGGCTTAAAGCTGGTGGATGAAATCGCGTTACCTGTGCTGCGTGGCGAGCAAGAGGTTTGGTTGCGTAAAGAAACGGGCTATTCCAAGACTAAGGCTACGAAATCGGGAGCAAAGAAAAGTTCTACGCATCCCTTTAGTAATGTTGCAGATGAAAAATTGTGGGAGGCACTCAAAGCTAAGCGCACTGAGCTAGCACGTGAGCAAGGGGTCCCGCCCTATGTGATTTTTCATGACAGCACTTTGCAGGAGATGGTTAGGTCTACGCCAAAGACCTTAGATCAATTTAGCCATATTGGCGGGGTGGGGCAGGCCAAGTTAGAGCGCTATGGCGAACACTTTATTGAAGTCATTCAGGAAAACCTAGCGAATCCCGCATAAATCGCTATATTTACTGGGATTGCTATTAAATGAATTTCATTCATTTAAAGCGCTCGATAGCTTATCTATTAAGTGTCATTTGAGTGATTAATGTCCCTAGGCATGCAAAAAACGCTGTTTTTAGGGTGTCATAGGGCTGTCATATAGCTGTCACATTCCATCCGTATCGTTCTTATATCGCGCTGTTGCGCATATTCAATCTAAGGACCGGTTAAATGAAATCTTTCTTGAAAAAAGCCCTCGTTATTGGCGCTATTTCACTTGCTCCAGCAGCATTTGCAGTAGACATGACAGGTGCTGGCGCAACCTTCCCGTACCCAATTTATGCCAAATGGGCCGAAGCCTTTAAAGCCAAGACCGGTTCGAATTTAAATTACCAGTCTATTGGTTCATCTGGCGGTATCAAGCAGATCAAAGCTAAAACAGTGGATTTTGGCGCAACCGACAATCCAGTGAAGTTTGAAGATTTAGAAAAAGATGGCATGGTTCAGTTTCCAGCCATTATTGGTGGTGTAGTGCCAGTGATTAACGTGGATGGTGTGAAGCCAGGCGAGATCAAGTTAGATGGCCCAACATTGGCTGACATTTTCCAAGGTGTTATTTCTGATTGGGGTGATAAGCGTATTGCCATCATGAACCCAGGCGTAAAGATTCCAAGCGGCCCAATTACTGTCGTTGTACGTGCTGACGGCTCTGGTACTACTGCGATCTTTACTGATTACTTGGCTAAAACTAGCTCATTATTTAAAGATGGTGTTGGTTCTGGTGCATCAGTTAAGTGGCCTGCAGCCTCTACTGTTGGCGGTAAAGGCAACGAAGGTGTTGCGGCAAACGTAACTCGCGTAAAGAACTCAGTTGGTTATGTTGAGTACGCATATGCTAAGAAAAATAAGATGACCTTTATTTCTTTGAAGAACAAAGATGGTCAATTCGTAGCTCCTGATGATCTAACTTTTGCTGCAGCTGCTGCAAGTACTGATTGGGCGGCTATTCCAGGTATGGGTACATTTATTACCAATGCCCCTGGTGCTAAATCATGGCCAATTACTGGCGCATCATTTATCTTGATTTACAAGAACCCAGAAAACAAAGCTAACGTTGCTGAAGTTATTAAGTTCTTTGACTTTGCTTTCAAAGACGGCAAGAAGATGGCTGAAGAATTAGATTACGTACCAATGCCTGACAAAACTACTGAATTCATTCGTAAGAATGTATTTACTAAGATTGCTACAAAGTAAACTTTGCCAATCTACTTAGCTATACCAAAATCAAACAGCTCCACTAAGGTGGGGCTGTTTGGCTGTTTAAATATGTACAAATAATGATAGATAACGCCCAATCCCATTCAGCCCCGACGCCTCAGGCACTCAGAATCGCTAAGATTCAGCGGGTTCAGGATTTCTTATTTCATGGCATTACACAGTTTTTTGCCTGCAGCGTCTTAATTGCCTTGCTGGGAATCATTATTTCTCTGGTAATTAATGCTTGGCCTGCGCTACATACTTTTGGTTTAGGCTTTTTCTTCACCCAAGAGTGGGATATCGTGAATGGTGAGTTTGGTGGCTTAATTGCCATCTATGGCACCTTAGTGACATCAATTATTGCCTTGTCAATTGCTGTGCCCCTAAGTTTTGGTATTGCCGTCTTTTTAACCGAACTATGCCCGGGCCCATTACGCAGACCTCTAGGCACTGCAGTGGAATTACTCGCTGCAGTTCCCTCAATTATTTATGGCATGTTCGGCTTATTCATTTTTGCACCTCTATTTGCCGAATACGTTGAGCCGGCACTTGCGGCAACTTTGGGAAAAATTCCCGGCTTGGGAATCCTATTCTCAGGCGCTTTCAACGGTATTGGTGTTCTTTGTGCTGGATTGATTCTAGCGATGATGATTCTGCCGTTCATCGCCTCAGTAATGCGCGATGTATTTGAAATCGTTCCTCCTGTCTTAAAAGAGTCAGCCTACGGTATCGGCTGCACTACTTGGGAAGTCGTGAAGAACGTGGTGCTTCCTTATACCAAGGCTGGTGTTATCGGTGGTGTGATGCTCGGATTAGGTAGGGCACTTGGGGAAACGATGGCTGTGACCTTTGTAATTGGTAATGCACAGCGTTTATCCCCATCTTTGTTTGCACCAGGAACATCCATTGCCTCTACGCTAGCGAATGAGTTCGGCGAGGCTGAAGCAGGCAACCATCTCTCCTCTTTATTTGCACTTGCTCTCGCACTTTTTATTATTACCTTCATTGTTTTGGCATGCGCTAAGTGGATGCTGAACAATATGGAGAAGAAGCAGGGCTTGAAATCATGAATAGCACTAGCAACATTAATCCAGAGGTGTTTGCTCGTCGCAAACGTGCGAACAAGATTGGCTTAACTTTATCCATGGGTGCTATGGCACTCGGAATGATTTTTTTATTGTGGATCCTCAGCGTATTGGTAATCAAGGGGTTCTCTTCGATTAATTTAGATCTCTTTACCCATAGCACTCCGGCACCTGGATCTGATGGCGGCGGCCTTGCCAATGCGATTGTTGGTAGCTTGATGTTGATTGGCTGTTGCACCTTAATTAGTACACCGGTTGGAGTTCTTGCTGGTCTTTATCTTTCTGAGTATGGGGATCGTAGCAAGGTGGCCGCAGTAACCCGTTTCGTCACTGACATTATGTTGTCGGCACCTTCGATTGTGATCGGCTTGTTTGTGTATGCCTTTGTGGTGGCTCAAGTGCGTCACTTTTCTGGCTGGGCAGGTACGATCGCTTTGGCATTAATTGCAGTACCGGTAGTTGTTAGAACAACGGAAAACATGCTGCGCTTGGTTCCAGGAAGTTTGCGTGAGGCAGCCTATGCACTTGGCACTCCAAAATGGAAAGTCGCTTTCATGATCACATTGCGTGCTGCTCAGAGTGGCGTCATGACCGGTATCTTGCTGGCACTTGCTCGTGTCAGCGGTGAAACAGCGCCTTTGTTGTTCACCGCATTAAACAATCAATTCTTTTCAACGAATATGAATGCGCCAATGGCGAATTTGCCAGTGGTTATTTTCCAATTTGCTATGAGCCCATATGACAACTGGGTTGATCTTGCATGGGGCGGTGCTTTATTGATTACCTTTGCTGTGCTTGGACTAAATATCCTTGCTCGTGTGGTATTCCGAGAGAAGGTGCAGGGATGATGAGTAATATGAAAACAATGTTTGACTTGAATCAGATAGATAGTCAAGGGGGTAGAGTGGATACATTAAATCAAGAACCGCAAAATGCGGCAGTAAATGCCATTGAAGTGCGTAATCTTAATTTTTACTATGGCGCGTTTCAAGGCTTGAAAAAAATTAACCTGGATATCGAGCAAGGTAAGGTAACTGCTTTTATTGGCCCATCAGGTTGTGGTAAATCGACTTTACTCAGAACTCTCAACCGAATGTATGACCTCTATCCAGGTCAACGTGCCGAAGGCGAAATTAACTTCTACGGCCAGAATATTCTCGAGCCAGGCCAAGATCTAAATCTACTGCGCTCCCGAATTGGTATGGTTTTTCAGAAACCAACCCCATTCCCGATGTCCATTTATGAAAACATTGCTTTTGGTGTGCGTCTCTATGAAAAGCTCTCCCGCTCTGAAATGGATGAGCGCGTAGAGTGGGCCCTGAACAAAGCAGCCTTGTGGAATGAAGTGAAAGATAAGTTAAACCAGAGTGGCTTATCCCTTTCTGGCGGTCAACAGCAGCGATTGTGTATTGCGCGTGGCGTGGCAGTGAAGCCTTCAGTCATCTTGCTGGATGAACCAACATCAGCCTTGGACCCTATTTCTACCGGCAAAGTAGAAGAGTTGATCCATGAGCTCAAGAATGACTACACGATTGCCATTGTGACCCATAATATGCAACAAGCAGCCCGTGTATCAGACTACACAGCTTACATGTATTTAGGTAGCCTGATTGAGTACGGCAAAACGGACGAGATATTTATTAAGCCTAAGCGTAAAGAGACCGAAGACTACATTACCGGTCGCTTCGGTTAATTGGAGAAATGTATGCCAGATAAACACCTATCATCACAATTTGATGCCGATCTCAATTCTCTTTCAAGCCGCTTGCTTGAAATGGGTGGCTTAGTCGAATCCCAAATCGCAACAGCGATGCGTGCTTTTACGCAAATGGATCTCGATACCTGCAATGTAGTGATCGAAAATGAAAAGTTAGTCAATGACTTGGAGATTCAGATCGACTTGGCTTGTACTGAGCTGATTGCACGCAGACAGCCAACTGCTCGAGACTTGCGTTTGGTAATGGCGGTATCTAAAGCCATTACCAATCTAGAGCGTGCTGGTGACGAGGCTGAGCGTGTAGCTAAGCGTACTAAGCGCTTAATTGAATCCGGCTTGCCGCACAACATTAACGTTGCGGAGATTCGTCTTTCAGGTCAAATGGCAATTTCCTTATTGCGTCGTAGCCTGGATGCTTTTGCTCGTCTAGATACTATTGCAGCCGCTGATGTGGTCCAGGAAGACCGTCAGATTGACGAAGAGTTCAGAGGCTTTGTTCGTAAGCTCATCACCTATATGTCTGAAGATCCACATATGATCAGTACAGGCTTGGATATGCTGACGATTGCGAAGGCAATTGAGCGTATCGGTGATCACGCCAAAAATATTGCAGAGTTCGTCATCTACATTGCTAAGGGGTCTGATGTACGTCACATCCCGCATGAAGATTTAGTCCGCGAAGCCAACAGACAATAATTAGGGGCCCCTAATAATGACTCACCGCATACTCATAGTAGAGGATGAGCCATCAATTGCAGAATTGATTGCGATTAACCTGTCACATGCAGGCTATGAAGTTGAAAAGGCCATGCAAACCGATCTCGCATTGACGATGATGAAGGATCAGCTACCTAATCTGATCATTCTGGATTGGATGTTGCCTGGCAAATCTGGCGTCCAGTTTGCAAAAGAGCTGCGCTCTAATGAACGCACTAAGGCATTGCCGATTTTGATGCTGACCGCCAAAAGTGAAGAGTCTGATAAGGTTCTTGGCTTGGACTCGGGCGCCGATGATTATGTTACTAAGCCATTTTCTCCAAAAGAATTAGTGGCTAGGGTGAGGGCAATCCTACGGAGGCAGATGCCGATCGAGGATACCGGTCCACTGACTGTTGGTCTATTAAAGCTGGATCCAAGCTCTCATCGTGTACTGACTATCTGGCCGAATCAGGAGCCTAAATCCATCGCTCTTGGGCCAACAGAGTTTCGATTGCTTCAGTATTTCATGGCCAATCCTGAGCGTGTTCACTCTCGGGGCAGCTTGCTAGATAAGGTGTGGGGTAGCGAGGTTTATATCGAAGAAAGAACGGTTGACGTTCATATTAAGCGCTTAAGAGCAGCTCTCGCTCCGTTTGACTGTGACCGCTATATTGAGACAGTGCGTGGTAGCGGCTACCGCATAACCAAGACTCCAACCGAAACTTAAGCCCGTATTTGTTGATTTTATTGGGAATCTCCAAGGATTTTTGGAGATGCTCTAATATTGCATCATGCTATCTGTACTCACCCGTTTCTTTGTCATTATTTGCGTCGCATTTGTATTGGCGTTCACAACATTGTCTTTATGGGGTGCGCAGTGGGCTATCGCAGTGGGAATATCTGTACTCTCCATTCCGCTGGTCTACGCTTACATTAACTTAGCCCGCCTGAGAAAATATACCCTTGCTGATTCTGTTGAAAGCATGCCCTTACCCAGTGGCTTTTGGGAAGAGGTATTTTTTAGGCTTCAGCGTCTAGTCAGAAACCTAAAGCAACATATCCGAAGTATTGAGCAGCAACACGAGCACTTTATTGAGGCATTCCAGGCATCCCCAAATGGAATTGTCATGCTCGATGAGAGCGACCAGATTGAATGGTGTAACGGTATTGCTGAGAGATTCTTTGGACTCATCTTTAAACGCGATGTCATGCAGCGTATTAATTTTTTGATACGACGCCCAGAATTCATACAGTATTTAAATAAGCGTAATTTTGATGAGCCTTTGCTAATGGAGCGCATGGGGCCCGATGGTAGCTTGAGTTTGATGTTGCAAGCTTTCCCCTTTGGTCAAAAGCGCAACCTTCTTTTGATTCAAGATGTAACTGATTTGCAAAAAGCCGATGCGATGCGGCGTGATTTCGTAGCCAATGTTTCTCACGAAATGCGCACACCGATTACTGTGCTGATGGGCTTCTTGGAGACTGTCCAGTCCCTAGAGCTTAAGAAGGATCAGCAGGATCAATACTTTGAAATGATGATGTCGCAGGCACAGAGGATGAAGAGTTTGGTTGAGGACTTATTGACCTTGGCAAACCTCGAGTCAAATGCATTGCCAGCCACAAATACGGTAGTCAAAGTCGAGACTTTAATGGCGCTGCTGAAGAATGATGCTGAAGCGCTTTCTCAAGGCAAGCACACCTTTAATTTTGATGTGCACTCAAAACAGAATTTATTGGGAGATGAAAGAGAAATTCTTTCTGCATTCAGTAATTTGGTATCCAATGCCATCCGCTACACACCAGATATTGGGTCTATCGGCGTTGTGTGGAATGTTAACGAGCAAGGGCAGGGTGAGTTCTCCGTTGCTGATACGGGCCCAGGCATTGCATCTGAGCACCTGTCAAGGTTAACTGAGCGCTTCTATCGTGTAGATCGAAGTCGGTCAAGAGATACGGGTGGAACAGGTTTGGGATTAGCTATCGTGAAGCATATTGCCAATCGGCACCAGGCTCAGCTGATAATAGAAAGCACTCCGGGAAGAGGTAGTAAGTTTATGCTCCGATTCCCTAAAGAGCGCGTTACTTCTTAAGTCTTAATCTTTTTTCTTTTTCTTCTTCTTTTTGGATTCTTTAGGTAGCTTCTCGGCTTTGCCGTTGGCATAAAGACACCAAACCTTAATTTCCTCAAGTAGTTCTACTAGATCTTCATGGGGGAGGTTTTTTAAGTCCGCCAATCCAATGCTGCCAGACTCTTGTAATTGTTTTACAGCGTCTTCGTATAGGTATTTGCTCATATTTTTTCAACTAAGGATCAAGATGGAGCCAATCCTAGCAAACAAATATGACAAAACTATTTTTCTGATGTCTTCAATTGGGCTTTAATCCGACTCCCTAGATACTTCAGAGCCTCGTTTGACGCCTCTCACCCTAGAGACAAGTTTCTCGAGAGGGCCGCCTATTACCAGCGTTAGTAAAATAGCAGCCAGACTAAGTCCGCCTAAAGCAAATTGACCCGCCCCAAAAGCGGCGCCAATTAATGCGCAGGACCATATGCTTGCCGCAGTAGTGAGCCCGTGAATTTTTTGTAATCTCTGCTCGCGAATAATGACGCCGGCCCCTAAAAATCCAAGGCCGGTTATCAGACCTTGTAAAACACGGCTGACAGATTGCGCATCATCTTGAACAAAGTCGCTAATGAGTAAAACAGCGGTTGCCGAACCAATGGCTACTAACGAATGCGTGCGAATGCCTGCTGATTTGTGGTGAAGCCAGCGGTTTAGACCCAGAATGGTACCCACAAGCAAAGCTAGACCCAGTCTTAGGGCAATAGCCCCATACATTTCCCATTCAGTCATATAACTTCCTTTGTAAGAGTAAATCCCTTTAATACCCAGTGTATATCAGACACTTTGCATTTAGAGATCGCAATGATTGCTTAATAAATCTGCATTGACACAATATTGAAATAATTCTGGTTCACTATTACATTGTGAATAAGACCAACTATCTCCAATCTATCGTTACCTGCCCCCATTGCCAGGCTTCCGAGCTTATTAATTCCGAAGAAGGTGCTCAGCACTTGTATCGCTGCCGCTCATGTAGCGCTATCTTGAAGCCAAAATCTGGCGATTGCTGCATTTTATGTAGCTTCGGTAATCGCGATTGTTCTAGCTCAGAGCAAAACTTAGCAGCCTAAACAAGGCTCGTATATCCCAGCCACAAAGGCTTGCTGTTGATTTCATCAGGATGTCATGGTTTTTACATAAAATAGACATAATTGATACAGCATTCCATTTTTGGGGAATATTTTGGCCAGCAATCCCGTAGATCCTTTAGTTCATTCAGAAGACCTTGTGGCTGCGGTCGATTTAGGATCGAATAGTTTTCGCATGTTGGTAGCCCAAGCGGTAAATACCCCCTCTGGCACACAGTTACGTCCTATTGATACCTTGCGTGAGACAGTTCGCTTGGCTGCTGGTCTCACTGAGAACAAGTTACTTGGTAATGACGCCTATCAACGGGGTTTGATTGCTATTCGGCGCTTTGGAGAGCGCATTCGCGGCTTTGATCCTGGCAATGTTCGCGCGGTAGCAACTAATACTTTGCGCGTTGCTAAAAATTCTCAGCAATTTATTGAAGATGCACAAGTAGCCCTAGGGTTCCCGATTGAAGTCATTGCTGGAGTTGAGGAAGCTCGACTCATCTATATTGGCGCAGCACATGAAGTTCAAGCAGTTCAAGGTAATAGATTGGTTATTGATATTGGCGGCGGTTCTACTGAATTCATCATTGGCAAGGGTTATGAGCCAAAGTTGATGGAAAGTCTCTATATTGGTTGCGTATCTCATAGCATGCGTTTTTTCCCCAAGGGAAATATCGATGCCCATGCTTTTAAAGAGGCTGAGTTGGCTGCACGCCGTGAAATACAGGTTATATCAGGAGCTTATTTAAAAAGTGGTTGGAAGCAGGTTATTGGCTCTTCCGGTACCGCTAGAGCTTTAGCTGATCTCATAGGAGCCAATCATTTCAATGGAAGTGGTGACGGCTTAACGATGGGCCGCGTCAATAGCTCGAGTGGAATGATTACCCGCGAAGGCCTTAAGAATCTCAAAAAACACCTTCTCAAGTATGAGCATGTAAATCAAGTAGAGCTAGAGGGTCTGAAGGATGACAGAAGATCTGTTTGGCCAGGCGGTTTAGCGATTATGTTGGCGGCATTCGATGAATTAGGCATTGAAGAGATGGAGGTAACGGACGCTGCATTGCGAAGTGGTGTCTTGTATGACTTACTTGGCCGATCACAACATCACGATATGCGCTATGTGACTGTAGAGCAATTTATGCAACGCTACACCGTCGATCGAGAGCAGGCAGATCGGGTTGGTAAATTAGCTGCAGATTTTTTACAGCAATTGCCAAAACCTGAATCGGAGAGCAGGGCGGATAACGTGGCGTTATTGCAGTGGGCAGCCAATTTACATGAAATCGGCTTATCAATCTCCCACAACGGTTATCACAAACATTCTGCCTACATAGCAGGCAATGCAGATATGCCGGGATTCTCTAAAAATGATCAGGCCAGGCTTGCCGCATTACTCATTGGGCATACTGGCAAGCTAGGCAAGTTGGCGAATAATGCTAGCTTTGAAGATTGGCGCATGCTCTTTTGTTTGCGACTGGCTCAAGTGCTGTGTCGCGGCCGAAATGACACCAATTTTCCTAAAGTAAAAGTTTCTGAACACGATGGTTCGTATTTAGTTAGCCTTCCAAAGGAATGGGTTGCCGAGCATCCCTTGACTGAATTTAGCCTTCTGAAAGAGGCGGCAGAATGGGAAAGGGTAGGGCGTTCTTACCAAGTCAGCTTTAAGTAAATATATGTCTCGGAATAAAAAAGCCACTTCTATTCGAAATGGCTTTTTGTTTTAGGGCTGATCCTAGACTATTGCAAACCTAGAAAATGCTTTGCGTAACGAGGGTTGATTTCTGAAAGGCGGAGCATCGTCAATAAGTCAGCTGTATTGAAGTCTGGATCCCAGGCTGGGGAGCTGCAAATTTTTGCCCCCAGTTTTAGGTAGCCCTTGATTAATGGTGGGGGCTGCACATCTAAACCGCCATTTAATTTATCCAAAGGTAAAGGCAAGCGCGGGAAAGCATGAAACTCTGTTGGAGCCATTTGATCATTTCCTAGGGAGTTATAGAGACTCGCTGCAAAGTGGCCGCCATCTGCCATTGGAATACTGGCACAGCCAAGCATGATTTCGTAACCGTTCTTTTGCATGTACTGAGCTAAGCCACTCCATAGCGCCATGATGACTGCTCCTGAGCGATAGTCTTGGTGTACACAGGATCTGCCAAGCTCAACCAATTTAGGGCGCAGGTGATCAATACGGGATAAATCAAACTCGGAATCAGAATAGAGGCGACCAATTTCTTGTGCCTTATGTGGGGGCAATACGCGATAGGTACCAACTACTTTCAGGCTATCTTGATCACGAATCAATAAATGATCGCAATAGGAATCGAATTCATCAACATCTAAGCCTTCAGCGTTCTTAGGGAGGTTGGCACCCATTTCTTCGGCGAATACTTTATAGCGCAATCTTTGTGCTTCTTTAATCTCGCTCGGTGTGCTTGCCCAAACAATTTGAAAGGCAGGCTTTTTAGGTTTATCAATCTGAACCGCAGGAACAGGTGTTACTTCTCTGAGCTCAGCCCTGGTCTTTGTCACAAACTTCTTGCCAAATAGCTTTTTAGCTAATTTTTTAGAGAGCTTTTTAAGCGGGTTTGGCTTATTTCTTTTTAATGCTTTGACTTTCTTAGGGGTAAAAATCTCAAATGAACCAATTGGATTAGGGATATCAGACATGGCTGGCCTTAGTAGGTAATTAAAGTTTCAGGAGTAAGGGGATGCAAACTGCAGCCCAGAGTAGAGTTGCGACAAATAGCGCAAGCATGACGGCGGCACTACCAAAATCTTTTGCCCTTTTGGAGAGATCATGATGTTCGAAGGAGATTCGATCGATCGCTGCTTCCACGCTGGAGTTCAATAGTTCAATAACCAGCACCATCATCAAAGAGGAAACTAGTAATGATTTCTCTAGCAGTGTGATCGGCAACAAGAGGGCAACTGGTATTAGCAATGCAAATAAAGTCAGCTCTTGTCTAAAGGCACTCTCTTCCTTAAATGCATAAACCAAACCACACCAAGAGTTCTTGGCCGCATGCCATGCTCTGGCAAGGCCTCGATTACCCTTATGGGGGTTCTGATCTATGTGATATGGGGAGTTCAAGATGGGTCTTCTTAGGCTAGAGCCGTTACATGAACTTCTGTTGTTGGGACAGGCTTAAGGTGATTGGCAAATTGCTCTGAAGCCGCTCTCCAGGAGAATTTCTCTGCATGTGCGCGTGCTACTTCGCGAGGAATCTTGAGGGCCTGCATGCAAGCCTCACGCAAGTCTTCGTTCATGGCGCCAGAATTAGAATTTCCCAGTACATCAATCGGACCGGTTACTGGATAGGCTGCTACTGGTGTTCCGCAAGCCATTGCTTCCAGTAACACTAAACCAAAGGTATCGGTCTTGCTAGGAAATACAAAGACATCTGCTGCTGCATACACTTTTGCTAACTCATGCTGCTGAAGCACTCCCAGATAGTTCACTTCTGGATATTTTTCTTTGATTCCAGCCATCGCTGGACCGTCTCCTACCACCCACTTTGAACCTGGTAAATCAATTTCTAAAAAAGCGTTGATGTTTTTCTCAACAGCAACTCTGCCAACGTATAAAAAGATGGGATGCGCGGTATTTAAGGCTTTGGAATCTTGCATCTTAAAGATATCCAGATCAACACCTCTTGACCACAACACCACGTTATTTAGACCATAAGCTTCCAGATCATCCTTTACGACAATCGTTGGCGCCATGACAGCCATTGACGGTTTATGAAACCAGCGAATAAATGCATAGGTAATTGCTAGAGGAATGCCGGTACGGGCTTTGACATATTCCGGGAAGCGAGTGTGATAAGCAGTAGAAAAAGGCAGGCGATTTTTAACTGCGTAGGCGCGAGCAGATAAACCTAGAGGACCTTCTGTTGCAATATGCATTGCATCCGGTGCAAATTCTTTAATGCGACGAGCTACTTCTTTGCCCGGGAAGAGTGAGAGGGCGATATCAGGATAGGTTGGGCAGGGAATCGATTTAAAGCCATTGGGAGTAATCATCTCTACTTGATGCCCCATGGCAGTTAATTCAGCGCGGGTTTGTTTCAGGGTGCGGACAACACCATTTACTTGTGGATCCCATGCATCTGTAATGATCATAATTTTCATAGCGCAGCCTCTTTGATGAGTGATTCGATAGCAGGTTGAAGAGTGATTTGAGGTGACTCAACTGGCTCACCCTTGATCTGTGTCCAGTGAATAATTTGGAGTTCGCCTGTTTGTGTTTCAACTAAGGCAGTAAGGCTCTCGACCCAATCACCATCGTTGCAATACAGCAAGCCATCGATCTCGCGAATTTCTGCTTTGTGAATATGTCCACAAACTACGCCATCACAGCCTCTTAAGCGGGCCTCTCTGGCCATGATGTGTTCAAAGTCTGCGATATAGCAGACTGCATTCTTTACTTGGTGTTTAAGGTATTGCGATAGCGACCAATATTGCAGCCCCATCTTGGCGCGCATCATATTGAAATAACGATTTACGTAAAGAATGAGCGAATAGAGGTTGTCACCAACGTATGCAAGCCACTTGGCGTATTGCATGACTCCATCAAACTGATCGCCATGGGTTATCCATAGCTTTCTACCATCTGCGGTTGTGTGAATGACTTCTTCAACTATCTTGACATCACCAAAAGACATTCCAAAGAACTGTCTGGCGCTTTCATCATGGTTTCCGGGAACATAGATGACTTCGGTGCCCTTGCGCGCTTTACGTAAGAGCTTTTGAACAACGTCGTTATGTGATTGAGGCCAGTAGAAAGACTTCTTCAATCTCCAGCCGTCAATAATGTCGCCAACTAAGTAGAATTTATCTGCTTCGTTGTGCTTAAGGAAATCGAGAAGGTAGTCTGCCTGACACCCTGATGTTCCTAGGTGTACGTCTGAAATCCAGATGGCTTTGTAATGCATCATGAAACAGTATTAAGCCTACTGAGTATGAAACCAGCATGACAGTTCTAAGACAGTTTTATGACGATGCAATTATTTTTAGTAATTGATTTATATTCTTAACCCATATGAGTCAGAATCAGCCTCCGAAACATTCCCCTGTGCAATTTGGTACAACTGCATGGTCGTGGGTTCTGGTGTGGTGTCATGTGATTGCTGGATTGGCGACTCTGTCTTTTCAGTTTCCATTTGCCACTCAGGAAGCTAAAAATAGGCATATTCAGAAGTGGTCAAGAAGACTGCTAGCTATTTTTGGTATTGAATTAAGACTCAGGAATCCAGAAATTCTTCCTGCCACACCCTATCTACTGGCATCAAACCATATCTCTTGGATGGATATCCACGCTATCAATGCTTTTAAACCTATTCGCTTTGTAGCAAAGTCCGATGTAGAGGGTTGGCCTATATTTGGATGGATGGCCAAGCAATTGGGTACGGTATTTATCAAGCGTGATAGTGCTCGTCATGGAAAGCATGTTGCTAACGAAGTGAGTGATGTACTTAAAGCTCAGTCTGTTTGCATTTTTCCAGAGGGCACCTCCACAATAGGTAAGGGCGTCCTACCATTCAAGCCTAATTTATTTGAATCTGCTGTTATTGCTCAGGTGCCGGTCTATTCCCTTGCAATTGCCTATAGATCCTTTTCATCTGGTGAGAGAAGCGAAGTGCCGGCATTTGTGGGTGAGATGGGTTTACTGGAATCCATGGCTAAGATCTTGAAGGATCGGAAACTGATCGTGGAGCTTACCTTTTTGTCACCTTCGGGAGCTAGTCCTGAGGCTTCCAGAGACCGAAAATGGCTGGCATTGCATAGTCAAGAGGCGATTTCTAATCAATTAAAGGGCAATCAGCCTTCTATGTAACAAAAGTGTCATTTTCCCCCGCTATAAGTATTATTAGGGAAACAATATGACATCAAAACATAACGAAATGGCCGAGTGGTATCGCCGTGCACAAGAAGAGATTCTGGACAGCATGGATGAAGAGCTTGAAATGGAGCTCGATGATGATCGCCTTTCTCCTGATGGTGACAGTCACTCACAAATTCCACGTAATGTTTACTTCAGAGAACTCTTTAGACTCCAGGGAGAGTTAGTAAAGCTTCAAGACTGGGTGGTAGAGAACAAGCTTAAGGTGGCAGTCCTATTTGAAGGTCGAGATTCTGCTGGTAAGGGTGGGGCGATTAAGCGCATTACCCAGCGATTAAATCCCCGGGTTTGTAAAGTAGTTGCTTTGCCCGCACCTAATGAACGCGAAAAGACGCAGTGGTACTTTCAACGATATATTTCCCAGTTACCTGCTGGCGGCGAGATCGTTCTATTTGATAGAAGCTGGTACAACCGCGCTGGCGTTGAAAAGGTGATGGGTTTCTGTACTGATGAAGAGTATGAAGAATTTTTAAGAACAGTTCCTGATCTTGAGCGCATGATGATTAGTTCAGGCGTTATCTTGATTAAGTATTGGTTCTCCATTTCTGATGACGAGCAGTACAACCGCTTCATGATGCGTATTCACGATCCATTAAAGCAGTGGAAGTTAAGTCCAATGGATTTAGAGGCAAGAAGGTTGTGGGAGGCCTATACCAAGGCCAAGGAGACCATGCTTGAACGTACGCATATTCCTGAGGCGCCTTGGTGGGTAGTTGCCGCCAATGACAAGAAAAAAGCACGTCTAAATTGCATTACGCATTTATTGGACCAAATCCCGTATAAAGAGATTGATCATCCAGTGATTACCTTGCCAAAACGCGTTCATAACCCGGATTACCTACGAGGGCCAGTACCGCCTGAAATGTATGTTCCCGAGGTTTTTTAAGGACTTATTTTTCGAGCTTAGATAGTTTGCCGTCCCATTTGAAGACGACATCCTTATCAGCCTTCAGCAAGCCTTTATCTTTTCCTGGGTATGAAACTCGAGATAGAAGATCCTGAATCATATTAAGATGAGCAACTTTTTTATCGTTCGCCTTCACAACGATCCAGGGCGCATCTTTAGAGCTGGTTTTTTCTAGCATGTCATTTCTGCACTTGCTATAGGCATCCCAGTTTTTCTGCGCTTGCTGATCAATCGGGCTAATCTTCCATTGCTTGAGTGGATCTTTAGCTCTATCTGCAAGACGAACAGCCTGTTCCTTTTTAGAGATATCTAAATAGTATTTGAGAATCGTTATGCCAGAGCTGGTCAGAATAGACTCAAGTTCATTTACGGTTCCCATGAAGTTGGCGTACTGTTCCTTCGTACAGAAATTCATGACCACCTCAACGCCGGCACGGTTGTACCAGCTGCGGTTGAAGAGAACAAACTCACCTTTTTTGGGTAGTTCGGCTACGTATCTCTGAAAGTACCATTCCGCAGATTCGGTATCGGATGGTTTTCCGAGGGCAACCACGCGAGTTTCCCTGGGGCTTAAGTGTTGGGTGATCACTTTAATAGTGCCATCCTTGCCTGCTGTATCACGACCTTCAAGAATGACCAGTATTTGATCGCCTTTGCTGATCAGACTATTTTGCAGTTTGACCAACTCAATCTGCAATGAGCGAAGCTGATCGTCGTAACTAGATTGCTCTAGCTTATCTTTGCCTTTTTGACCCATTAGCTTGCTTCATTTGTGGTGGCGGGCTTTGGAGCGGCAGCTTTTTTAGCGGGTGCTTTCTTTGTGGGTGCCTTCTTAGCGGCAGCTTTCTTTGCAGGCGCCTTCTTAACAGGAGCCTTTTTCGCCGCAGCCTTCTTGGCTGGAGTTTTTTTGGCGGCTACTTTTTTATCCAGCTTATCCAATGCTTTTCCAAGCTTGTCGATGAGCTTTTCTCTGTCTGACTCTAATTTATCGAGCTTTTTTAATAGCTGCTTAACTAATTTCTTTTGGCTCATGCTGATTCCTGGGTTGATTGTGAATTCGTTGTATTGGCGTATCTTCAATCAATCCTACGTTTAATTTTCTCTATTTTCAAGCAAATATGACACATATATGTCAGTTATGTGACATTGATTGTCACTATTATGAAATATATATTTCGATACAATTGGAAATATGAAAAATACTGATGCCATCAAAGCATTCCTGGCTCTGGGTCAAGAGACCCGCTTGAATATTTTTCGCTTGATAGTTCAGCGTGGTGACACCGGATTAACGCCTAGCGAGATGATTGAAAAACTAGGAGTTGCTAATGCCACACTGAGTTTTCACTTGAAAGAACTGGTAAGCGCTGATTTATTGTCAGTAGAGCGTCAAAGTCGCAATCTCATCTATCGACCCAATGTAGGCTTGGTGCAAGAGTTAAGCGGATTCTTGCTTGAGAACTGCTGTGGTGGCAAATCATGCGCTCCAGTATTAATCTTGAAAAAGGCGAAGGCTAAATGAAGCAATTCAATATTCTCTTTTTATGTACCCATAATTCTGCTCGGTCCGTTTTAGGGGAGGCTCTTGCCTCAACTCACGCTAGCGGAAAGTTTGTAGGTTATTCAGCAGGATCTACTCCGGGCAGTTCAGTAAATCCCTTTGCACGTGAGCTGGCTTTGCAGATGGGTTACGACCAATCTAAGTTACGCTCCAAATCATGGGATGAGTTTAGTTTGCCAGAAGCTCCAAAGATGGATTTCATCATCACCGTTTGTGACAATGCTGCTGGTGAGGTATGCCCATTCTGGCCCGGTAAACCGGCTACCGCCCACTGGGGCTTCCCGGATCCATCACAAGTGCCTGGCACGGATGACGACAAACGCCGCGCATTTAAAGAAGTCATGATTGGCTTAAAAAAACGCATTGATCTTTTGGCGGATATGCCTTTAGATCGACTCAATTCACTCAGTCTTCAAGAAATTCACGCCAAATCATGAGTACAGTTACCAGCAAACTTTCCTTTTTAGATCGATACCTCACAGTTTGGATTTTTACTGCCATGGCTGCGGGCATTGGCTTGGGATATTTTGTTCCTGGCGTAGAGGGGTTCATTAATTCATTTCAATCTGGCACTACCAATATCCCAATAGCCGTTGGATTGATATTGATGATGTATCCACCATTTGCCAAGGTGAAGTACGAAGACTTGCCGGATGTCTTCAGAGACAAGCATATCTTTGGTTTGGCATTCTTGCTCAACTGGATTGTGGCACCTACCTTGATGTTCTTCTTGGCCATCCTCTTTGTTCCCAATCAGCCAGAATATATGGCCGGCTTAATACTCATTGGGATAGCGCCTTGTATTGCAATGGTGATTGTGTGGAACGATATTGCCAAAGGCTCTACAGAGTATGCGGCTGGCTTAGTGGCATTTAATGCGGTATTTCAGGTGTTGTTTTTTAGTGTTTATGCCTATTTCTTCTTAACAGTTCTGCCGCCATATTTTGGCTTTGCAGGCTCTGTTGTCAGCATCACGATTGGCGAGATCGCCAAGACAGTTGCTATCTATCTAGGGGTTCCTTGCGTGGCTGGCTTCCTGACTAGATACATTGCACTCAAATTTGTGTCGAGAGAGTCATATCAAAATACTTTCGTTCCCAGAATAGGCAAGCTCACCTTGGTGGCGCTACTCTTTACGATTGTCGTCATGTTTAGCCTGAAGGGAAAGTTGATCCTTCAGCTGCCAATGGATGTCGTCACCATTGCGATTCCGTTGCTGGTCTTCTTTGTTGTGATGTTCTTGTTGACGTTCTTTATCACCATCAAAATGGGCATAGAGTACAAGCGTTGCTGCACTTTATCGTTTACAGCATCTAGCAACAACTTCGAGTTAGCTATTGCAGTAGCTATTGCGGTATTTGGAATTAACTCTGGAGCAGCCTTTGCAGCAGTGATTGGACCCTTGGTGGAAGTGCCTATTATGGTTGGTCTTGTCTCGGTTGCTCTCATACTTAAAGAGAAGTTCTTTCGGGCTTAATGCAGTAAATTCCCGGTTTTTATAAGTTGGGATAAGATAGAATTCATTCATCTTCTATCTGTTGGGCAGCATTCAAAATGTTAAGTCGCTATTTATTTCTACTAATATGTTTGCTATTAGCAGCCTGCTCCACACCAGTCAGTCAGTTTGGTGTGTACAAGCAATCAGATGGCACGGTTGGGGTTCATGCGCCTAAGGACGCAAAAGAAAATGAAGCGCAGGAGGTTGCGTTGGAGGAGTGCAAAAAACTAGGAAAGAGAACTGCGACGATCCTAGAAAGCAGAAAAACGGTCAATGACCGTTTTCCCTTAACTTATATCTACCTTTGCAGATAGTGGCGACTAGTTCATTCGCCATTGATTGATGCTTAGCTAAGCAACCATTTCTTAATCGACTTGTTGACGCACATCGCATCTAAAGCAAGACCAAAGAACTCAGAACCATTGGTAACCATGCTTTCGATTGCTTCCACCTTGCCAGACTTGATGCCACGCAAATAGGTTGCAGCACGGTAACGCAAGAAGTGCTCAGTTTCACCACTTTCATTCTCGGTTGGGCAGATCTCTAGGCTGCCATAGCGAGTTTCTGGGTTAATGTTGAGAACAGCTAGGCTCAAAGCTCCAACCAATTTCTCGGGCACTGGGATAGGCACATAGGAGTAGAGGGAGATCATCATTTCCTCTTCATCTACTTCAATGATGTGATCAATATCCAGTACATCTTTTTCGGTTAATTCAGTCTCGCCAGAATCACCACCACCAAATGTAGACTCAAACTGCAACATAGCAGTATTGCTTCCCTTGGAGATCTCGATCATGTCAGGGTAGCCAAGCAAACCTTTCCACCAATACATCAGCGAGAAAGTGCAGGGCTTTACTTCAACCAATCCCTTGTTAGTAGACTTGGCAAAGTACAGACCGTAAAACTCATCATCTTGCTCAAGACCATATTGGTCTACTTTAGGTGATTTAGATGAAGCAGGTTTTGCAGTCTTCTTGGCAACTTTCTTCGCTGCTGGCTTTTTGGCCGCAGGTTTCTTTGCCGCTAATTTTTTAACTGCTACTTTTTTGGCAGCAGGCTTCTTTGCAGCCACTTTCTTGGCCGCTGGTTTTTTCACTACCTTTTTGACTGTCTTTTTGCTTGCTACTTTCTTAGTGGCAACTTTCTTGACAGCTTTTTTAACAGGGGCTTTTTTTACCACCTTGGTAGCTACTTTCTTTTTTGCTGGAGACTTCTTTGTAGCCATGGTTTATTACCCTTCTTTCGGTAGTTATTATGCTTGATGCACTATCTGATATTACTGCAAATTCCCTCGGGAATGCGCCTTTCCTATATGGGGTTTTTCCTGCAGATTACAAGGGTTGGGGTGAAATAAATAGATGGACGTAGCCATTGTTCTTGCAATGCAGGGTTGCTACACTAAAAGCGTGAAGTTTTGTGTAACCCAAATATCAAGAGGATCTATGTTTCCTGAATATCGTGAACTCATTACTAAGTTGAAAACGTCTGATCGTCATTTCTCACATTTATTTGATAAGCACAATAATTTAGATCAAAAGATCCAAAGAATGGAGTCCCATTCAGAGCCGAGTACTCCAGAGGAAATCGAGATCTTGAAAAAGGAAAAACTCCTTTTAAAAGATCAGATTTATGCAGTCTTAAAGAAGGCAAGCACCTAAACTTTCGTGGAATGGAAAAGCCTAGATTCCGATAGCACTAGGCTTTTTTCAGGAAGCATGCTTTGAGTAGCATATTGCCCGCTTCTGTTTTGCAGTCAACCTCATGATCGCCTGATACCAGGCGAATCCCTTTAATCTTGGTGCCAACCTTCAGGGTAGTGGATGAGCCTTTGACCTTGAGGTCTTTGATGAGGGTGACTGTATCGCCATCTGCTAGAAGATTGCCATTGGCATCTTTCACAATGAGCCCAGCCTCAGCCTCTTCTGCAACAGCAGCAATAGGCCATTCATGGCCACACTGGGCACAAACGTAATTTTCCCCGTCGGGGTAGGTCATATCTTCCTGGCAGGCAGGACACTTCGGTAGATTATCTGTGCTCATTGCTTCATTTTAATCTAGGGGTGATGAGTCTTGGCCCCGATCTAGCACTCGATTTAGAATGGGTAGGTGAATAAAACCTTGAAAATTTCTCTGATTGCCCTGATGGGCTGTCTTGCCATAATGGGTTTGGGCGCATGGTACGCGTCGTCTTTTGTTAATCCTGCCCAGGTAACTAAGCTCCTGAGTTCTTCGGTCAAAGAGGCTACTGGGCGTGAGTTGAAAATTACCGGGCCAGTCAGCCTGAGTCTTTTCCCATCAATTAGCGTAAAAGCCGAACAGGTATCGTTGAGCAATGCTTCATGGGCAAGCAATCCTGATATGTTTATATTCAAGCACATTGAATTAGACATTAGGATACTCCCACTGCTAAAAGGTAGTGTTGAAATCAGCAGAATTGGCATAAGGGGTTTAGAGGCAAACTTGCAAACCAATAAAGCCGGGGAGGGTAATTGGGATCTCACTCCGCCTACGCTAGTTACCAGTGGTACGGCTATACAGTCTGCGCCCGGCGACTCTTCTAGTAACGCACTTGTCTCCATTAATACTGTTGATGTCGTAGATGCGCATATCAATTATCAGGACGGAGAAAAAGCAACCAGTTCGATTGGTATTCCTAAGCTTTCTTTAGATGGTGGCGATGGTAAGTCTACGTTGCTGGTGGATGTTCAGCATGCTAACTACACCTTAAATCTAAAAGGTAAAACAACTTCACTGCGTAATGCTTACTTCGCTTGGAATCAGTCGCCAGTCAAAATGGATCTCGATTTGGTCCTGAACTTAAACGGTAAGTCGCTTGCGATTACGGGCGAGATTGATAAAAAGCCAGATCTTTTACCAAAATTTAATATCAATCTCAATTCAAAGTCCTTTGATTTGGCGCCCTTATCGGGTTCTGTTGCTGCTGCTGGATCAGCTGGAAAAACTTCCCAAGCATCTACACATAAGGCCCAAGGTAAGTATTTATTCTCCGATGACGCACTGCCTTTTGACCTTTTACCTTTAGCTGATGGCCTTATTCATATCAATATTGCTGAGCTTGGGATTCCCCATCAGGCGCCGTTTACTAACTTCAAAACGACACTCCAATTTCAGAAAGATAGGATTGATGCAAGCGATGTCAGCTTTAATATAGGCAAGGGAAGTGCCCAAGCGCAACTTTTCATTACTCAGTTCACCAGCCCTGCGCCTAAGATTTCTGTGAAGGGTATTGCTAAGGACTTTACTTTAGAGCAAATTATTGCCGTCACCGATTCAAGTGCTAAGGTTTCTGGGGGCGATACAAAAGTGGCCTGGAACTTACAGGGAAGCGGTGTGAGTCCGCATCAAATGGCTAGTCGAGCCAATGGGGCTATTCAGCTTTCTGTGGGGCAAAGTAAATTAGATTCGAAGTTCATCAATAAAGGCGGGGACTTTGTCATCACTGTAATAGATGAAATCAATCCGATGTATAAGAAATCCAATCAAACTATTTTGAATTGTGCTATTGCCTACTTGCCCATCAATAGCGGGATGGTAAATATTCAGAATTCAGTTGGAATTGAGACGGATCGTCTCGATATCACCTTGGCAGGCTCAATCAATCTTGCCAACGAGGCTCTCAATATTAGTATTAATCCAAGAGAAAAATCAGGCCTTACAACGGGCTTGGATCTGGCCGGACTTGTAAAGATTGAGGGAACATTACAAAACCCGAAAGCTGGGGTGAATAAGGCGGGGGTAGTGAACAGCGCCGTCTCTATTGGATTGGGCTTCTTAACCGGCGGCATTAGTATCGCCGCAGAGAATGCTAAATCATTGGCGACCAAGTCGCAGCCATGTAAAACAGCGCTGCACTCTTGGTCTGATATCTATCCTGCAAGTAAGTAAGAGAAACTAAGCCTAAGAAAATTTCTTAGAAAACTAAGCCACTCACAAAAAGGCTAAATAGAGAAATAAAGATGCTGGCAAAAAATGCCGTCCAAAAGCTGGAGATCGTAAAGCCACTTACCACTGCAGAAACCAGCATCAATACCAAGGCATTAATCACGAGCAAGAAGAGACCCATGGTTACTACCGTTAATGGTAGCGTGAAAAGAACGAGCAAAGGCTTAACGATGGCATTGGCAAATCCCAACAGAAGGGCGGCAATTAATAATGAGCCACCATCCGCAAAGCGCAAGCCACTAAAAATATAACTGGCGACCCAAAGGGATAAAGAAGTCAAGCCCCACTGGACTAGAAATAGAGTTAAGTTGCTCATGGATGATTCCTTTGCTGGTGTTGTAAGGGGTTTATGCCTAATGGCTATATTAGCAGTTGATTAATAGTGTGGGGGGATTTCATCTTGAGGGCTTGCGCCGCCGCCTCCGCTACCACTGGCTTGTTCTTTAATTGCCTTTAATTCGCGATACAGAAATTCGATTTGCTGTTGTTGCTTATAGACGGTCTCATTGAGCTTCTCAATGAGGTCTTCTGTGAAGCTCAATTTGATTTCTAGGTTGGTGATGCGTTCTTCTGACATAACTGACTTTCTATTCTGAGATAAGCTCAAAGCGCCCATCTTCCATTTCTATTTTGGGTCTAATCCAAAAATCATGAGATTGCATGGATTCGTAAACGTAGGCTGGCTCGAGGTTTGCCTCAACGTTAGCCAAGAGGATCACTTTATAAAATCCACCAGTTTTAATATGCCGCAATTTGCTGCCTGGCTTAAAGAGGCCATCGTCGGGATCGGCCATTTTGGGTTTACTCATGTCAACAATGCACTTTCTCGGTATGATCTAGCGATGGCAAATTCCATCCCATACTCCATTCTAGATATATCTCCCATTCCCCAGGGTTTTACTGCTGCCGATGCACTTCGCAACTCCTTGGATGTAGCAAGGCATGCCGAAAAATGGGGCTATACCCGCTATTGGGTGGCTGAGCATCACAATATGACGGGCAATGCGAGTTCTGCGACGGCAGTCCTAATTGGCTATATTGCTGCTGGCACCTCTTGTATCCGGGTGGGCTCTGGTGGAGTCATGTTGCCAAATCATGCTCCCTTGGTGATTGCTGAGCAATTTGGCACCCTAGAATCTTTATACCCGGGAAGAATTGAGCTTGGTTTGGGTCGCGCACCTGGAACCGATCAAATGACTGCGAGGGCATTGCGCAGGGATTTATTGGGTAGCGACGATCGTTTTCCTCAAGATGTCCGTGAGTTGCAACATTATTTTGGTCCACTACAAGAAGGGCAATCTGTAAAAGCGATACCAGGAATGGGCACCAATGTCCCCATCTGGATTTTAGGTTCTAGTTTGTATGGTGCTCAGTTAGCTGCTCACTTTGGCTTACCTTATGCCTTCGCTTCTCACTTTGCGCCAGAGCAACTCTTGGAGGCAATGAAGATTTATCGTGAGCTCTTTAAGCCATCAGATCAGCAAGCTAAACCTTATTCAGCATTTGTGATGAATGTAGTTGCTGCGGATACCGATGAAGAAGCTCAACATCTATTTACTACCCTGCAACAAAATGTTGTCAGAATGCGGCGCAATACTCGCGGACAATTACCATCCCCAATTGCTGACATAAATGAATTTTGTGAGCCTCATGAACGAGCAGCTGCAGATCATACCTTGCAGGTTTCAGTAGTGGGTTCGCTAGAGACGGTAAAGAAGGGGATGCGACGTTGGTTGGATCTTACTGGTGCAAACGAAATCATCTTGACTGGACAAATTTTTGATCATCAGGCTCGTCTCAGATCTTTTGAGATTGCCGCGCAGGCTGCGCAAAGCCTATAAGATCGCTGCGTTGTAATCTGCGGTAATGAATACTTGTTCTTTTGCAGCCTGATTCGCAAATCGCAGTACTGCATTGTCTTTGCTGAATAAGATGCATGGCTTTGCAGTGTAAGCAAGATCTAAAAAGACTTGGTCATCCGGATCTTGGCATATCCAAGGCGCGTTGACTAAGTTTTTATCATCCCTCAGCCTCGCTAAACCCTGCCATTGCAGGCGGGTTCGCTCTATTTGAACTTCATCGAGTGCAAATAGGGGGCGAGCAATCACATCGGCAAATTCTTCTAGAGTATTTGGGGTTGCCAGAGCATCTATTTCGCCTTCGATCAGCGCTTGCTTTAAATGAAGCGCTCTAAAGTCGTTGAAGACAAAAAGATCTAGTAAGACGTTGGTATCGAAAACTACTACCTTCATTTTTAATGCCTATTGATTATTTCGCCAAATCTCTGGGGTAATAGTGACCTGCCCTTTATCCGAGGAAACGTAAGCTTCACCATCTTGAACATTGACATGGATCACCATACTGCGCTCAACCAACTTGTTCAGCTCTTCCGCTTGTTCTGCTGGAATGGAGATTACTTGTAAATTGCGAGCACGATTCAGTTTATTGACAATACCATCCCACCAGATTTTGCTGGTATGTCCGCCATAGCAATAGACGATCACTTGATCAGAACGACCACAGGCTTTCAGAATACGACGCTCGTCTGGTTGGCCGATTTCAATCCATAATTTGATTGCGTCGGTAAGATCTTTAATCCAAAGATCGGGTTCGTCGGTATCGCTCAAGCCCTTTGTAAATACTAAGTCCTCATTTGCCTGCAGAGCAAAGGCGATAATGCGGATCATCATCCGCTGCTCGGTCTCAGAAGGGTGCTTAGCAATAGTTAAAGAGTGGCTGCCATAGTAGTGGCGGTCAGAATCTGCGACATGAAGGTCGGCTTTGTGGATAGTTGCGCGTAGAGCCATGACGTATTATCGCCTTTATGAACCAACTCCTGGCCTGAGCTAGCTTATAACCAGTATTATTTGGCTTGGGACTCCTGATGAGCCTCGAAATGCCTCAAATTACTGTGTACCGTAAAAACCCATGATCCGTATTACTGAATTACGTCTCCCAATTGACCATGCTCCAGAAGCTTTGGAAAAGGCGATTTTGAAGCGTCTCAATTTAGACACTAAAGACTTAATTCGATTTGAGGTCTTTAAGCGTAGCTACGATGCTCGAAAAAACGTTGCGCTGTCTTTTATCTACACTGTTGACTTATCTGCAAAGCATGAAGACGTTCTTCTGAAGCAATTTTCTGGAGATATTCATGTAAGACCATCTCCTGATACGAGCTACCACTTTGTAGCAAAAGCCCCTGAAACTATAGATTCTGGAAAAGCACTGCGCCCAGTAGTCATTGGATTTGGCCCATGCGGTATTTTTGCCGCTCTAGTTTTGGCGCAAATGGGTTTTAAGCCAATCGTCCTTGAGCGGGGCAAAAAAGTTCGTGAGCGCACTCAAGATACTTGGGGCTTATGGCGTAAGAATGTTTTAAATCCAGAATCCAATGTGCAATTTGGAGAGGGTGGGGCTGGTACGTTTTCAGATGGTAAGTTGTACAGCCAGATCAAAGATCCTAAGTTTTATGGACGCAAGGTTATTCATGAGTTTGTGAAAGCTGGCGCTCCCGCAGAAATTACCTATGTAGCTAAGCCGCATATTGGCACTTTCCGTCTAGTTGGTGTGGTGGAGAAGATGCGTCAAGAAATTATTGACTTAGGTGGTGAGATTCGGTTCTTACAAAAGGTGATTGGCTTTGATATTGAGAATGAGCAAATTACCGGGGTCAAGATTGAAGGGCAGGAAGATTTACCTGCCAACCATGTCATCTTGGCTTTGGGGCACAGTGCGCGGGATACCTTTGAAGCCTTGCATCATGCCGGCGTCTTCATGGAATCTAAACCTTTTTCTGTCGGCTTTCGGATTGAGCACCCCCAATCACTGATCGATAAGGCGCGTCTGGGACCTCATGCGGGTAATGAGTTAATTGGTGCTGCGGATTACAAATTAGTCCACCATGCCAAAAATGGGCGCTCAGTCTATAGCTTCTGCATGTGTCCAGGTGGCACAGTAGTTGCCGCTACCTCCGAACCTAATCGAGTGGTTACTAATGGTATGAGTCAGTATTCTCGCAATGAGCGAAATGCCAATGCAGGCATTGTTGTTGGTATTACCCCAGATGATTACCCTGGTGGTCCATTAGCAGGCATTGAGTTTCAGCGCGCTATAGAATCAAAGGCTTTTGAATTAGGCGGCAGAACTTATGAAGCACCAGGCCAACTGATTGGCGACTTTTTAGAAGGCAAGCCTTCAACTCAGTTCGGTAGCGTCATGCCGTCATATAAGCCCGGCGTTCATTTAACGGATCTGGCGGAAAGCTTGCCCGCTTATGCCATTGAGGCCATTCGTGAAGCAATCCCTGCTTTTGAAAAGCAAATTAAAGGCTTTTCTATGAAAGATGCTGTTTTAACTGGCGTGGAGACCCGCACTTCCTCACCTTTACGAATTACTCGAGGCACAAACTATCAAAGTCTAAATATCAAAGGTCTTTACCCAGCAGGTGAGGGCGCAGGATATGCCGGTGGAATCTTGTCTGCAGGTGTTGATGGGATTAAAGTAGCAGAAGCAGTCGCGCTAGACTATCTGTCAAAGTAAATATCACATAAGAACCTCATGAACTCTGCAGTAACTCATTCATCGACCGAAGAAAAAGAAGTTCTTTTTCATCCGGAGTTATTGAAGAGGTTTGATATTAATGGACCACGCTATACCTCTTATCCAAGCGCCGATCGTTTTCGGAGTGACTTTTCTGAGGCTGATTATCTTAGAGCATTGGAACGGGTAGCTAAAGCAAACGAGCCGCTATCCTTATATTTCCATTTACCATTTTGTCCTAATATTTGTTATTACTGTGGCTGCAACAAGATCATCACGAAGGATCATGGACGTAGCGCTAAATACATCAAGTATCTCGCTAAAGAAATGGCCATGGTTACTAAAGCCATGGGCTCTCAGAAAAAGATTCCGGTAACGCAATTGCATTGGGGTGGTGGTACCCCCACTTTTCTATCGCATGAAGAGATGACTGAGTTGATGCAGCACACTCGCGAGCATTTTGAGCTGCTGCCTGGTGGTGAGTATTCGATTGAGATTGATCCGCGCCGTGTTGCAGAGGAGGATATTGCGCTCTTGGCTGATCTGGGCTTTAACCGCATTAGCTTGGGTGTGCAGGATTTCAACTTGGCAGTTCAAGAGGCTGTTCATCGCGTACAAACGATTGAAGAGACTCAGGCAGTCATGGATTGGTCTAGGAAGTATGGATTCAAATCCAGAAGCGTTGACTTGATCTATGGTCTGCCTAAGCAAACGCCAGAGACTTTCAAGGAAACAGTCGATGCAGTATTGGCAATGAATCCGGATCGTCTTTCTGTTTATAACTACGCACACTTGCCGCATATCTTTAAGCCGCAGCGCCGTATTGCTGAGACTGATTTGCCGCCAGCGGCAGATAAGTTGGATATTCTCTCTAATACTATTACGCGTTTAGGTGAGGCTGGCTATATCTTTATTGGCATGGATCATTTTGCTAAGCCTGACGATGAATTGGCTATCGCCCAAAAGGAAGGTAAGCTTCATCGCAATTTTCAGGGTTACTCCACCCAGGCAGAATGCGATCTTCTAGCATTCGGAATTTCCTCCATCGGAAAAGTGGATGATTGCTACTCGCAAAACGTGCGTACATTAGACGAATACTATGAAGCCCTCGATAACAGTCATCTACCAGTGCTGCGTGGTTTGCAGCTCGATAAAGACGATCTTTTACGCCGTGAACTCATCGGTGAGTTGATGTGCCAATTTGCCTTAGATACCAAAGCGTTCGCTATATCGCATCACATTGACTTCCTGAGCTACTTTAAGACTGAGATAGAAGAGTTAAAGAATTTAGAGGAAGCCGGGCTTCTCAATTGGAAAGGCGAAAGTATTTTAGTTCCTCCAAAGGGTCGTCTCCTGGCTAGACGAGTGGCCATGACTTTTGATCGTCACCTCCGGGAATCTCAGGCAAAAGGCACTTATTCAAAGGTTCTGTAAGGGTAAGTCAGAGGTAATTTGATCTAGATCAAATAAGCCCAAAAACTCTGTTGCTTTTTAACCAATAAAAAATCTCTAGCCTCAGTCAATTTGATTTACATCAAATTGCACCCCCTTCATCAATTCGAAAATGATTTCATCGAAATTGATAACAAAAAGGGAAACCATCATGCGTATTAAGTCACTCGTAGCAGCAATGGCTGCAGTAGCATCCTTAGCCCCAATCGCGGCTCAGGCGCAAGCACAAGAGAATCCTTGGATGGTGCGTGTACGCGCGGTGGATCTGCTTTGGCAAAATGGACAGTCTGGCTTGGTTCAAGCCGCAAACGTAAAAGCTAAAAATCAAGTTATTCCTGAGTTTGATGTTTCTTACTTTTTCACAAAAAATATTGCAGCTGAATTGGTATTGACATGGCCGCAACAGGTGAATATTACTTATGGCCCAGGTAATGCCAACGCCGGTAAGATTTCAGCTTTGCCGCCATCGCTTTTAGCCCAGTACCACTTTACTGATTTAGGTGCTTTTAAACCTTATGTTGGCGCTGGTATCAATTACACCATCTTTGGAAATCGTCAAAATTTCCCTGCGCTTGGAAATCAGGTACAAGTTGATCAGTCAAGCTTTGGTTTTGTTGGTCAAGTTGGCATGGATTACATGTTGGATAAAAATTGGGGTTTAAACGTTGACGTGAAATATGCAACTATGAGTACCAATGTAACTGGTAGCGGAGCGCTTGCCGGTGCATCTGGCAAGTTGACATTAAATCCTTGGATGCCGGCTGTTGGCGTAACTTACAAGTTCTAAGAATTCAGTTCTTAGGTCTTGAGATAGAGCTCCTTTGGGGGCTCTACTTTTTTTGTCTCCAATTTACCGAGATAAGTCATCAATGAGTTTTTCAAACGCCTCTTCATTAAATGCGAAATTATTAAACCGATGCAATGTAGTGTGGTCTGGAGGCTCTATTCTCCGCTTAGCATATTGATCCCAGTGAGCAAGCTTCCATTCGTCTCTTGGGTCAGCTCGTTTCTCCATCCGCTTTTTGGCTTCAGACTCCTCTAGGTCAATCCAAGCAACCTGAATAGAGGTCTGTGGGGGCACCCCCAGTTTCCGCGCGTCAAACATTTTGCCGCTCTGTATCTCCTTCGAGAATGGGCCTATTAAAATGACATTCACTCCCAAAAGCAAATTCTCCCTGGCTATGTCAATCAGACCTTGATACTCCCAATCACGCAGGTTCTCAAGGTAGAAGGGGCTGTCACGGTCATTGGGGTTCTGGGTAGTGAGCTCCATAACATGGGCACTGAAGGCGCCATATACAGTGTCTTTATCTAAAAAGAAAAAATCTTCTCCAGTTTTCTCAATAATCAGAGGCAGAGCCTTTTCGGCTAAAGTCGACTTTCCAGTGCCGGCATGTCCCGCAAAGAGGATCAGGCGGGGCGCAGAGGGGGTTAATTTACAGACCATAAGTAGCTAGTCTCGCAGAAATAAGAGGAAATATCTCCCCTTTTAGGGAAGTGACGATAATGTCGCCATGGCTTTAATCGTACTCACTGATGCAAAACTGGCTTTTGGCCACGTTGACCTCCTCGCAAACACTGCTTTTTCACTGGAATCTGGTGAACGTGTTGGCTTAATTGGCCGCAATGGCACTGGTAAATCTTCCTTGTTGAAGATATTGGCCGGCATAGAAAAAATGGATGATGGCCTGTTGCAATATCAGCAAGGCCTCAGAATTGCTTATGTCCCCCAAGAGCCTATATTTGAGGCGGAAGAGACTATCTTCGAAGCGGTATCCAAAGGCGTTGCTCAAGCAAAAGCCTTGCGGGAGGAATACGAGGCCCTCAGCGTTGGCGAGTGGGATGATGCCTCCCATGATCGCCTCGACGAGGTGCAATCGCAATTAGAGGCTTTGAGCGGCTGGAATTGGGAGCAACGAGTCCATGAAACATTGGATCGTTTGCACTTAGAAGCTGATCTCAAAATCAATACGCTTTCAGGCGGCACCAAGAAACGGGTTGCCCTAGCGCGTGCATTAGTCGAGATGCCTGAGGTGTTGCTGCTTGATGAGCCAACCAACCATTTGGATTTAGATTCGATTGCTTGGCTGGAAGAACTCCTTAAGGAGTATCAAGGCTCAGTGATTTTGATTACCCATGATCGTGCATTCTTGGATAACGTCTGCACTCAGATTGTCGAACTAGACCGCGGTATTTTGCGCAGCTATCCTGGCAACTTTACGCAATATGAAGTTTTAAAAGAACAAGAATTGAACTCTGAATCCTTGGCCAATGCTCGCGCCGATAAATTATTGGCGCAAGAAGAGGTTTGGATTCGTAAAGGGGTTGAGGCACGCCGCACTCGAAGCGTTGCCAGAATTGCTCGCTTGGAAAATTTACGAAGTAGCCGTGCTGAACGCAGAGATGCGATGGGGCAGGTGAAGCTAGCTGTTTCTGCTGGAGACCGTAGCGGCAAGATTGTGGCTGATCTTCAAAACGTCAGCAAAACCTATGATCGTCCGATTGTGAAGGATTTCACGGCAACGATTTTGCGCGGTGATAAGGTGGGTTTACTGGGTCCTAATGGCGCTGGTAAAACAACTTTACTGAAATTGATTTTGGGAACTATTGCGCCAGACTCCGGTACTGCGACTATGGGTACGCGTATTGAGGTTGCTTACTTTGACCAAATGCGTGAAGGTTTAGATCTGAATGCCTCTTTGGAAGATTACATTAGCCCAGGTAGTGAGTGGATTGAAATCAATGGCAATAAAAAGCACGTTAAGAGTTACCTAAGTGATTTCTTATTTGCGCCTGAGAGAACTAATTCCCCGGTAAGCACTTTGTCGGGCGGCGAACGTAATCGCTTATTACTGGCGCGCCTATTTGCGCGGCCTGCAAACGTCTTGGTCTTGGATGAGCCAACGAACGACTTAGATATTGATACTTTGGATTTGCTTGAGCAACTTTTGCAAGACTATAAGGGCACGGTCTTTTTGGTAAGCCATGATCGTTACTTCTTGGATAACGTGGTCACCAGCATTATTGCCAACGAAGGCGATGGCTTTTGGCGTGAATATGAGGGTGGTTACGAGGATTGGAAAATTCAAAAAGCGCGCTCAGACAAAATTCGTGCTGCCAATGGCAATGCCAACACAAAATCTGTAGATAAGCTTGAGGTCAAAGCAGAGGCAAAGGTAGAAGTTAAGACAGAAGTTAAGCCTGTAGCTAAAAGTGGAGTTCAGAAACTCAATGGCAAAGAGCGCCAAGAGCTAGAAGTTTTACCATTACAGATCGAGACATTAGAAACAGAGCAGGCCGACATTGGCATTGCAATGAGTAACCCCGATCTTTATAAAAATGAACCGGAGTTGGCGGCGAGCATGCAAGCTCGACTCAGTGAAATCACTGCTGACTTAGATCAAAAGCTACAGCGCTGGGAACAGCTTCTAAGTCGTTCAGAGTCTTAGTGGTACAGCCTAGTCGCGCGGTAAACGAGCGCGCAACTGGGCGATTTCATCAAGCAGGTCTAGCGCCAAGGCAACCCCAGGCACATTCAACTCGAGATCATGGGTGAGGTGTGCCGCGGTTTTTGCTCTTCGCAAAGAGTCGCCACTAAAGCGCCAATCTTGAGGTGATGAACCAGCTGGACTTAAGACGCCTTCCGATACCCAAGTCATGATGAGATCTTCTGGTGTGCGCGATGCATGAGCGAGCTCAACAATCGTCATGTGCACCTCATTCTCTACAACGGCACCCTCGATCCAAGTGATATTGGTTTGTTTCATATTCATCATCCCTTCAAGTGAGATCTAGGATTGAAATCAAAAGCCTTTGCAAATGTTTGATAGGCTTCTTTTTGTGATTCAGTGTCGGCAGGTGGTAGGGCGATAGAGGGCACCACATATAAATCACCTGGCTCTGAGCTTGGTATGCCTTTGCCTTTGAGGCGCATCTTACGACCAGCAACAGTTCCTGCAGGGATCTTTAATTCTAAAGTGTTGCCTGCGGGAGTGGGGACGTTGACAGTAGTGCCCAGTGCTGCCTCCCATGGGGTCAAAGGAATGTCTATGAAGACATCTTTTCCGTCTACGCGATAAATAGGGTTAGGATGAAATTCAATTTCGAGATAGAGGTCACCAGCAGGGCCCTCGCCAACACCAGGGCCACCTTGTCCAGAGAGTCGCAGATTTTGGCCAGCCTTAATGCCTTTAGGGACGCTGACGTCTAGCTTGCGTTCTTGGGTGCTGACGTGGCCGCTTGCATCTTGCACGGGCATATGCAATGCAATAGTGCGCTTAGCTCCGTTATATGCATCAGCGAGATCAATCAAAATTTTGGCGTGATGATCTTGGCCTTTGAAATTCATACCCTGGCGAGGATTGCCACCACGACCACCTTGGCGATGTTTGCCGCGACCGAACAGAGATTCAAAGAACTCACTTTGATCACCTTCAAAGCCACCACCATAACCTGGATGACCACCACCAAAACTGTCATCAGAATATTCAAAGCCTTCATTCCAATTTGGGGGAGGGGTGAAGTCTTGACCGTTTTTCCAGTTCTCGCCAAAGCGATCATAGGCGGCACGTTTCTCAGTGTCCTTTAAAACGGCATAAGCTTCGCCGATTTGCTTGAACTGCTCTTCAGCACCAGGCTCTTTATTGACATCGGGATGGAACTTGCGCACCATCTTGCGATAGGCTGATTTAATCTCAGATTCAGTGGCGCCGCGAGCAACACCGAGCGTTTCGTAGTAATCCTTAAATTTCATAAGCCTATTTCAGTCCGGTTTCTGTCTGGGTTGAGCTAATACGATTAATTCTACAGTTCTATTAGCTCATAACCCCAATTTGCCAGGGAACAAATTCATAGTCTCCCAGGCCAAGAAGTTCACTCTTGGAGGCCTCTCCTGAGGCGGTGCGCAGAAACAACTCAAATATCCGTTGCCCCATTTCCTGAACGGAGACAGTGCCATCCAAAATCTCGCCGCAATTAATATCCATATCCTCGGTGAGGCGTTGATACATTGGGGTGTTAGTGGCTAGCTTGATGCAGGGCGCAGGCTTAGAGCCGAACATGGATCCACGGCCTGTAGTGAAGGCAATGAGATTAGCGCCTCCAGCAATCTGGCCGGTGGCAGATACAGGATCAAATCCCGGGGTATCCATAAATACAAAGCCTTTAGTGCTCACGGGCTCTGCATACTTATAGACCTCCATGAGAGGGCCGGTGCCACCCTTCATGGAGGAGCCTAGGGACTTCTCAAAAATATTGGCCAAACCACCAATTTGATTACCGGGACTAACTTGCCCGTTAATTTGCACATCCCTACCAACAGAGTATTCATCCTTCCACCAGCGAATTCGCTTAATGAGTTTTTCACCCACTTCTTTACTAACGGCGCGGCGGGTAAGGGTGTGTTCCACACCATAAATCTCTGGTGTTTCTGAAAGAATGCCAGTGCCCCCATGACGGGACAAAATATCAATCGCGGCACCTAGTGCGGGATTGGCTGTAATTGATGAAAAGCCATCGGAACCACCACACTGCAAGCCAACAGTCAGGTGACTTGCTGACACTGTTTCCCGTTTAGCTTGATTGGCCGCAGGCAGAAGTGCTTTGACAGCTTCGATACCGGCCTCAATGGTTTTGCGTGTGCCACCCGATTCTTGCATGATGAAGGTATGTAAGGTATTTCCTTCGGCCAGGTCTTCCTGCTCCATCAAGCCTTTCAATTGATTGCGCTCGCAACCAAGACCCACAATCAGAGCAGCCGCTAGGTTGGGATGACGAGCATATCCAGCCATAGTGCGGCGAAGCAATTGCATCGGCTCACCACTCATTTCCATCCCGCAGCCGATATCATGACTAAACGCCACGACTCCATCTACATTGGGAAAATCTTTCAATCTTTCGGGGGTAAACCAGTCTGCAATTTTGTTCACAACGGTTGCTGAACAGTTTACTGTCGATAAGATGCCGATGAAATTTCGTGTTCCTACTTTTCCATTGGGCCTTACATAGCCCTGAAAGGTAGCACGTTGTTCTTCAGGCAATAACTGGGTCGGCTTATATTCACTTGCATAAGCATAGTCACGATCAAACTCGCGAAACTCGGTATTGTGACTATGTACCATCGTGCCGGGTTCAATGTCGGTATTCGCAAAACCTACCGTCACGTTATATTTTAGAATGGGCTCGCCCTTGAGGATCTTTTTGGTGGCAATCTTGTAGCCAGCAGGCACTTGGCTGCGACTTGTAAAGTTCTCGCTAGGAACTTCAGCACCAATTCCAACATCAACCCGTGCGACCACAATATTGTCATTAGGATGCAGACGAATGATAGGGCCAGCCAGTTTTTTTTCAGAGATTTCAATCATGAGTTTCTTTCGATTCAATAGTTTAATTATTCAGCAGTTGCGCCAGATTTCTTAACAATAGGGGCCCACTTAGCCACTTCGGACTTAATGTAGTCACCCAGATAGTTTGGTGTACTGGTGACCACTTCAAAGCCCTTGCTATTAATTTGCGCTTTGATTTCTGGATTGCTAAGTACGCTGATGAGTTGCGTATTAAGTTTGTCAATAATCGCTTTTGGTGTCCGTGCTGGTGCGACGATGGCGTATACAAGCTCAACATCAAACTTAGGCAGGTACTCTGAGATCGCTGGAATTTCTGGGGCACTTGGGGAGCGTTTAAGACTGGTAATTCCTAACGGGATCAGTTTTCCAGAGCGCACATAGGGTAAAGCAGCAGGAGTGCCGACGAGCGCAGTTTCAATTTGACCACCAAGTACATCAGTTAATGCTGGAGCAGCACCTTTGTATGGGACATGCAGAATATCGGTTCCTGCTTGAGCATTAAATAGCTCACCACCCAGGTGAAGTGGTGTCCCGGCGCCTGATGAGGCAAAGCTCACTTTATTGGGGTTGGCTTTTGCGTAGGCAATGAGTTCTGGAATTGTTTTAAAAGGTGCTGATGGGTTGGCGACAAATAATAGCGACGAAGATGCGACCAAGCTTACTGGAGCAAAATCTTTAACAAGGTTGTAGTTTAGTTTTTTATAAAGCGTTTCGTTAATCGCTTGGGTGCCTACCATCATCAGAAAAAGCGTGTAGCCATCGGGTTTGGAATTGGCCACATACTCAGCTGCAAGATTAGCGCCCGCGCCCGGTTTGTTTTCAATAATGATAGGTTGACCAAGATTTTCGCCAAGTTTGGGGGTAAAGCCTCTCGCCAAAACATCAGAAGGCCCACCCGCAGCAAATGGAACGATTAACTTAATGGGTTGAGTAGGGTAGCTCTGCGCCTGTATGCTGTTGGTAAAGCCAATGCTAACTAGCGATAATGCAATAAAGATTTTTCTCATGTAATGTTCTCCGTATTCTTATTGTTTATTCTTATATAAATGTTGTGTAAAAAAATGAAAATCACTCAGGTAACTATCTTTCCACTTTCAATTCCACTCATTGAGCCAATCAAGATGGCTAAAGAAGTGATTGTGGACGCTAAAACCGTATTGCTTTGCCTTACTGATGAAGGGGGTCGCCAGGGTTGGGGTGAGGCGTCTGTTGCACCTCTCATGACTGGTGAGACTCTCGAAAGCTTGTTGGCGAGCGTAAAGTATTTGGTAGAAAAGGCGCGCGCAATTGAGTGGGGCGATCCTAAGGATTTTTCTAAACTATTTGATGCAATTTTGTATGGCAATCCATCAGCTAAGTCTTGTTTGGAGATGGCATTACTTGATCTGTATACACAGAAAAATTCGATCGCGTTATGGAAATACTTGCGCTCATTTGCTGTAGGTGTCGCTTCACCGGAGGTGGCCGAGATTCCCTTGCTGCGCATGCTTGGCGGTTCACTAGAAAAAGAAATCGCTGACGCTAAATCATTTCGTGAGGCAGGATTTAAGCATTGGAAAATAAAGATTGGTTCTTTATCGGTTGAAGAGGATTTACGTCGTGTCAAGGCGCTCTCAGATCTGCTAGAGGGTGACGTTATTTCAGTGGATGCTAACGGCGCAATGTCATTAGAAGAGGCTATAGAGTTTTGCACCTCAAAGCAGGCATGCAAACTGTCATTTGCTGAGCAGCTGATTAACGCAGATTCTGCAATGGCTGATTTTGTCTTGCTCAAGCAGCGATCCCCAATTCCAATTGGCTTAGATGAATCTATCCATGGCACAGATGAGATAGAGGAGTTTGTGAAAGCTAAGGCCCTTGATGGCGCTAGTCTAAAACTCATTAAAACTGGTGGTGTACTGGCTGCCTGCAAAAGCGCACAAACCTTGCGAGCAAACAATCTAAAGCTTAACTTAGCTTGCAAAGTGGCAGAAACATCCCTAGCGGGAGCTGCAACAGCATCCATCGGTTTTGCAATAGGGGATGTGCCTTGGGGATTTAGCATGTCAAATCAATATCTACGCTTTGATATCTGCGATCGTCCATTAACGGCAACGCGTGGCCATCTTGACATCGCTCAATTGAGCTCTATTGGCATCGGGATTACTCCCAACCTCGATCGCGTGAAAGATGCTGTAGCTCAAGGTTGCTCAATCATTCAATATTGAGAACGTCAAAAGCCGCTTTCAGCCTACGGGAGTAGGAGTCAGAAACAGTTTTGATTTCTTCCTGGGTCCACTTTCTAAATCCTTCCCCAGCTTTCATGCCTGTTTTCCCATCGGCCATGAGTTGAACTACTTTTGGAGGCAGGGCAGTGATGTTGGAGAGTGAGGGATAAATTTCCTTAGCGGCATTCGCCATTCCATCCCAGCCTGAAATTTCTTTTTGTGTCATCGGGCCTACAGCGGCGTAACGGAAGCCAAAGCTATATCTCACCGCATCATCAATATCGGCTGGCGTAGCAATTCCTTCTTGTACGAGCGAGAGTGCCTCTCTCATCAAAGCATGTTGAATACGATTCGCTAAAAATCCAGGAATATCCTTCTTCACCAGGACAGGCTTCTTTTCAATAGCCCTATAGAGTTCGCAAGCTTGCTCCGCATATTTGAGTTCTGTTTTTTGTCCCATGACAATTTCAACGAGTGGAACAACTTCTGCAGGCATGAAATAGTGCGCACCCATCATGCGGTTTGCAGTTTTGAGCCCCTCTGCAATTTTGCTAATGGGGAAGCCTGAGCTATTGCTGCCAATAGGAATATCTGCTGGCACTACTTGATCAAGGTGTTGGAAAACTTTTTGTTTTAATTCTAAGTTCTCGGCAACAGTTTCAATCACCCAGGAGAATTGGTCCCAGTCTTGCCAATCCTCTAGGATCCCAATGAATTGCTGCTTCTTAATATCAACTTCATCTTTAGTGGCGTTGTCTCCAACCATGCCAATTTTCTTAGCAAGACTGATGGCTTTATCTAAACACGCATCAGCCTTGTCTTTAGTTCTGCCTAATATCACTACGGGTATGTTTTGAGCAATAAATCCGGCTGCAATGCCAGCACCCATGATTCCGGTTCCTATAACAGCTACAGATTTCATATTTTGCAACCTATTCGGTTAAGTTATAAAAAGCTTAAATTAATTTTGATCAACAAGGACTTAAGGTTATCATTATTTATGGTTTAATTGTTTAATAATAAAACATACTTATCCGTATAACTTACCCTAGGAGATCTCCCCATGACGATGCATAACCCTTTCCAGCCCGTTGAGAAAATAAAAACGGAAGTGTTTTCAACCATGCCAGAGAAGTTTCGCAAAAAATCCCGTACCGGATGGTCCGATCCTAATCGTCAAGGTGCAGAGGTTGAGTGCTTTTTAGAGGGGCCTTCATTCGATCGTGAAGGTAATTTATGGTTTGTTGATATTCCCTTTGGCCGCATTTTCCGCATTGACACCAAGGGCGAGTGGGAGTTGATTACTCAATATGATGGTTGGCCAAACGGCATGAAGTTTCATAAAGATGGTCGCGCTTTTATTTGTGACTACAAAGCAGGCTTGCTAGCGCTTGATCCAAAGACTGGAAAAATTGAAACTATCTTAGGGTCAATGTATAGCGAAAACTTTAAAGGTTTGAACGATCTACACTTTGCCTCGAATGGCGATTTGTATTTCACGGATCAAGGTCAGACTGGTATTGCTGATCCAACAGGCCGCGTATTTAGATTGCGCGCCAATGGCCAACTAGATCGCTTGGCACTTAATGTGCCAAGCCCAAACGGCATTACTTTGAATACTCAAGAAAAGCATGTATTCGTAGCAGCCACTAGATCTCAGCAAATCTGGAGATTGCCATTGATGGCTGACGGCTCTGTTTCCAAAACAGGTGTAGCGATACAGTTAACAGGTGGTGTTGCGGGTCCAGATGGTATTGAAATGGACTCAGAGAATGGCTTGTTGGTATGCCACCTCGGTATTGGAATCTGGAGATTTGATAACAATATGTTGCCAACCCACTTGATCTACTCTGAGAACCCACATCATCATCATTTGGCTAATATGTGTTTTGGTGGGGCAGACGGAAAAGATCTCTACATTACCGAGTCTTTATCTGGCGATATTCTTAAAGCACGTCTGCCAGTCGCTGGCAAAAAAATGTTTGGACTTTCTTAAATTGAGTGAACGATCACCGTTATATAAGTCTCTAGCCAAAACGCTAGAGCAGCGTATTTATAACGGTGATTGGCCAGTGGGATCCGTCTTGCCTGCCGAGGCGGATCTTTGTCGGGATTTTCAGTCTAGTCGGCATACATTGCGGCATGCACTACAAATTCTGGAAGCTAATGGCCTGATTTATCGCCATCAAGGCGCGCCTACAAAGGTGGTGTCTAGACAGCGCTTACGCCGTTTCACCCAAAGCTATAACTCTCCAATTGATATTCTGAGTTATTCACGGGATACCTATCGTCAGAACATAGTCGAAGAATTCATTGAGCTAGATAAGTCTCTAAGTCAGATTGTTGGCGCACCGATTGGATCATCTTGGTATCACATTGGCGGAATTCGAAAGCGTCAACAGGCAGAGGAGGTCATAGCCTGGACGGATATTTATATATTGCCCCAGTTTGCTTCGTTGACTAAAGATCCAGAACATACCCAGGTAATGGTGTACGAGCAGATTGAGGAAAAATATGGCGCTCGTATCGAGAGGGCGGAAGTGGATGTATATGCCTCTCAAGTGTCGCCAGAGATTGCAGAAAAACTCCACATCAAGCCTGACACTGCATGTCTGGTCATTATTCGCCGCTATTTTGATGATCAGGATAAGTTATTTGAAGTGACGGTAACGCATCATCCGGAGAATAAATATGTTTACAGCATGGAATTTAAAGCAAGCTCAGAGGCTTAAATCACAATGAATTATTTATCTATATCGGATGCCGAGCAATTTATCTCGAGCGCACTGCAAGCGGAGAAAGTTCCCGCAAGTGATGCAGTCATCATTGCTGGCCTCATGGTGCAGTCTGACCTTGTTGGTGCGGATGGACATGGCATTTTTCGTTTGCCTGCCTATTTAAAAAGAATTCGGGCTGGCGGCGTGAATTTGCATCCCAATATTCATATTGAGCGCGAGCAGGGTGCAACTGCGTTGATTAATGGTGACAATGCCTTAGGGCATTTGGTTATGAATAGAGCTGTAGACCTTGCTATTGAAAAAGTGAAACAGCACAGCGTATGTTGGATTGGCAGTCACTACGGCAATCATTCAGGTGCCGCTTCGGTATATGTTCGTAAATTAGCGGAGCAGGGTTATATCGGTATTTATATGGCTGTTGGTAATGCAAATCATATGGCGCCATGGGGTGGCATTGATTTATTGTTATCAACCAACCCAATTGCAATTGCGGTGCCAGCAGGCGATGGGCCTACAGTGCTTTTGGATATTGCAACTACTGTAGCGGCTTACGGCAAAGTAAAAGTAGCCGCGCAAAAGGGAGAGTCCATTCCAAATGATTGGATGATTGATCGACAAGGTAGGCCAATAACGGATCCTAAAAAATCTGCCGAAGGATCTTTATTGCCCATTGGTGGATATAAGGGTTATGGCTTAGCAGTCATGATTGGCTTGCTTGCAGGCGCACTTAATAATGCGGCAGTTGGCAAAGGAACAATCGATTTCAATGCGCATCACGACTTGGTTACAAACACGGGGCAAACGATTATTGCTGTCGATCCAAGTGCATTTGGAAACACGGAAGAGTTTATTAACAGAGTAATTACTTTAGTTAGTGACCTCAAAAATTCGTCAACATTGCCTGGCGTTAAAGAAATTCGTGTGCCAGGTGAAGGCGCAGCAAAAACAATGGCAGAGAGAAGTGAAAGGGGTATCCCTGTCTCGCCCGAGTTACTAGAGGCATTGAATGCTTGCGCTCAGGAATGCGGCATCCCCGCTTTAACGTTTTAAAAAATACTAAATTACTGGAGGAGACATATGTTTAAAAAACTAATAAAAAACATAGTAATAAGTGCGGTAGTTGTTCCAGTATGTGCGGGGGCAGCTTGGGCTGCCTACCCTGATAAACCGATCAAGATGATGATTGGTTATGCGCCAGGAAGCTCTACTGATATTGTCGGCAGGATGATTGCCAATGATCTCAGTATTGCTTTAAAGCAGCCCATTATTGTTGAGAATCGTGGTGGCGCAGCAGGTAGCCTAGCAGCAGATGCGGTAGCAAAAAGCGCCCCTGATGGCTACACCATCTTGTTCGCACAAAATGGCCTGGCTATTAATGTGGCAGCCAATCCAAGACTGCCGTTCAATGGCCAAAAAGATTTATTGCCAGTCGTTGGGGTCGCGGCAACTCCTCACATTCTGATTGTCAATAACAATTCACCAGCCAAGAGCGTTGCAGATTTAATGGCAATGCTTAAAGCCGAGCCCGGTAAATTGAGTTTTGGCTCTTCAGGAATTGGTAATTCCGATCATATGGCTGGTGAATTGTTTTTAGCTACTACTGGATTACAAGCGATTCATATTCCGTATAAGGGTGGCTCACCCGCTGCTACAGACTTAATGGGTGGGCAGATCGACTTTTATTTTGCAGGCATGCCAGTAGGTCTTCCTTTATATAAAGGTGATAAGGTAAGGGCATTGGCTGTCACCAGTAAAAATCGTTTCAGTGGCGCTCCAGAATTAGTAACAATTCAGGAGGCAGGAGTTAAAGGTTATGAGATGGCTTTGTGGCAGGGAGTATTTGTCCCTGCTAAAACGCCTCAAGGCGTCATCAAGGAGCTGAATAACTCTATTTTGAAGATCCTAGAAACTCCTGAGATGAAAGATCGTTTTCAAAAGGCTGGAGTACAAATTGCCCCAATGAATACTCAGCAATTCTCGGACCTGTATTTCTCTGATATTGCTCGATGGAAAACAGTGATTGAAAAGGCCAAAATTAAGTTAGATTAGCTCTGGCCCTTCAGAAATACGCTAAGCGCTGAGGTCAAATACTAAGACTTCGGCGCTTTTTCCATGAGAGAGTGCTAATTGGTTTTCCTCTTGTATTAAGAGGGCGTCACCGCCATTTAAAACGTGGCCGTTCACATCAAGTGAACCACGAATAAGGTGCACATAGAATTTTCTACTGGGATCTAATGCTAGTTCGAATGATTGATTCTGATCAAAGAGTCCAGCATACACCTTGGCGTCTGCATAAATTTTCACAGCACCATCATTTCCGGTAGGGGAGGCAATGATGCGCAGCTTTCCATCTTTTTCTATTTCTGGGATGGATTTTTGTTCATAGCTCGGCTCAATTTCCAAAACATTGGGCTCTATCCAGATTTGTAAAAAATGAGTAGTTTGATCTTTTGCGTGATTAAACTCGCTATGCGTAACTCCACTACCCGCGCTCATGCGCTGGACATCCCCAGTTGGAATGCCTTTGATGTTGCCAATGCTATCTTCGTGGGCCAACTCTCCCGATAGTACGTAACTAATAATTTCCATATTGCGATGGCCGTGCTTACCAAACCCCATTCCTGCGGCTACGCGATCTTCGTTAATGACGCGCAGATTTCCCCAACCCATAAAGCGGGGGTCGTGGTAGCCGGCAAATGAGAAGGAGTGAAAGCTTTTAAGCCAGCCATGGTCGGCATAGCCGCGATCCTGGGATTTTCTAAGATTTATCATGTTTTAAGGGTGTTAAAAGACCAATTGAAGGAATCAGAATAAGCCTATTATCATTATCTTTAATGATATTTGCCGATCGGTAGCGCATGGGAAGCTTTAAACAAGACATTCAAGAAACGTATCTAGGGCTTTCTGAGAGCGCTCGGGAGAAATGGGATGACTTTACCCAGTTCCTGCAGGAGGCTTGGCCACTTCTCATTCTCTTGCTGACAATACTCATTGGGATCTGGTGGTATGCGGATCCGCCGCCCCCAAGACATGTTCTCATGGCCACCGGATCATCAGGCAGCTCATACGAAGCCCTTGGGAAAAAGTACGTAGAGTTTTTCAAGGAAAAAGGGATTACCCTCGAACTCGTAGCCACTACGGGGGCACAAGAAAACATTGATCGCTTATCTGATCGCGATGACCCCGTACAAGTTGCTTTTGTTCAGGCCGGTGTAGACCATTCCAAGGAAGTGACTGGTATTCAGTCTTTGGGTGCAATCGCCTATGACCCGATTTGGTTTTTTTATCGAGGTTCGGAGTTAAAGTCTACCGAGTCCGATTCGGTTGGTGTTGTACTTCAACATTTTGCCAATAAAAAGATTTCTGTGGGAATTGAGGGCAGCGGTACCTATGCTCAGTCAACCAAAATACTGAAAGCCGCCGGCTATGAAAAAGGAGTGCAAGTCCTTAATCTTGCTGGGCATGACGCAGTTAAAGCGCTACAGGCAGGTGAGATCGATGGAACCTTTATCGTAGATTCTTACGAGGCGCCTAATGTGCAAGCCTTGTTAAACGACAAGTCGTTGCATTTAGTCACTTTTAAACGTGCGGCAGCCTATGTCAAATTAATGCCTTATCTCAATATTTTGGATGTCCCTCAAGGGGCTTTTAATTTGCCGCGTAACTTTCCATCAACTGATATGAAGTTGTTGGCAACGACAACAAATTTATTGATTGATGATCGTATGCATCCAGCAATTCAATTTCTATTTTTAGAGGCCGCCAGAGAAATTAATGGCAAGGAATCGTTCTTCTCTGAGCGCGGAGAGTTTCCATCATTCAAGGATTCCATGTTGCCTGAAAGTCCCGTTGCAGTTCATTACGAGAAAAATAATTACCCCCTATTGGTGGCCTATTTGCCGTTTTGGGTAGCAGAGCTCATTAGCCGCCTCATTTTTGTGTTGCTACCTTTCTGTGTTTTGGGATACCCGCTTTTACAGGCTCTACCAGGATATCGCGCTAAGCGAATGCAAAATAAGATCAATCGCTTATATGGCTCTTTGAAATCTTTGGAGCAAGAATTGCTCAATGGTTTTGACAATCAACAGCGTGATGAGTATTTGAAGAGGCTGAATTTGCTTGAGTATCAAGCTTTGAAAATTAAAGTTTCTAAACGCCTGTCTAGCGACTACTACGCCTTGCGAGCCAGTATTGATTACGTCCGTAATTGCTTAAATAGGGGCGTGCACCCCTATCAATTTGATGAGGGAGGGGGTATCGAGCCCCTCTTATAGGGCTTTATTCACTTTCCCCTTTTCGGCTGGGGAACTTAAATGAAGCGTAACGAACAACAGCATTAGCCAGGGCCAAAATGAGGATGGTCAGGCCCATAAAGAGGATGGCCATATCGGCCTCATGCTTGGTATTAACCAAGTCAATGATGAGGCGAGTAACGGCGGTGATCGCTACATAGATCAAAAAGCGTACTGGCATATGGTTGGTCTTGAAATAAATGCCAACCATGGCTCCAATTTCGAGGTAGATAAAGAGCAACAGCAGATCTTCAATCGAAGCTGAACCTTTGTTGACCATTCCTAAAAATGCAACAGCCGCAGACCAAACTGTTGCTGCGCCGATTCCAAATAAGGCAATCCGATGAAATAAAGAGACAAATAAATTTCCAATGGGGACGGTCCATCTTTCAATGGCATCTTCTAATTTTGATGCATCTTTTGGTGAAGTAGGGGTCATGTTCATTAAGCCTCCGAATTTTTAATCTGTTTTCCTCAGTATAGGTATCTATGCGGCCATGTAAACAAAAAAAGAGGCGTTAAAGCCTCTTTTTTTAGAAGTATTGACTTGGATCAACCCAGGCTGTCTGCCCAAATATTGTGAGCCCAGCCCCAGGCATAAACCCCTTCTAAAGTCGATGGAGCAGGTGATAGGCCACCAGAGCCTGGTACGGGCTTGAAAGTTTTTTCCGCGGCGATGTATTGATGGACGCTAGCAACGTGAACCACTTCTCGGTCATTTACAAAGCTATAGCAGGTATTGGTGAGAACTGGTGCGGGATTTACTTCCCAATTGCTGAGTTCGGCCACAATTGCGGCAGCAGCTACCTTGGCGTGTTGGTTAGCCATATGACCTGATTTAGGCATTGCATAGGCAACTTGAATCGAATCCCCTAAAACATGAATATCTTTTTGTGCGGTAGATTCAAAGTTGAGGAAATTCACATTGACCCAGCGGCCATTAGAATTGGCCAAGCCCGTTTTAACGGCAATCTCACCTGCACTCATGGCGGGAAGTAAATTTAAAACATCCGCTTTAATGTCATCTTGTACTTCTAGCTTAACTGTTTTTGTTTTTGCATCGACAGCTGTGACATTGTGCTTTGGTAGGTACTCAATCAATCCAGGGTATTGCTCAGCCCATACCCTTTTAAATAGAGCCCCCTTTGAGGTGACATCTTGATTGGCATCCAGAATCAGGACCTTAGACTTAGGCTTATTGTGTTTGAGATAGTTTGCGACTTGGCATGCGCGCTCATAAGGTCCTGGGGGGCAACGATACGGCGCTTCCGGAATGCTGATTGCAAAAGTACCGCCATCACGCATAGAAGCGAGCTGCTTATGTAGGGCGGCAGTCTCAGGGCCCGCCTTCCAGGCTTGCAAAGTCACGCCTGCTTTATTAGCTTGCGCTAGTCCTTCAATACTATTCATTATCAAGGTGACGCCAGGTGAAACTACTGCTTTATCGTAGCGCAAGGTTTTGCCAGAAGCGAGTTTGACTGTTTTCTTATCGGGATCCATGCTGGCGACACTATCTTGAATGATCTTGATCCCGTGACGTTTGCTGAGATTGTCATACGAGCTGGTGATATCAGAGAGGGTGCGTGAGCCACCTACAACCAAGTTTGAAAGTGGGCACGAAATGAACGTAGGGTTTGGTTCAATCAAAGTCACCTTGGCGGTGTTATTAGAAAACAGACGTAAATACTTGGCAGCGGTAGCGCCGCCATACCCTCCGCCAATGACGAGGATTTCCGCTTTTTGTAAATTGGCCTTCGCTTGGCCCGAGAAGCCAGCAAGCAAACCGATGCCGGCTGCGCTATTCCTAATAAAGTGTCGACGATCCATGATGTGCTTCCTTATTATTTTTTGCCAAGTTGATTGGCAATGGTTTCGAGTTGCTCGTCTGAGTAGCCTTTAGCTAGTTGAGGCATGATGGTGCCTTCACGTGCGCCAGATTTAAACGCCTTCAGTTGAGTCAATATTTGAGCGCTGGTGAGGTTATTGATCAACGGCATCCCCCCATCAACCACACCCTTACCATCCGTTCCATGACAGTTTGCGCAGGTGGCAGCTAAGCTACTTTTATACAAATTGCTTGCCTCGTTGTTTTGGGCAAGAGCGGTACCACTCCAATGGTTGATGGCAATATAAATTGACAACAAGATTGCGGGTTTTAAAGGCTTAGCTCGCATTAAGACTATCTCCGTTTGGAATATTTCTGGGTAATAAATTGCGTATTGCTTTTTTAGTATCTTAAACAAGAAGGTATAGGAATGGGTTATTCATTTCAGATCCATTTTTCATAAGCTCATTCGAAAATCTAGTTGACACCATTTTTGTTCGAGTTTCTAGTAAGCCCTATAAACTATAGGCATGCGAGCTTCATTTTCTTACCGTTCCACCTTATTGATACTGCTTTTAGGTGTATTTACCTACCTTTATGGTTTGGATAGCCGGTTTGCGCCAAAAAACGGTGATGAGTACCCTTATATGCATATTGTGCGCATGACGGCAGAGTCCGGCCAATGGCTGCCACTGCAGTCTGAAATGGACGGCGTCAAAAATACTAAGCCCCCGCTTATTTTTTGGCAGGGTATTGCTAGTACGCATTGGGCAAGCGAATGGAGTCTGGCTAATTTGCGTTGGCCTAGTGTTTTGTATACCGCGCTTACAGCATTTTTCTTATTTTTAGCGGTCCGACGTTTTAGTGGCAAAACGCAAACTGGAATATTGGCAGCATTAGTTTGGCTTTCCTTTTTTGCAACCTATCGCTATGGTCGACCATTCTTAGCAGATCCCCCGGAAATATTTTGGATATCGCTACCATTTATGGCGATTTTGTATTGGGGTAAGAGTGCGTTTGAATCTAAATTCTTTTTCCCATTGATGGCGGGAGTCTGTTTTGGTCTTGCGCTATTTGCAAAATCTTTTGCCTACATCGTTCCTGCTACTTTTGCTTTGGGACTGTATTACTGGCGCTGGCGGCAGTGGAGTATTCCTCAGGTACTTATCCGCGACCTATATAAATTAATCCTGATTGCCGTACTTGCCCTGGGCGTATTTGCCTTGTGGTTTGCCATGGACCCTTATCCAGAAGCCGTTTGGAAAGAATTTGTAATGGGCGAGAATGCTGGTAAGTTTGCTGCTCGCCAGTCTAGTTATTTCATGGATTTGCTGCGTGGCGGAGACAGTATTTGGCTCTTAATTTTGACGACGATTGCTAATGCGGGCTTATTTAGTTTTGTGTTGATATCGAGTTTGATGCAATGCTGGCGTACACGTCGCTTTCTGGATTTAGAGGAGGTTCTTTTGCTACTGTTGATAGCAGCGTTCTTCATTGTGTTCAGTCTGCCTAGTCAGCGTTCAGGTCGCTACCTTTTGCCAGTGATGCCAGCCTTTGCGGCACTGATTGCCTTGTATTGGGAAAGGTTGCCTTTATGGGGCTTTCGCGTTGCCTTGCTTTTGCAATTACTGGTGTTTTCGCTCTTATTATGGATTGGTATCAATCTTCAGTTCTCACAATTTATGGGTGATGTCGGCGCATGGACTTACTCCTATTGCCATTGGATCCTCATGGCGGCAGGAATATTGCTGACCTTGCTTGGCTTACTGAATCGACGTTTTACTAAAACCATTTCTTTGGCAGCCTGCTTTTTGGTTTATTGCGGGTTGACTAGTAGTCTTGCTCCATTGGAAGGGCGCTTAGGGCGCTACTCGGTAGAAGCGATTTCTCAGCTGCAAGGCAGGGAGGTATGGATTCCTTGTGACTATCGAGCCAAGGATGAAGAGTATCGATTATTGTTGCCAGGTACAAAGCTGCATGGCTATTTAGCTAAAGATGCTAGTGATGTTGCAACTCTGACATCCACCTATCCTCTGGTTGCGGTGCACACTCCTTTAAATATTCGGCCTGTACTCTGTGATGCTTGTCAGATTGTTGGGCAAAGAATGGAGATGAGGGCCCGTCACACTAATGAAGAAATTCAGGAAATGTTGATGGGGCAGGTTGGCAAACATTTATTTGTCAATGAGTACCTAATCTCTACGCCGGTAGCGAACCCAGATTTATCGAACCTAAAGGATGTTTGTAGATGAGTCGTGTCATTGCTCTTTGTTTTTTGTTGCTTGCTGCAGTGATTGGCTTTCTGCATATTGATAGTCGTCCAGTGTGGGCGCCGTTTGCCGCTCCCTCATTTCAGGCAGACGAAGTGCTTGATGAGCCTGCAGTAACGAAGGCAAAAGGTTCAGTCAAGACTAGTATTCCGGCGCCTCAGTCTCATTGGCTTCCTGATACTGGCGCTCCCTCAGTCCATGCAGCCTCAATGATTGCCCTTAAGGATGGTGCAGTGAGAGCGTTTTGGTTTGCCGGTAGTCGCGAAGGAGCTGCTGATGTATCGATCTACAGCTCCGTATTTGACCCCAAGTCTTCTAGCTGGAGTGCGCCTATTGTTGTGATGGATCGCATTAGTGCGGAGAAGGGGCTTTCACGTTATATCGCTAAGTTGGGCAATCCCGTCCCCACTAGATTGGCTGATGGTCGTCTGCAATTGTTCTTCGTCACCGTCTCTATTGGCGGTTGGGCGGGTAGTTCAATTTCTGCAATAACTTCGCATGATGAAGGTTTGACCTGGACCAATCCACAACGCCTCATTAGCTCACCGTTACTGAATTTAAGCACCCTCGTGAAATCCCCTAATGTGATGTTCTCTGATGGTCTACTAGGCTTACCCGCCTATCATGAGTGGATAGGACGTTTTGGCGAGTTCCTAAGAATAGATGCAGGACAAGTAATTGATAAACGTCGTATGAGCTCTGGACGCGGTGCGATTCAGCCACTCGTATTTGTCAATGACGCGCAAGATGCTAGTGCTTATTTTAGGCAAACACGCAGCTCAGGATTGCCAAAGCAAATTCCTGTTAGCCACACCCAAAATGCAGGTCAAACATGGCAACAGTCAGAGGATCTGGCGATTGCCAACCCTAATTCTGCAGTTGCTGGACTCGCCCTCAAAAGCGGCGCTCGGATTTTGGCTTTAAACAATATTGAAAATGGGCGTTATCGTTTGGTCTTATTAATGAGTGATGCCAAATCTGGGCGGTGGCAAATCATTGAGATATTGGAGGACGATGAAGCTTTGCCAGATACTCAACGAAAAGAATTCTCATACCCTTACTTAATTACCGTTGATGGTGATGATGCGCACTTGGTTTATACCTGGGATCGCAAGAAGATTCGGCATCATTATTTTTCTGGCGCTTGGTTGAAGCGCGCATATCAGCAAGTTAACACCGCTGAAGCAGATGCGGCTCATCAGGAGGTGCAGTAATGAACCAGTTTATGCAAATCATAGCTTTGATTGAATTGTCTATTTCTTGTGCGGTAGTGGGTGTTTGGGCCTTGCAAAGGCTTTCTCCAAATACCTTTCCATTTGCTATAAAAGTATTTTTAGTCCTTCTGATTGGAAATATTCTGTTTTGGCCGTTGGGTATGAATTTACCGATGGTTGCCTATGTGCGTGGCTTTACGGGTGATCTGAGTGTCGTCGCGACTTTATTGCTATGGAGCTCATTGTTGCCAGCTAGCAAGACTGTGCCCATTGTTTTCAAATCTGCCATGGCAATCATTTCCGTATGTTTTTATCCATTTGCTTTGGGCTTGGGCATGGTCGACCCTTATACATGGGGTTATGGATCCACTGCATTCTTAGTTGCAGTCCTATTATTTGCCTTAGTGTGCGGCTTGGTAAATTGGACGAAGGGCGTCTGGATTATTGCTGTCGGCATTCTGGCCTGGTCAGTCCATTGGCATGAATCGGCTAATCTTTGGGATTACTTACTAGATCCATTCTTGGCTATTTGGGCAATATATGACTGTATTGGAATGATCTATAGAAGAAAAAAGGACAAAGCTCGCTCTGGATATTTGTTTAGACCAGGTTGATGCCGATTTAAATGTAAAGTAGTAGAGAGAGATTAATACTGGGGCAGATATGAAGCAGAAAAGTCAACAAAGTATTCCTGCGCTGAGCAAGAAGATGGGGTTGTTAACGCTGGCAATAATCACTTTCGGATCTCTTCTCGATGGATGCGTTATGAATCCCGGACCTTATCAAGAAAGTGGGTATTACCCTCAGGGTTATGCTCAAGGCGGGGGATATGGTGGTGAGGGCTACAGTGCGGGCCCACAAACTATTTCATCAGAGCAATTGCAGTCACTAGTCTCGCCAATAGCGCTGTATCCCGATTCTTTGCTTTCATTGATGCTGCTGGCCTCAACGTATCCGTTAGAGGTTGCGGAAGCCTATAACTGGCGAACTAGCCATGCTTCATTAAACGGCGACGATCTGCAAAATGCGCTCAAGGCGCAATCTTGGAATGACAGCGTGAAATCTTTAATGTCATTTCCAAAAGCATTCAATATGATGGGTAGAAAATTAGAGTGGACCCAGAATCTAGGTAATGCATATAAGCTCCAGGCAGCAGACACCATGAAAGCAGTTCAAGCTCTCAGAAAAATGGCTGTTCAAGCTGGTACCCTGAAGTCTAATAAGCAAATTAATGTAACCACTGATGTAAACGGAAATATCTTAATTGGCCCAGCTAATACAAAAGTAGTTTATGTCCCAATCTATAACCCCACACTTGTTTATGGGCCATGGCCTTATCCAGAGTACCCACCATACCCTATCTATGACCCTGCTTGGGGTCTGATGACTTTTGGTGTGGGCTTTATGATCGGCGATGATTTTTGGGCGCAACCCAATTGGAATGATGGCACGATTAATTCTACGAATATCAATGCATCTGGGCGCATACCCTCTCGAGCGATTATCGGGCCAGCAAACGTTGTCAACCAGCAGCGCCTGCTGAACGACTGGAAAAATAAAGCCACCCCAGAGGAGAGGCAGGCGGCCAGGATGGATGGCCAACGCGCCAATAACGCTTTTCAGAAGGACGCAACTCCTGAAGAAAGAAATCAGGCGGCGCGTCTAAATCAAGAGGCGCGTAATGATGCGCAGATGGATAGGGCCAATCCCAATGTATATCGCGAGGCCGCCCAAGAAAACACTTTACGAGATCAAGCCCGCTTTGATGGCAACCAAGATCGCTCACGTAACTTTGATGAGGGTGGGCGAGATGGTGGATTTGGCGGTGGTCATATGGGTGGATTTGCCGGCGGTGGTGGCGGACATATGGGCGGATTTAGTGGTGGCGGCGGCCATATGGGCGGTTTTGGTGGTGGCCACATGAGTGGTTTTAGGCGTTAACTTTTATTTAGAGAAGAGAATCATGAAAATATTCACAACAACATTCATACTCATTGCATCCATTTTTTCCTTCGCTCCAAGTGCATTTGCGCAGAAGGATCTCCCAGTGGATGATGCTAGTACCGCTGCCTTTGTTGAGCTCTGCAAAAATCCCGATGATGAGCAAGGCCGCAGTTTTTGTTTTGGCTTTGGCGAGGGCGTATATCAGGGATACTTGGCGAATCGTCGTCCAGATGCTAAGCCAGCGATATGCTTTGTAAATAAGAGTGAGACCCGCAATGAGGTCTTGCAAAAGTTCCTAGCATGGACCAAGACAAACCCTCAGTTTAATAAAGAGAAAGCAGCCAAAACTTTAATGCGTTTCTTTACAGACAATTACCCCTGCAAATAAGAACTCAGCATAATAAAAAAGCCAGCGAGATGCTGGCTTTTTTATTTCTAAGGTAACTCCTTAATCAGCATAGGCCCCAGCCTTACGAATTACAGGGCCCCATTTGTTAATCTCAGCTTCAAGATGTTCTTGTAAGCCTTTTGGTGTTCTCTTAGCTGGTGAAGCAATTTCAATATTGGACTCTGCTAAACGAGTCTTGACTTCAGGATCATTTAAAGCAACATTAAGCGCCTTATTGATTTTATTGACAACTGCTGGAGGTGTGCCTTTAGAGACATACATGCCGTGCCAAACTTTTACTTCAAAACCTTTCAAGCCCTGCTCATCCAAGGTGGGTATGTTCGGTAAGGCTGGCAGGCGTTTTGGAGTGGTAACACCATAGGCTTTTACTAAACCATCCTTAATATAAGGAACGGTCTGTGTAGTTTGATCGCAGAGTAGGTCAACCTGGCCGCCAAGCAAATCGGTTAATGCGGGACCAGTTCCTTTGTAAGGAACGGTTGTTAATTCCACCCCTTCGCGAGACATAAATAAAAGGCCGCATAACTGAGACACCGCACCAGGACCAGCGTTTGCCAGCGTCACTTTATCTTTATTGGCCTTGATGTAAGTCTCTAATTCTTTAAAGTTGTTTGGTGGGAAGTTCTTGCGACCCAAAAGTACCATTGGCACATCCACGACTTGGCCGATGTATTCAAAGTCCTTCATCGGATCAAAGTTCAATTTTTTATACAAAGCCGGTGCAGTAGCCATACCCATGTGATGAATAAAAATCATGTAACCATCTGGAGCGGAGCGCGCAACACGGGTAGCCGCAATGGTGCCACCAGCACCAACAGTATTTTCAACAATAACGGTTTGGCCCAATTCTTTACCCATAGGCACGGCAATCAGACGAGCAACAGCGTCTGTAGGTCCGCCAGCAGCAAATGGCACAACCAAGGTGACGGGCTTATTTGGATAAGGATCTGCAGCTAACGCATTACCTGCAATAAATCCTAGGGTGGCGATTGCATAGAAACCGGCAAATAGCGATTTACGTAATTTCATTTTAGTCTCGAGTAGTAGTTATAAAAATTATATGAGTGCAAAACAACTCAGAGTTATTTTGCCAGTTTTGCAACTCTTTAGACAGAGGAAACTCTTAGTGTTTACCAGCAATTGCCAGGGTTCTTTTGGCCAGTAATACCACCGGGCGATCAATCATGCGACCATCCAGTTTTACAGCGCCGCCCTTGGAGGCTATATCCGCCTCAACCACCCGTTGGGCCCAGGCTAGTTCTTCTTCAGTTGGCGTAAATGCCTTGATGACGATAGCCACTTGTTTTGGGTGAATACAGAGTTTTCCGCCAAAACCCATACGCTTTGCGCGTTCTGCGTCGTCGGTAATGCGCTCAATGTCGTCAGTGGAGGGTGTAACCCCATCAATAGGAGGGGCAATCTGTGCAAGTCGTGATGCTAAAACGATCTGAAACCGAGCTGTTTGCAATTCAGTCTCTTGGCGATCGCAAACCATGCCCAGATCCGCTTGTAAATCTAAATTACCCAAAGCAAGACGAATCACTTGATTGGAGTTTGCAATTTCTTTTAGTTTATCCAGCCCAATTGCCGTTTCAATCATGGGAATAATTGCGGTATTGGGAAGTATGAGGGCGGCGCCATTAATTTGGTCGAGCGATTCACTCTTGGGAATTAATAGGCAGGCAACTTCAAGTTGTTGAGCAAGGATTAGATCGGCCGAATAAAATTTACTTCCAGGCGAGTTTGTACGAATGACTAGACGCTTCTTTTGCTCAGGGCTAAAGCTAGGCCATGCTGTACGAATGGCATCACGCGCATTTTCTTTATCCTCCTCTGCAACGGCATCCTCTAGATCCAAGACAACGGCGCTGGCACCACTATCGAGGGCTTTCATAAAACGTTCAGGACGAGTGCCTGGTACAAATAGAAAGTTAGTGCTAAAGCCTAATGGTGTATCAAGTGGGTTCATATCAATCTAGAAAATAGGAGGGCGAGTAGTGGGTTTACTTATGCAGACGGCAGTAGAAAGCCTATCTTGGCTTGTTTGCGGATATTCCACAAGAGATCAATTGCGTTGCTCATCTCTGTTGGGCTAGCACCCCCGCTAAAAGCGGCTAAGCGCATTGCTTTATCAGTAATCTCTGCGCGAGATAGGGTATTGCCAGGGTCGCCTTTAGGTTCATCTACCCGACCATCCAGAATTTGCCCATTGTTCAAGTGAACTTTGACTTTGCCAATCCAACGTTGCGGATAAGCGCCATCCACCTCTGGATCTAGCGTCATAGAGACGCGCTCACGGAAGGCACAGATTGCATCATCATGAAAGTGCTGATCAAATTCTTGTAAGCCAGCAAATTGGTAATGTGCAACCAAAGCGAGTACCGTTCCCATAGAGAACTTAGACTGATGAACGGTAGTAGGGTCAGTTACCGGGCCCAATACATCAATAGCTCCTTGGTGAACCAAGGTTTCCACTTTAGCAATATCGCTTGGCGATAGTTTGTTTGCCAATATGACTTGAAGTAGGGCATCCGCGGCGGGGTGAGTATGACGACAGGAGGCGTAATACTTAAAGCTTGTTTCCGCTAAAGCCCAGCGAGTACCTAAACGATCAACCAATTTACTGGGGTCACTATCGCTTGACATACCTGCCGCTAATCCCTGCTTGCCTTCCAGGATATGTTCAGCGCCTGTAAAGCCGGCTTGCGAAATATAGGCAGACATTAAGCCAGTAGAAGCTGCGTGTGCCGTATGCAATTGCTTGGAATCTGCAGCATCGTGCAGAAACTCCCAGAGGCCCGCTGACTGCGTGCCCGCAGAACCGAAGGCATGAAGCATCTGATCTGGGTTTAGTTTGAGAAGGTGACCAACTGCCGCAGCTGCAGCTAATGTGCCAGCCGTTCCGGTGGTATGAAACACTTTGTAATGAGAACGCCCTAAAAATTCACCGACTCGAATACCTACCTCGTAGCCTGCTACTGCGGCAACCAATAAATCTTCACCAGATGCGCCAATAGCTTGAGCGCATGCAAGCGCAGATGGAAATACTACCGTGGCCGGATGAAAAACTGAACCATTGTGGACATCGTCTTGTTCTGCAACATGTGATGCTGCGGCATTGGCCATTGCCGCTAAAAATGGGCTAGAGGTTTTTCGAGAAACTAAAACTTCAGAGGGGCCAGCGTGTGTTGCATCAAACCCACTCATATTTTGCGCAAACTGAGTAATGAGTTCGACTGGGCGTGAACCCTTACCGGCAATAGTAGAACCAAACCAATCGACTAGTAGGTCCTCGGCTCGGTTCATGACATCACTTGGAATATCTGCAACTTGTAAATTGGCAGCAAAGCTTGCTAGCTCGCGAGAAAGGTGTTGAGTGGTCATCAGTAAACCTTCTTGTGTTTAGGCTAGAACAGCGGTTGCTTGCATAGTGAGCCAGCCTTCATGATCCTCAGCCCAAATGGAAATGGTTTTTCCACTCGGATCTTTTTCTAGCTCAGGCTTAGCATTGACTTTAAAGATATTGATATCAAACGTAGGGCGAATCGCGCGGAACTCAAAACTCTTAAGTTTGCATCCTGGAATGCTCTGGCGCACTAGATCAACTAATAGAGTCGCAATCAAAGGGCCGTGCACTATTAAACCGGGGTAGCCTTCAACCTCAGTGACATATTTACGATCGTAGTGAATGCGGTGACCATTAAAAGTCAGCGCTGAATAACGAAACAGAAGTACATCATCTGGCGTAATCGTTTTGCTCCACTGAGCATCCGTAGGTGCGGGGGTGGGGGCAACAGGCTTATCGTCTGGCCCTGGTGCATCGCGATACACAATGTCATGCTCTTCAATAATTGCTAGACCGTTCTGATTGGAGATTTTGTGATTGACCAACACGAAAATTAAATCGCCAGTGCGACCTGCTTTATGCGTGACGGATTCAATCGTGGAAACGCGTTCAATTTCATCGCCAACACTAAGTGGTTTTAACCATTCAATGCGGCTACCTGCCCACATACGACGCGGCAGTGGAACTGGCGGAAGAAAGCCGCCACGTTTTGGATGACCATCAGGTCCGATTTCGGATTCACGAGCGTGAGGTAGAAAATACAACCAGTGCCACAGCTCAGGCAAGAAAGTACCCTTACTTGGGGCGGCATCATCGCGATCCAAGGTTGCGGATAGTGCGCGCACGGGGGCTACTGTGACAGTGTCTTGCAGAGACTCGGTTTTACCAAGCCATTCTTGCAGGTGGGTGATAGTTTGAGGTTCGATTCGCATAAGTTCCATTATGCCAATCTTGTGAAAAAACTCACCCTATCAAAATAGAGATGTAATAGAAGAGCAATCCAGCCAAGGCTGACCCACTCAATACCGAAAGAACACCCTTTTGAAACTTAAATAAAGCTAAACCAGCTAAGGCGCAGATCAAAATCGAGATCCAAGAGATCGAGCCGCCAAAGCCTCTTGGTAAAAAGACGTGATAAGCAAAGAAGAGGCCTAAATTAGCAATGACGCCAACCACCGCTGCTGTGATTGCTGTTAGCGGAGCTGTAAATCCGAGTTTGCCATGCGTTGATTCAATTAACGGACCGCCTACTAGGATAAAAAAGAAGGAAGGTAAAAAAGTAAACCAAGTAGCAACACAAGCACCCAGCACCCCAAACCAAAATGGATTGGTATAGCCAATGAGGTGTTGGATATGTCCTGCAAGGTAGCCAACAAAAGCCACCACCATGATCAATGGGCCTGGCGTAGCTTCGCCAAGTGCTAAACCATCAATCATTTGGTTGGCGCTGAGCCAATGAAAGTGCTCGACTGCTCCTTGGTATACGTAGGGCAGAACTGCGTAAGCTCCTCCAAAAGTCAGAAGGGCGGCTTTGGTAAAGAACCATGCGATATTTGGGTACAAGGTCTTCCAGTCAAAGATAGCTATCAATGCACCAATAGGAAGTAGCCAGAAAGTAAATGCTACAAGGCTATGATGGACTGCTTTTGAATAAGTAAATTTGGCGTGTTCGGGAGTAGGGGTGTCATCATCAATGACGGCGCTACCAAATTGTTTTGCTTCTTTCGTGCTATGACCGCCAGCTTGTTGGAAATGTTCTGGATAGCGTTTACCACCCCAGTATCCGATTCCTGCTGCAATAAGCACGATGATTGGAAAAGCGAGATTTAGAATAAAGATGGCAAGAAAAGATCCAAGGGCGATCCATTGGAGTGCTTGGTTATGAATTGTGCGTTTACCAATTCGCACTGCAGCATGCAATACGATCGCAGTCACTGCAGGCTTGATGCCAAAAAAGATTGCAGCAATCCAAGGGACTTGTCCGAAGGTGAGATATACCCATGACAAGCCAATTAAAATGAATAAGGAAGGTAGCACAAAGAGCGTGCCAGCCAGGATGCCACCCCAGCTGCGATGCATCAGCCAGCCAATATAGGTCACTAATTGTTGGGCTTCGGGCCCAGGCAATAGCATGCAGTAGTTCAGTGCATGTAAAAAGCGCCGCTCAGAAATCCAGCGACGCTTTTCAACTAACTCTTGGTGTAGAACGGCAATCTGTCCTGCGGGCCCACCAAAACTGATGAAGCCTAGCTTAGCCCAAAATTTCAGGGCCTCGCGTAGTGGAATGCTCAAACTTCATCCATTCCGCCAACCACTTGACTAAAGCCGTTATCAACGTAAATGATTTCAGCAGTAATACCATTGGCTAAGTCAGACAATAAGAATGCCGCGGTGTTACCTACGTCATCAATAGTCACGTTGCGACGCAGGGGCGCAGTTTTTTCAACCGCTTCTAAAATTTTGCCAAAGCCTTTGATGCCAGAAGCGGCTAAAGTTTTAATTGGGCCAGCAGAGATACCGTTAGCGCGAATGCCTTTAGGGCCAACTGAGCCAGCGAGATAGCGAACAGAGGCTTCAAGCGATGCCTTTGCTAAACCCATAGTGTTGTAGTTAGGAACATTCTTCATAGAGCCTAAATAGGTCAATGTGAGCAATGACGATTTGTCGCGCAACATTGGAAGCGCTTCTTTTGCCATTGCTGGAAAGCTGTAAGCAGAAATATCGTGAGCAATCTTGAAGCCTTCGCGAGAAAGACCATCCAAGAAATCGCCGGCAATTGCCTCGCGTGGAGCGAAGCCGATGGCATGTACAAAACCATCAAATTGGGGCCAGGACTTGGCTAAATCCTTAAAAAGGCCGCTGATTTGCTCGTCACTACCTACATCGCAGTCAAAAATCAGTTCGGTGTTGAATTCTTTTGCAAAATCAACGATACGGTCCTTAAAGCGTTCACCTACATAGGTAAAGGCTAGTTCGGCACCTTCGCGGTGGCAGGCCTTGGCTATGCCATAGGCAATAGAACGGTTAGAGAGGAGGCCGGTAATGAGGATTTTTTTGCCGGTGAGAAAGCCCATGTTTTGTCCTTTACTTCAAATATGATTAGCTATCTACAATTGTTGCATATATGCCCACCCTAAAGCCCATTCGACAAATTGCCTATTTCTTGCTGCTAGCCCTGCTAGCGGGCCTTGGGGCCAATTTAGCTCATGCAGGACAGGGAATTGCACAATACGGCAAACCCAAATATCCCGAGGGATTTGCTCATTTTGATTATGTCAATCCCAGCGCCCCCCGTGGTGGAACCCTGGTCTTGCCCAATCCAGGGCAGAGAACGAGCTTTGATAAATTCAACCCATTTACTCTGCGCGGCATTACAGCGCCAGGTATTGATCTCATGTTTGAGTCCTTGGCAGAAGGAAGTGCGGATGAGGTCTCTAGTATTTACGGCTTATTGGCAGATGATATTCAAGTAGCCAAAGATCATAAGTCGGTTACTTTCCATATTCGCTCTGAGGCAAAATTTTCTGATGGCAGTCCAGTTTTGGCTGCTGACGTTAAATATAGTTTTGATACCTTGATGAGCGGTAAGGCGCATCCGCGCTATAAAACCACTTTTGCGGATATTAAAGAAGCGGTTGTTTTGTCTGATCGATCCATCCGCTTTGATTTTAAAAATGACAATGCTGAACTACCAATCTTGGCAGGAACCTTCCCAGTGTTCTCGCGTAACTGGGGTAAGCAAGCGGACGGGTCGGTCATTCCGTTTGAGAAGCTTGCCTTTGAAGCGCCAATCGGTAGTGGGCCTTATTTGATTGAATCGTTCAAAGCGGGCAAATCGATTGTTTTTAAGAAGAATCCAAACTACTGGGCTGATCAACTCGGCAAACCGTTAAATGTCCGCGTTGGCTTTTATAACTTTGATCGTGTTCTATACAAGCTTTATAGCGATGATGCTGTTAGGCTGGAAGCCTTTAAAGCGGGGGAGTTTGATGCTCTGGTTGAGTATCGCGCCAAGATCTGGGCTAAAGGGTATGTAGGCTCTAAGTTTGATCAAGGTGTTCTCTTAAAGAAAGCGTTCTTAAATCACAATGGCGCTGGCATGCAAGGTTTTGCCATGAATGTACGGCGTCCTATTTTTAAAGATGCGCGTGTACGTGAAGCATTAGGCTATGCACTCGATTTTGAATGGCTCAATCGCCAAATATTTTTTGATCAGTACAGCCGCATTAATAGTTATTTCACCAACAGTGATTTGAGTGCAAACTTTGATGGCCCTCGTAAACCAACTGAGTCAGAGTTAAAGCTACTCAAGCCCTTGAAAGCAAAATATCCGCAGTGGGTTCCGGATGCTGTGTTTGACCCAATGCTGGCAGCGCCATCGACAAAACCACCCGGTAGCTTGCGTCAAAATTTGAAGAAAGCCCGTGAGCTTCTTCTTCATGCGGGCTGGCAATATCGTGACGGTGCATTACGCAATGAAAAGGGTGAGCCATTTCGCTTTGAGATAGTCGAAGACGGTGGATTCTTCTTAAGGGTGATTTCTGCTTATGTACGCAACTTAGAAAAGTTGGGAGTGCAAGTAGACATTCGGACCAGTGATTTTGCTTTGCATCAAAAGCGTATGAATGAATACGACTTTGACATGACTACTGTCAGGTTTCAGGACTCCCAAAATCCAGGCAATGAACTCTGGGACCGCTTTGGCAGTCAGGCCGCTAGAGAAAAAGGCTCTGATAATGTGATTGGTGTGCAGTCTCCCGTGGTAGATGCTTTGATTGATGAAATTACCAAAGCACAAAATCGGGAACAGTTAAGAACCGCAACGAGAGCCCTAGACAGAGTTCTGTGGAATAGTTATTACGTTGTGCCGCAGTGGTACAACCCAACCCATCGCGTTGCCTTCCGCCACGAGATGCGCTATCCGGAGCCTCCTTTGTATTACTCAGCCGAGGCATGGATCATGCAAAATTGGTGGAAAGAAGAGGCCAAATAATGCAAGGTCAAATGCGCGCCTATATTTTTAAACGTTTGCTCCTAATGATCCCGACAATCTTGGGGGTGCTAACTCTTACCTTTGCAGTGGTGCAATTTGTTCCGGGTGGTCCAGTAGAGCAAATGGTGTTGGAATTAAAAGGGAAGGGTGGCGCTGCAACAGGCGGCTCAGAATCCTCAGGCTCTGGATCAACCTATCGCGGTCGTCAAGGCGTCGATGCGCAGCGTTTAGAGGAAGTCAAAGCTTTATACGGTTTCGATAAGCCGCCACTCGAACGCTATTTCATGATGTTGGGCCGCTTTGCCAGATTTGACTTGGGTGAAAGCTACTACCAACACGAAAGCGTTTGGACTTTAGTGGTCTCTAAGTTGCCAGTCTCAATCAGCATTGGACTGTGGACCTTCTTCATCACGTATTTGGTTTCGATTCCCTTGGGTATTGCCAAGGCAGTCCGTGATGGCTCACGCTTTGATGCCGTCACCAGCAGCATGATCCTAGTGGGTTATGCGATTCCTGGATTTGTGCTGGGCGTCTTATTGCTTGTTCTCTTTGGTGGCGGTAGTTTCTTACAGCTATTTCCGCTAAGAGGGCTTACCTCAGACAATTGGAGTGATCTGAGTTTAGTTGGCAAAGTCATGGATTACTTGTGGCACCTAGTGTTACCGATTACTGCTTCAGTATTAGGTAGCTTTGCCGTAGTCACGATGTTGACTAAGAATTCTTTTTTGGAAGAGATTCGTAAGCAGTATGTTTTGACTGCGCGCGCAAAGGGCCTTACTGAAAAGCAAGTCTTGTGGAAGCATGTATTCCGTAATGCGCTCTTACCTTTGGTGACTGGATTCCCGGCTGCATTTATCGGCGCATTTTTTACTGGCTCACTATTAATTGAAACGCTTTTCTCATTAGACGGACTTGGTTTGCTTTCATACGAGTCCGTAATGCGTCGCGACTACCCAGTAGTCTTTGGCACTCTGTATTTATTCACTCTGATTGGCTTATTTACCAAGTTAATCTCGGATCTTTGCTATGTTTATGTAGACCCACGCATTCAGTTTGGTGCAGGAGGCGGCTCATGAGTCGTTGGCAGCGCTTCAAGAATAGTCGCATGGGGTATGCAAGCCTATGGATCTTCATGGTCCTGTTTGGTTTATCGATGTGCGCCGAATTGATTGCGAATGACAAGCCTTTGGTGGTGCGCTATGAAGGTCATTTCTATTTTCCGATTGTGAAGAGTCAGCCAGAAACTGTCTTTGGTGGTGACTTTGCGACTCCAACTGATTTCTTAGATCCCGATATTCGCCAAAACATTACTAGCAATGGTAATTGGGCTATCTACCCGCCGATTCACTATAGCTATGAAACACTCAATTACTTTTCACAAGCACCCAATCCAGCGCCACCTTCTTGGGAAAACTGGCTAGGAACCGATGATCGTGGGCGCGATGTTTTGGCGCGCCTGATCTATGGTTTCCGCTTATCCATTCTTTTTGGTCTTGCGCTAACGATCGTTGGTGTGAGTGTGGGCATCATCACTGGATCCTTAATGGGTTTCTTTGGTGGCAAGTTTGACTTAGTCTCGCAGCGCCTTATAGAGATCTGGTCAGCTATGCCGGAGTTATATTTGCTGATTATTTTTGCTTCGATCTTTAATCCCAGCGTTTCCCTGCTGATTATTTTGTTGGCTGCTTTTGGTTGGATGGGTTTATCAGATTACGTCAGAGCTGAGTTTTTCCGGAATCGTGCCTTGGAATATGTACGTGCAGCACGAGCCTTGGGCTTAACCAATTTGCAAATTATGTGGCGTCACATCTTGCCTAATAGCTTGACGCCAGTGATTACCTTTTTGCCATTTCGCATGAGTGCCGCTATTTTGTCGCTAACCAGTTTGGACTTTTTAGGATTAGGTGTACCCCCGGGCACTCCAAGTTTGGGCGAACTACTCTCTCAAGGTAAAAGCAATCTTGATGCCTGGTGGATCTCTCTATCAACCTTTGTTGTCTTGGTCGCAACTCTGTTGCTATTAACTTTTATGGGTGAAGCACTGCGTAATGCTTTTGATTCTCGCAAGGCTAGTGTGATGAGCGGAGGTCGCTCATGAGCTTGCTCCGTTATGAAGATCTGTGCATTTCATTTGGTACGGGTCGTCGTGAAAAGTTTGCGGTCAATCATCTTAATTTGGAAATCGGTATTGGTGAGCGTGTGGCATTAGTTGGGGAATCTGGCTCAGGTAAGACGCTGACTGCATTGGCGCCGTTACGTTTAGAGCCAGAGGGCGCCAAAGTCTCTGGAAAGATTCTCTGGAATAAAAAAGATGGGAAGGGCACTGTAGACTTGCTCTCGATGTCTATCCAAGATATTCGGGAGATTCGCGGTCGTGAAATTGCAATGGTGTTTCAGGAGCCGATGACGGCCTTGAACCCACTCTTTACTGTTGGCAATCAAATCATCGAGGCAGTACAAATCTATCAACCTTTGATATCTAAAGCGGATTCGATTGATGCTGCAATTGATTTACTCAGAAAGACGGGCATTCCAGAGCCTGAGCGCCGCTTTCATTCTTATCCGCATCAACTCTCAGGGGGCCAAAGACAGCGCGCCATGATTGCAATGGCTTTAGCATGTAAGCCGCGACTATTAATCGCCGATGAGCCTACGACAGCTTTAGATGTGAGTTTGCGTTTGCAAATCTTGGATTTACTCAAAGAGCTCCAAGAAGAATCCAAAGATCATGGCGGGATGGGTATTTTGTTGATTACCCATGATCTCAATTTGGTGAAGCATTTTGCACAACGTGTGGCCGTGCTCAATCAAGGTAACTTGATGGAGGCAGGGCCGACCAAGCAAGTATTTGAACACCCAGAGGATCCTTATACGCGCGCACTGGTCAATAGTGAGCCAGTGCGTGATCTGGCACCTCCGATGCCCTTGGCTCCAGTGTTGTTGAAAACAGAGGACCTCTCGGTTGCTTACCCGAGCTCAGAATCAGTCTCTTGGTTTAAAAAAGCGCCATCACATAAAGTGTTGAAAAAAGTCAGCTTTGAACTAAAGCAAGGGCAGACCATTGGTGTGATTGGAGAATCTGGCTCTGGCAAAACTACTCTAGGCATGGCTGTGCTCGGCTTACTGGGTGATTCAATGGCGGAAGTGACTGGCAATGTTGATGTGCTTGGTAGCGACTGGCAAACACTCAAGCCCATTGAACGACGTGCTATGCGTTCTAGCTTGCAGGTGATCTTTCAGGATCCCTTTGGCTCGCTGTCACCGCGCATGAACGTATTGCAGATTATTTCTGAAGGCTTGGATGTGCATTTTCCAAAACTGTCTACTGCGGAACGCGAGAGTCGCGTAATGGATATGCTGAAAGAAGTTGGTCTAGATCGTTCTGCGCTTCTGCGCTACCCCCACGAATTTTCTGGAGGACAACGCCAAAGAATTGCGATTGCGCGTGCCTTAATTTTGCGCCCACAAATTTTGGTATTGGATGAGCCCACCTCGGCATTGGATGTCTCTATTCAAAAGCAGGTGCTTGCCTTATTAACCGAGCTGCAAAAAAAGTACAACTTGGCCTATCTTATGATTAGTCATGATCTGGCGGTGATTAGGGCAATGTCTCACGAGGTGATGGTTCTCAAGGGGGGCAAGGTAGTGGAATTTGGCGATACCGAAACCCTGATTAAGCACCCCCGTCAGATCTATACGAAAGAGCTATTTGCGGCTGCTGAGCTGACTTAGATGGTGGGCCAAAACCCCCTGGAATGGGCTAATTTGGTGCATTTGCCCTGATTTAAAGCAAATTTATCTTTATAAACAATGACTTAAGAATAGACTCAAGACTTGGTTAATTAGGGGTTCTTTGTTAAACTGATCCGATGTCATTGAAAAAAGTACTACTTTTAAAACTACTGGGCCTGAGTTTAGGTGCCATCATCTCTGTATCCGCCTATGCGGCTGATGCGGCGGTAGAGACATCCTCGGATGCGGTAGTTCCTAAAGAAAGTATGTTCCAGGCCGGTCGCTCCTATATCGCCCGAGTATCGGACCGCTTGGCCGATACCGTGACTGGCAAATCAGAGGAATTAATTAACCGCGCTATGGAAGTCATTGGTGTGCGCTACCGCTGGGATACGGAATTGCCGCAGTCTGGATTGGATGGCAGTAGCTTTGTTGGCTACGTCTTCAAAGATAAGTTGGGATTCTTGTTGCCGCGTAAGTCAACGCAAATGAGCCGTGTTGGTAAACCGATTACCCGCGAAGAATTACAACCAGGCGATCTCGTATTTTTTAATACGATGCGCCTCACTTTTTCGCACGTCGGAATTTATGTGGGCGACAACAAATTCATTCACTCACCTTCTAAAGGTACCAATGTTCGAGTGGATGATCTCGGTAGTCTCTATTGGGATAAACGTTTTGACGGAGCGCGCCGTTTGGATGGTAGCGACAATCTCGATGACTCTGAACGGCAAGAACTTCTTAACGAAGTCAAAAATCTCAAGCGTAACTCACGCAGCCTTTAATCAAGCGCTCTGCAGCCTGATGGTTGCTAGCCCTTTAACTTCTCTTTAATTAAACCCATTTGTTCCTGCGCCGCAGCTTCACCGGCGAGTATGGCGGCATTTCTGGATTTGAAATCACCACTACCCATTTGCTTTAACTGCGGCTGAATCACGATATCGGCGCTTTTGAGTTCGTACTGATTAATGCTTCTCTGCATGATGGAAATAGTTTGCTGCAAAACGCCTAAGGTTCCGCTGGCATCTTGATGAACCGGCTCGGAAGAAATATTTACTGCAATGACTAAGGTTGCCCCCATCTGTCTTGCATAGCTTACTGGTACTGGCGCTACTAAACCACCATCGACATATTCTTTGCCGCTGATCACTGCTGGCTGAAATACTCCGGGTACGCTACAAGATGCACGAACGGCTAAACCGGTATTGCCCGTTCTAAATAGAACCCCTTTGCCAGATTGCAATTCAGTAGCAACAATTCCTAAGGGGATGCGCATTTGTTCAATCGATTTGTTTTGCACTTCTCGATTCACCATATTTTGCAGGGCATCACCCTTGATGAGTCCGCCAAATCGGCCGGCAAATGGGAGGCCCCAGTCGGCAATCGTGGCCTCATCTAGATTGAGAGCTAAGCGATTGAGATCATTCCCAGTGGCACCAGATGCGAGTAGGGTGGCAATCACGCTGCCAGCGCTACTACCAACAACAATATCGGGTCTGATGCCCTGGGCTTCTAATGCTTTAATGACGCCTACGTGAGCAAAGCCTCGGGCTGCTCCAGCACCTAGAACCAGGCCAACGACCGGTTTTTTACTCCCAACAAGGCTGCAAGAGCTCAAACCTACGCCCCCAAGGAGGGCGCCCATGCCAATTCCGAGGCTGAGGAGTCGACGTCGCTCCATGGAATCTATGTCCTTAGGCAAGGATAAAGGGGGTTTGGTGGAATTCTTATGCATGTGGCTATTGTATTGAGCCTACCTTATAATGGGGGTAAGGTGAACGAAAAGTACTTCGTTTCAGCGCGGGCATTTCCCAAGAAGAATTGATGAGATGGATTGTCCGTAGTAGCTTGAGAACACCAAAACCCATTACTAAATACCTTTTAAAGCCTAGTCAGGATTACTCCTGGTAGCCCGAATTTTATGGACGATCACAATAAGCGCGTCATTGAAACAGCCCTCCTGTGCGCACAGGAACCACTCACCGTTGCTGATTTGTCTCGCTTATTTATAGAAGACATCACTACGGCAGATATCGATGAAGCATTAGTCGAGCTGCAACGCGCTTGGGATGACAAGGGTATGGAATTGGTCCATATCGCAACTGGTTGGCGTTTTCAAAGCCGTCTTTCAATGCGCGAGTACCTTGATCGCCTGACTCCAGAAAAGCCGCCGAAGTATTCGCGTGCTGTCATGGAAACTTTAGCCATCATTGCTTACCGTCAACCTGTCACCCGTGGTGAGATTGAAGAAATTCGTGGTGTTGCAGTGAGTAGCAACGTAATGAAGCAGTTAGAAGATCGTGGTTGGGTTGAGGTGATTGGGCATAAAGAAACCGTTGGCCGCCCAGGCTTGTATGCCACTACCAAGCAATTTTTAGACGATCTTAGTTTGACCAATTTACAAAGCTTGCCGATTTTGGAAGATGCTGCGCCAATGGCTGCTGCAGCACAACTAGGCCAAGCGGTAATGGAGTTTGACCCATCTGCCACGGTAGAGACAGTAGTAATTGATGCTGATGCTCAAGAGGTGAGTGAGATTGAAGAAGAGACAACTGAGGTTACTGTAGAAGAAACCAGCATTGAAGTTTCTGAACAAGATGCTGAAGAAGTTACCCCCGAGTCTGAAGACAACCCAGACGAAACAAAATAATAATTAATGACAAGCTCTAACGAAAACGATTCATCCCCGGTAGTAAATCCATCGGCAACCCCTTCTAATGCAGACGCTGCACCATCGAACTCTGATGGCCAAAAGTCTGAAGGCGGAGAGCGTGGTGAACGTCGCCCGCGCCGCCAAGGTTCCGGAGGCAGTAAACACCCATTTAATAAGAAGCGCCCATTTAATAAAGATCGGCCACGCCGTGAAGGTGGTGATGCCAATGGTCCGCGCGAAGGTGGTAATAATCAAGGCAATAATCAATCTTCTAAATTAGCTCCCAATCCAGCTGAGAGTGAGGCTTTGTTTGCTTCAGTTGTCTCTGGTGAGTTTGATGCTGCTTTAGATGCGCCTGAAGTTGAGGAATTAAAAAATCCTGATGGTGTGAATGAGAATGAGGTGTCTCATCAAACTGGCGCTGAGCGTCGTGCGCAGCGCGCACAACGCTCACGCGAAGATGAAGATTCAGATGCACCAACAGAAGAAGAGATGAGTAGTTTGCAATTTGCAAACGTTGATGACCTCCCACTCAGTTTGCGTGATGAAGTGTGGTCTGACCTCGATGGTTTAGATGATGATGCTGACGATGAAGATACTGTTAAGTTGCACAAAGTATTGGCTGACGTTGGCATGGGCTCTCGTCGCGATATGGAAGACTTGATTATTCAAGGGCGGGTATCGGTTAATGGATTGCCAGCTCATATTGGTCAGCGCATTGGACCAACCGACCAAGTGCGCATTAATGGCAAGCCAGTACATCGCAAGATCCAGACTAAGCCGCCGCGCGTGATCATGTATCACAAGCCTGCAGGCGAGATCGTTAGCCAGTCAGACCCAGAGGGTCGTCCAACCGTATTTGATCGTTTGCCAAAGCCGCGTCAAGGACGCTGGATTGCAGTAGGTCGCTTGGACTTTAATACTGAAGGTCTTTTGTTGTTTACCACTTCTGGTGAGTTAGCAAATCGTTTAATGCATCCCCGTTACGGTGTCGAGCGTGAATACGCCGTGCGTATCTTAGGTGACTTGAGCCAAGAAAATACTTCGCTATTAAAGAGCGGCATTACGCTCGATGATGGCCAAGCTAAATTCTTGCGCCTAGCGATGGGTGGTGGCGAAGGCGCTAACCGTTGGTATCACGTTGCATTAAGCGAAGGTCGGAATCGCGAAGTGCGTCGTATGTTTGAGGCGGTTGGTCATGTGGTATCTCGCCTGATCCGAACCCGTTATGGCATTTTCTTGCTGCCCCCACGCTTAAGACGCGGCAAATGGGAAGAGATTGAGGCCGGTGGCATCTATAACTTAATGAAGTCTGCTGGTTTAAAAATGCCACAGCCTCAAGATAAGGGCCGTAACCCTAATTCGAACAATCGAGATCGTCGTCCAGTTGGGGAAGATTTCCAGCCGGATCCAATGCAGACCTCCGTTTCTTACTGGGGATCCCGTGATGCTTTAACCCTTGCTAGTGGCCATAACGGCCTAACGCATCAGGGCAGGGGTGGAAAACCTGGTGGCGGCAGTGGTTCTGGCGAAGGGCGTGGACCTTTCCGAGGTCGCACCCAAGGCGGAAGACCTGGTCAAGGCCAAGGCGGTCGAGGTGGTCAAGGCGGACAGGGTAGCCAAGGTGGTCAGGGTCAAAACCGTAGCAAAGGCGGCAAAGTTCATCACGGGCAGTCTGCTTTTGTGACCGGCAATCCTCAGACTCCTGGGAATGGCCCTAAACGTAGCGCACCAAAAGGACGCAAACCCTTTAATAAAGGACCTAGAAAACCCCGTAATCCGGGCGAAAGCTTCTGATTTGTATCAGTTTTCTGCCAAATAGGCTATAATTTTGGTCTTACGGCAGGATCCTGCTGTTTTTAGTGGTTACCGACTGATGTTGCGATCAACGTAAGTCGGCCTGTTCTGAATTTCGAGAATATGGGCTTTGAAGCCCATTTTTTTTTGCCATTTTGGTATGAAGGGGTGTCGTGAAGGATCAGCAGGTTATTTCTGCAGAGCTGGAAAACTTGGGTTACACGCTAGTTGAGATAGAGCGTGAAGCCGGAGGATTGCTGCGCGTCACGATTGAAAACCCAGATTACGAACGCTTGATTTCTGTTTTGGATTGCGAGAAGGTGAGTCATCAGCTGAGCTACACCTTGCCAGTTGAAAATATTCCTTATGAGCGTTTAGAGATTTCATCTCCAGGATTGGATCGTCCGGTAAAAAGTGCCGCTGATTATGAGCGCTTCGCTGGAATGCAAGTGGATTTGAAGCTGCGTATTGCCGTTGGTAATCGCAAGAATTTTCGTGGTGAGTTGCAAGGTTTGCTGAGTGGTGAATTGAATTCACCGGATGCAAAGTTTGGTTTGGTATTTGAGGGTGCTGATGGTCAGCCCTCTCAATTGGAGTTCTCTTTAGCCGAGGTCGATAAGACTCGGTTGGTCCCCGTTATTGATTTCAAAGGAAGAAAGTCATGAGCCGAGAAGTTCTCATGTTGGCAGACGCGTTAGCGCGTGAAAAGAACGTTGATCAAGCGATCGTATTTGAAGCGTTGGAGATGGCTTTAGCCTCTGCGACTAAGAAGCGCTACGCTACAGAAGACGTGGATATCCGCGTTTCGATTGACCGTGAAACTGGTGAATACGAAACCTTCCGTCGCTGGTTGGTTGTGCCCAATGAAGCTGGTTTGCAAGAGCCGGATAAAGAGATTCTTCAATTTGAAGCCCAAGAGCAACTCGCTGACATGGAAGTTGGTGACTACATCGAAGAGCAAATCGAATCTTTAGCGTTTGGTCGTATCGGTGCACAAGCTGCTAAGCAAGTGATCTTGCAACGCATCCGTGACGCTGAACGCGAACAGATTTTGAACGACTACCTTGAGCGTGGCGAAAAAGTCATGACCGGTACCGTGAAGCGTGCTGACAAGAATGGCCTCATTATTGAATCTGGTCGGGTTGAGGCATTGCTCCGTCGCGATCAAATGATTCCAAAAGAGAACTTACGTTCTGGCGACCGTGTTCGCGCATACATCCTTAAAGTGGACCGTGAAGCACGTGGTCCACAAATCGAACTCTCCCGTACTTGCCCAGACTTCTTGATTAAGTTGTTTGAGAACGAAGTTCCTGAGATGGAGCAGGGCTTGTTAGAGATCAAAGGCGCTGCCCGCGATCCTGGTATCCGCGCAAAAATTGCAGTAATTACTTATGACAAGCGTATTGACCCAATCGGTACCTGCGTTGGCGTACGTGGTACACGGGTTACTGCAGTTCGCAATGAGGTTGCTGGTGAAGCAGTAGACATCGTGTTGTGGTCTGAAGACCCAGCTCAGTTTGTGATTGGTGCTCTGGCTCCAGCTCAAGTGTCTTCTATCGTGGTTGACGAAGAGCGTCATGCAATGGACGTAGTGGTTGACGAAGAAAACTTGGCAATCGCGATTGGCCGTAGCGGACAGAACGTTCGCCTGGCGAGTGATTTGACCGGTTGGCAGATCAACATCATGACTCCTGAAGAGTCTGCTGAGAAAACAGAAAAAGAAGCTTCCTCTGTACGTCAATTGTTTATGGACAAGTTGGACGTAGACCAAGAAGTGGCTGATATTTTGATTGAAGAGGGTTTCAACACATTGGAAGAAGTGGCCTACGTACCATTGTCTGAAATGTTAGAGATTGATTCATTTGATGAAGATACCGTGAATGAGTTGCGTACACGCGCTCGTGATTCTTTGTTAACCATGGAGTTGGCAAAAGAAGAGCGTATTGGCGAAGTGTCACAAGACTTGCGTTCCTTAGAGGGAATGACCACAGAACTGATTGCCAAGCTTGCTGACAATCAAGTACATACCCGTGACGACCTTGCTGAACTAGCTGTTGATGAGCTAGTTGAGGCGACACAAATTGACGAAGAAACTGCGAAAACGCTCATCATGAAAGCGCGCGAACATTGGTTTACTTCATGAGAGGAAGTAGTGCATGGCAACAACAGTAAAAGTACTCGCTAAAGAATTAAAACGTACCGCGCCAGACCTCTTGGAGCAGTTGAAGGCGGCCGGTATCGAAAAAGGTTCTGAGGACGATAGCATTACCGAAAAGGACAAAACCGTCCTGCTTGAGCATTTGCAAAAAGAGCATGGCAGCGCAGATACTGGCGCGCGCAAAAAAATCACCTTAATCAAGCGTGAGAGTTCAGAAATTCGTCAAGCGGATTCTGCTGGACGCACTCGTACCGTGCAGGTTGAAGTTCGCAAAAAGCGTGTGCTCGTTAAGGCCGGTGATAAGGCGTCTGAAGAGACTCCAGTTCCAGCGGCTAAAGAAGTTGCTCCAGCAGCGCCAGCTAAGCCCGTTATTTCTGAAGAAGAATTAGAGAAGCGCGCGGCAGAAGCAACACGCCAGGCTGAGCTGTTGGCTCGTCAAGAAGCGGAAATGAAGGCCGCTGAAGAAGCGCGTCAAAAAGAAGTAATAGCTCCAGTAGTTGCTAAAGAAGAAGCGCCTGTAGATCAGGCGCCAGATGCTGCTGTAGCTGCTGCAGAGAAAAAAGCAGCGGCGGATAAAGCTGCAAAAGATTTGGCTGCCAGCAAAGAAAAAGAGTTGGCTGATATTCGTGTTCGTCGTGCTGCTGCTGAAGCTGAGGCTTTGGCGATTCGTGACATGATGAGTGCCCCTGCACGTGTTCTTAAAGCGCCAAGTGAAATTGCTGCTGAAGAAGCGAAAAAAGGTACTTTGCACAAGCCTGCGAAAGTTGAAGGTGCCGATGATAAGAAGAAGGCTGTTGCCAAAGTTGGCGGCAAGACTATTAAATCTTCTGAGACATCATCCACTTGGCAAGAAGAAGGCGCCAAGAAACCTGGCGGCCTAAAGACTCGCGGTGATTCCTCTGGTGGTGTTGGTGGTTGGCGTTCAGGCGGTGGTCGTAAGAAGCAACGTCAAATTGCTGAGGCGAACGTAGATACCAACTTCCAAGTACCAACAGAAGCTATAGTGCGTGATGTTCACGTACCAGAAACCATTACTGTTGCTGAGTTAGCTCATGCAATGGCGGTGAAGAGTGCGGAAGTGATTAAGTTGCTGATGGGTATGGGCCAAATGGTCACCATTAATCAAGTGCTTGATCAAGATACTGCCATGATTCTCGTAGAAGAAATGGGTCATAAGGCCTTTGCTGCGAAATTAGATGATCCAGATTTAGATCTTGGTACTGATGGTCACGATGCAGAGTTGTTGCCGCGTCCCCCAGTAGTTACGGTGATGGGTCACGTTGACCACGGTAAAACTTCCCTGCTCGATAAGATTCGTGCTGCCAAAGTGGCTACCGGTGAAGCTGGTGGTATTACTCAGCACATTGGTGCATACCATGTGGAAACTCCACGCGGCATGATTACCTTCTTAGATACTCCGGGTCACGAAGCATTTACGGCAATGCGTGCTCGCGGTGCTAAGGCAACGGACATTGTGATCTTGGTTGTTGCGGCAGATGACGGTGTAATGCCGCAAACGAAAGAAGCCATTCACCATGCGCTTGCAGGTGGCGTTCCAATTGTTGTGGCAATTAACAAGATTGATAAGCCAGAGGCCAATTCTGAGCGCGTCAAAACTGAGTTGGTGGCCGAGCAAGTGGTTCCTGAGGAATACGGTGGTGATGTGCCATTCATTCCGGTGTCAGCAAAAACTGGCGAAGGTATTGATGCTTTGCTAGAGAACGTACTCTTGCAGGCTGAAATCTTGGAGTTGAAAGCGCCTAAGGATGCGCCGGCTCAAGGTTTAGTCATTGAAGCGCGTTTGGATAAAGGTAAGGGCCCTGTAGCAACCATATTGGTTCAATCAGGCACGCTCAAGCGTGGAGATATGTTGTTGGCGGGTTCAACTTATGGTCGCGTCCGCGCCATGCTGGATGAAAACGGTAAGCCATGTAATGAAGCAGGCCCATCTATTCCTGTGGAAATCCAAGGTTTAGGGGATGTTCCTGCAGCTGGTGAGTCAGTACAGGTGGTTCCTGATGAGCGTAAGGCTCGCGAAATCGCATTGTTCCGTCAAGGCAAGTTCCGTGATGTGAAGTTGGCGAAACAGCAGGCATTCAAACTTGAAACCATGATGGAAAACATGGAAGAAGGTGCAGTTGAAGCTAAATTGTTACCGCTGATCATTAAGGCTGACGTACAAGGCTCTCAAGAGGCTTTGGCACAGTCATTGATGAAGCTTTCTACGCCAGAGGTTAAGGTTCAAATTGTTCATGCAGGTGTTGGTGGCATTACTGAAACTGACGTGAACTTGGCTGTTGCTTCTAAGGCGGTTATTTTTGGCTTCAACTCCCGTGCGGATGCGGCAGCTCGCAAGTTAGCTGAGAACAATGGTGTAGATATTCGTTATCACAACATCATCTATGACGCAGTGGATGAAGTGAAGTTGGCTCTGAGCGGCATGTTGACCCCAGATAAGAAAGAAGAAATCACTGGTCTCGTTGAGATTCGTCAAGTCTTCTTAGTATCCAAAGTTGGCGCTATTGCGGGTTGCTTGGTGGTTGATGGAATTATCAAGCGCACATCTAGTGTTCGTCTCCTGCGTGACAACGTCGTTGTTTGGACTGGTGAGCTGGACTCTCTCAAGCGCTTCAAAGATGATGCCAAAGAAGTTCGAGCTGGTGTTGAGTGCGGCCTGTCATTAAAAGGCTACAACGACATTAAAGAAGGCGACCAGCTTGAAGTGTTTGAAGTTACTGAAGTTGCACGTTCACTCTAAGCAATATGCATAAAACTAGCCCGCATCGTAACCAGCGTCTCGCCGATCAAATTCAGCGAGACCTGGCCGAACTTATTCCTCGTGAATTGCGTAGTCCGAGTTTGGGTTTGATTACTTTGCAAAGTATTGAGCTCACACCGGACTTAGCCCATGCCAAAGTGTTCTTTACGGTTTTAGGTGCTGAGCCTGAGCATGCCTTAAAGGCGCTTCAAGAAAAAGCTGGGTATTTACATTCACTATTGTTTAAGCGTTTGCATATTCATACTGTTCCTACCTTACATTTTCACTATGACAGCTCGGTTGAGCATGGCATTGAAATGTCTCGATTGATCGATCAAGCAGTAGAGAGCGATCATAAAGACGAGACTAAGTAATTCATGTCAATACGGATCGACGGCGTAGTGCTACTAGATAAACCTGCTGGAATGAGTTCACAGGGTGCAGTTACCGCTGTTAAGCGTGCCTTTAATGCCGACAAGGCTGGGCATACCGGCACTTTGGATCCAATGGCGACAGGTCTATTGCCCATCTGCTTAGGCGAAGCAACCAAGTATTCACAGGATCTACTTGAGGCTGATAAGACCTATATCGCACAAGTAAAGTTTGGCTCGCGGACCGATACCGGCGATGCTGAGGGTCTCATTATTGAAGAATTACCTTTACCGGCATTTACCAGTGAAGTTGAACTACAGTCTGCATTAGATGCTTTGCTCACAAAATTTTCGGGGCCTATTTCTCAAGTGCCGCCAATGTATTCCGCACTCAAGCGTGATGGTAAGCCTTTGTATGAATATGCTCGTGCTGGTGTTGAGTTAGAGCGCGCTCCACGGGATATCACCATACATGCCATTCGTTGGACTGATATTACTTGGCCCGAGGCTACTTTAGAAGTTAGCTGCAGTAAAGGAACATATATTCGTGTTCTGGCCGAAGACATTGGTAATGCTTTAGGTTGTGGTGCCCATTTAGTTGGCTTACGTCGTACCGAAGTAGGGCACCTGAATCTGGAGCAGTCCTTTACGATTGAAGCGATTCAAAGTGGACTTCAAAATAGCGCCGACTACATATTGCCTGTTGATTCTTTACTGCAAACATTGCCTCACTTAACGGTGGATGAGCAACAAGCTAAACGTCTTGAAATGGGGCAGCGTGTTCCCTTGAACCTGCCTTCTATTGAAGCATTGGTACGCATTTATCGCGCGACTGCTGCTCCGCATAACTTTATTGGTACTGCTGATTGGCGTTCTGGTGTTTTGCATCCAAAACGCTTAATTTCGCAGGCTCATTAATTAATCATTATTTATAACCCTTTTACTTATCTTTAACTCAAGAAGCTTCACATGACTAAACGCGCACTTCGTAACATCGCCATCATCGCCCACGTTGACCACGGAAAAACTACTCTGGTTGACCAACTCTTGCGCCAATCTGGCACATTCCGTTCAAATGAAAAAATGACCGAACGCGTCATGGACTCAAACGACTTGGAAAAAGAGCGTGGTATTACTATTTTGTCCAAGAACTGTGCGGTGGAATATGACGGCACACACATCAACATCGTTGATACTCCAGGACACGCGGACTTTGGTGGTGAAGTAGAGCGCGTCCTCTCGATGGTTGACGGTGTATTGCTCTTGGTTGATGCGGTTGAGGGGCCAATGCCACAAACCCGCTTCGTTACCAAGAAAGCCCTGGCATTAGGTTTGAAGCCAATCGTTGTGATTAACAAAGTTGACCGTCCAGGCGCACGTTGCGACTACGTGATCAACGCAACCTTTGAACTGTTTGACAAACTAGGCGCCACTGAAGAGCAGTTGGATTTCCCAGTGATCTATGCATCAGGCTTGAATGGTTATGCGGGAGAATCAGAGGATGTGCGTGAAGGTACTATGCGCCCATTGTTTGATGCTGTTCTGAAGCACGTTCCTGTGCGTGATGACGACGCAGAAGGCCCCTTGCAATTCCAGATTTCTTCAATTGACTACAACAGCTATGTTGGCAAGATCGGTGTTGGCCGTATTAGCCGGGGACGCGTTAAGTCAGGCATGGAAGTAGTCTGCATGAATGGTCCTGATGGCACGCCATTCAAGGGTCGTATCAACCAAGTATTGAAATTTAAAGGTCTTGAGCGAGAAATCGTTGACGAGGCAGTTGCTGGTGATATCGCCCTTATCAATGGTATTGAAGATTTGGCTATTGGCACAACAGTATGTGCAGTTGATAAGCCAGATCCATTGCCAATGCTCAAGATCGATGAACCTACTTTAACCATGAACTTCATGGTGAACACCAGCCCATTAGCTGGTCGCGAAGGTAAGTTTGTAACTAGCCGTCAAATTCGTGAGCGTTTAGACCGCGAATTAAAAGCCAATATGGCTCTGCGCGTAAAAGAAACTGATGATGACACCGTATTTGAAGTATCAGGTCGTGGCGAGTTGCATCTCACCATCTTGGTAGAGACTATGCGTCGTGAAGGCTACGAGATGGCCGTTTCCCGTCCACGCGTTGTCTTTCATGAAGAGAATGGCGTCAAAATGGAGCCGTATGAGAACTTAACGGTGGACGTTGAGGATGCTACTCAAGGTTCTGTGATGGAAGACTTGGGTAAGCGTAAGGGTGAGCTGCAAGATATGGTGAGTGATGGCAAAGGCCGCACCCGTCTTGAGTACCGCATTCCTGCGCGTGGTCTGATTGGCTTCCAGGGTGACTTCATGACCATGACTCGCGGTAATGGTTTGATGAGTCATACATTTGATTCTTATGCTCCAGCGAAAGATGGCATCTTGGGTGAACGTCATAATGGCGTATTGATTAGTCAAGACGATGGCGAAGCAGTTGCCTACGCTATTTGGAAGTTACAAGATCGTGGTCGTATGTTTGTTAGCCATGGTGATCCTGTATACGAGGGAATGGTTATTGGTATCCATAGTCGTGACAATGACTTGGTTGTTAACCCAATCAAGGGTAAGCAACTAACCAACGTTCGCTCTTCAGGTACTGACGAAGCAGTTCGCTTGGTAACACCAATTGATTTGACCTTGGAATATGCGGTTGAATTCATTAGTGATGATGAGTTGGTTGAAGTAACGCCGAAAAGTGTACGTATCCGTAAGCGCCACCTGAAAGAGCATGATCGTAAGAAAGCATCTCGCGAGTAAGCTCTTTCCAGTTACACAACAAAAGTCACCTCCGGGTGGCTTTTGTTCTTCATTGAAATCAAAACTATAAATTAACCATTTGTAAGTTAAATAAATAAAACTAGATATACATGCTGCCATCAATTGAACAACGTCTTGCCCAAGAACTTGCTGCTAAACCTGCTCAAGTAGCTGCTGCTATAGCTCTGATGGATGAGGGGGCCACCGTGCCATTTATCGCTCGTTACCGTAAAGAAGCTACCGGTGGCTTGGATGATACGCAGTTACGTTTATTAGAGGAACGTCTTAGCTATCTTCGTGAGCTAGAGGATCGACGCAAGACAATCGTTGCTTCTATCGAGGAGCAGGGCAAGATGACGCCAGAGTTGCTGAAGGCCATCATGTTGGCAGAGGATAAGACTCGCTTAGAGGATCTTTATCTGCCGTATAAACCTAAGAGAAGGACTAAGGCGCAAATTGCCTTAGAGGCTGGCTTAGAGCCATTGGCAAATGATCTGCTCAATAACCCCAGGCTCGATCCTGAAACAGAGGCTGCAAAGTATCTTAAGGAATCGTTTCAGGTGGATGGCACCGATAATCCTGGTGTAGTAGATACCAAGGCGGCACTTGAGGGTGCACGTCAAATTTTGATGGAGCGCTTTGCAGAAGATGCAGCATTGGTGCAATCTCTTAGAGAGTACTTACAAGATCATGGTGTAGTCGAATCTAAAGTGATTGCTGGTAAAGAGCAAGAGGGAGAGAAGTTCGCTGATTACTTTGATTATTCTGAGCCGATTAAAGCCATTCCATCTCATCGCGCCTTAGCTTTATTTAGAGGTCGTCGGGAACAGATGTTAATGGTGAGCCTGCGCCTAGATACTGAAGAAGAAAAGCCAAAATGGGATTCTCCTCACAATCCTTGTGAAAACCGGATTGCCAATCATTTCAAGATCAAAAACGAGGGGCGACCTGCCGATGCGTGGTTGGCGGATACAGTGCGCTGGACTTGGCGTATTAAGTGCTCACTGCATTTAGAGTCAGAGCTGATGACAGCGCTTCGTGAGCGCTCTGAAACCGAAGCAATTAATGTATTTGCCCGCAATCTTAAAGCCCTCTTGCTGGCAGCGCCTGCTGGCCCAAGGGTAACTATCGGTCTCGACCCCGGAATGCGCACTGGTGTGAAAGTAGCCGTAGTGGATGCTACTGGAAAAGTGGTGGATACCGAAGTGATTTACCCGCATCAACCAAAAAATGATTGGGCTGGTTCACTGCATACCCTGGCTAAATTAGCTGAGAAGCACAATGCCACCTTGATCTCGATTGGTAACGGTACCGCATCTCGCGAGACTGATAAATTAGCCCAAGAACTGATTAAAGCTAAGCCAGAACTCAAACTCACCAAGATTGTTGTTTCTGAAGCGGGTGCTTCTGTTTACTCTGCATCTGAATACGCCTCAAAAGAATTGCCCGGCATGGATGTATCGCTTCGCGGCGCAGTATCGATTGCACGTCGCTTACAGGATCCCTTGGCTGAGTTAGTGAAGATTGATCCTAAATCGATTGGCGTAGGTCAGTACCAGCATGATGTCATGCAAACCCAGTTGGCTAAATCATTAGTCGCAGTTGTAGAGGATTGTGTGAATGCTGTCGGCGTTGATGTGAACACGGCCTCAGCCCCATTGCTAGCAAGGGTTTCCGGCTTAAGCTCTACTGTGGCTGAAGGCATAGTGGCCTATCGCGATAGTAAGGGAGCATTTAAATCTAGAGCAGATCTCAAAAGTGTGCCGCGTCTCGGCGATAAAACATATGAGCAGGCTGCCGGCTTCTTACGCATCATGAATGGCATTGATCCACTAGATGCTTCAGCAGTTCATCCCGAATCATATCCTTTGGTAGAAAAGATTCTGAAGGACATCAAGAAAGGCGTGAAAGAAGTGATTGGTGATGCCAGCTTGCTGAAGTCGCTTTCACCTGAAAAGTATGCTGATGGCCAATTTGGTTTGCCTACTGTTACTGACATCATTAAAGAATTAGAAAAGCCAGGTCGCGATCCGCGTCCAGAATTTACTACCGCTACATTTAAAGATGGTGTCGAGAAAATTAGTGATCTTAAGACGGATATGATTTTAGAAGGCGTAGTGACTAACGTTGCCGCCTTTGGTGCTTTTGTGGATATTGGTGTACATCAAGATGGCTTGGTACATATCTCCGCTTTATCTAATACCTTTGTAAAAGATCCTCATAGCGTGGTGAAAGCAGGGCAGGTAGTAAAGGTCAAAGTGCTGGAGGTAGATGAAAAACGCAAACGTATCGCGCTAACGATGCGTTTAACAGATGAAGCCCCAAGAGAGGGTGTCAAACCTGAGCAAAGAGCTCCTAATCGCCCTAGAGCGCCTGAAAACAGAAAGCCGCATGAAGATAGAAGGCAAGCGCCCCCAATGAATAGTGCTATGGCAGCTGCCTTTGGCAAGCTTAAGAAATAATTATTTATTAGAGATTTTCTCCCCATTGGGGTGTCAAATTCTCTAAACTATTACTTTGTATGTTTAACCACGAATGACAAGGATTTCCGTGAAAATGTCTCGATCAATTTTCCGTATTGCGGCGATTTCGCTGTGTGCACTAGGCGTAAGTATTTCTGCTGCAAAAGCGGCTGATTTTCCTGGTGATCGTCCGATTACTTTAGTGGTCCCATTCTCAGCTGGTGGTCCAACCGATAAGGTGGCTCGTGAGCTGGCCTTAGCAATGGGTAAGCAACTCAAAGGTCAGGTCATTGTGGATAACAGTCCTGGTGCTGGTGGCACGATTGCGGCTAAACGTGTCATTAACTCCAAAAATGATGGTTACACATTACTAATTCACCATATTGGCATGTCTACAGCCCCGGCTTTGTATAAGAATTTGGGTTTTGATCCAATGACTGATTACGAATACGTTGGTCAAGTTGCCGACGTTCCGATGATTTTAGTTGGCAATAAAAATTTGCCGCCTAAGAACTATCAAGAACTTCTGCCGTATATGAAAGCAAACGTAGGCAAGATTGCGTATGCCAATGCGGGCGTAGGTTCTGCTAGCCACTTGTGCGGCTTGCTTTTTATGAGTCGTATTCAGTTGGATTTAACCACTGTGCCATACAAAGGTACTGCGCCTGCCTTGACTGATTTAATCGGTGGCCAAGTGCAATTGATGTGCGATCAAACAACTAACCTTTCAGGTCAGTTGGCAACTAATGCAGTAAAGCCTTACGGCACAACCACCATGCAGCGCATCAAAGCCTTTGAAAAGATTCCAACTCTCAATGAGCAGGGCTTGAAGAACTTCGAAGTGAAGGTGTGGCATGGTGTTTATGCTCCTAAGGGCACTCCAAAAGCGGAGATGGATAAGTTAGCCAAAGCGCTGCAAGGAGCTATCCAGGATCCCCTTTACAAGCAGCACATGGCGGAGTTGGGCGTTGAAATTCCATCTCAAGCAAGTGCTACTCCAGAAGGTTTGAAAAAGCATCTGAAGGCACAGATTGATTTATGGACACCAATCATTAAGGCTGCAGGTATCTACGCAGACTAAGATGTAAGTAGTGCACTCTTCAAGTAATAAAACCGCCTTCGGGCGGTTTTTTATTGGGAAAAAAGGGCGCCTAAGAGTTAATAGGCATTACCGTTACAGCTACCTCTAACGTATGGTCTGCTCCACCATGGATCACCCCGCGAATAGGGGAGACATCTGAGTAATCTCTTCCTTGAGCCAAGTGAACATAATCTTCCCCAGGAGTTCCGTAGCCCCAGCGATTATTGGTTGGATCTAGATCACACCAAATGCCCTTACCTAAAATACTGCTTTCATCCATGCTAGGAACATAAACCGATACCCAAGCATGCGAAGCATCTCCGCCAATCAGTCTTGCTTGACCGGGTGCAGGATTGGTCAGAATATAGCCGCTCATATATTTTGCGGGGATGCCGATACTGCGGAGCGATGAAATCAAAATATGTGCAAAGTCCTGACATACCCCCTCTCGCTTATTCAGCGCCTCTAGTGCAGGGGTGTTGATATCGGTACTTTTGCTAACGTAATGAAATTCACTATAGATGCGTTTCATCAAATCAATTGCCGCATCCAATATAGGTCTACCAGCTGTGAAATTGGCCCTCGCAAATTCTGCGAACTCTGGTCTCAAAGTAATGAATGGAGATGTAAATAGAAATTCTGAGGCAGCATCCCATTGGGTATTGGAGTGATAACGGAAATATTCTCGTACCAGCTCCCAGGGTGCAGTTTCCTGGGGCTTAGGGCCATATTCAGTAGCTGTAGTCTCGATCAGTGATTTGGCTGTAATGAGTAATTCACTGTGCCTATTCTGCAAAGAAAAGAAGGTGCAAACATTTCCATGGCTATCTCGATTTTCTTCGCTCCAAGAAGGCCTCGGGCTCACCTGAACTTCGGACTTTAATACTCGTTGTGTTTCTAGATCTGCTGGTTTGAGGTGAGCAAAATGCTGCGCAATCTCTACATCAGGATCGTAAGAGTAGCGGGTATCGTGGGTAATTTCTAGCAACATCATTGGCGCATTACATTTGGATGCTGTATTCATTAGAGTGAATCAGATTGAAATAGCGTGCGCTAATTTCATCAGAAACATTCCAGGCAGACTGCGAGCAATTGCGCAAACAATTTCTGAGATCCGAGAGGTTGCCAAATCCATCAGCTGTGGATAGTGAAAACAAGTCGTAATCCAGCAAGTTAATGACGCTGCGTGTCAGCTCATCAGGATTATTGCGTTCGGTACCCGCTAGCTTTGATAGGCGAGCTCTAAGCGCCTTGCTAACCCAAGCAAGTGATCGTGGATTTTCATCATCCATGACTAGTAAGCTAATTAAAGGGGCTATCTCGCGACTTTGTTGGTGCTGTGCATGAAAGGTGATCGTGCTATCAAATAAATTGAGTAGAGCGGTATAACCTGAGCTGTCTGCATTTGGATTATTAAGTAAGCCAGAAACGATAGCTGAATCTAATGCATTTGTCAGAAAGGCCAGCCTCTCAATATGTCTTCCAATGGAAAGTAGTTGCCAGCCATCATCACGTGTCATACGGTCAGTTTGAGCGCCGGTTATCGCCGCCAAGCAGCTACTCGCGCCATTTAAAGCATCGATAGCGAGCGAAGCGGAAAAATCATTAAAGGTATTGGCTTTATGGCAATCAGACTGAAATTGCTCAATGCAATGATTGATGGTGCTCCATTGTTCCGGGGAGAGTCGCTCTCTCACATTAGAGGCAGTGCGTTTCATGGCGTTCAGGTTGTAGCCCACGCTGGTGACGCTGTCGCTGGCATTGAGAGAGTTAATTAAAGTACGCTCAAAAATTCGGTGACGCATATCACTCTGGTCAAAATTACTTGGTACACCTTCAGGCACAAGCCCGTAGTGGTGACATAGGTTTTCTAACCAAGACCATAATGACCGGGAAGGGGTGTATTCACTATTAATATTTTCAAGATAAAGCTTGGCTAAGCGCAGAATATTTTCACTACGCTCGGTATACCGTCCAAACCAATAGAGATTCTCAGCTGCGCGGCTGGTAACTAAGCGCTTACGCATCACTTTTTCTGGGGTTTGCATTGGATGCTGTGGTTGTTGCCCTTGCTCTTGGGAGGGCTGTGGGCTTTGAACCCAAACATCTGCACTACTACCGCCTCGTTGCATAGAAGCTATGCCTGAATCAGTGCTTGCGATACGGGCAAGTCCACCAGGCAATACTTGCCAGCTGTTAGAGCCATCACTCAGTGCAAAGACGCGCAACATATATGAGTGGGGCTCAATCAAAGAAGCATCATTGAGGTTGAAGGCATTTAACCAGGTTGGCATTTGTGCCAATGGAATGTAGGTTTGCACAGTATGCTCATCAGGCTGCCTAGTAATACGTCCAACCCATTCATCTAGCTGAGCCTGATTTAGATCGCAACCTAAAGTAGATTCGTAACTTTGATGACCTGTGCCATTCGGAAAGGTTGGCTTAATGGCGCTATGCCCTAAATTCGGAATAGCAGCTTCTAGTGCGGCGCGTTCACCGCACCACCAGGTATCCATTGCTGGAAGCTGAACTTTTTCATTTAAAAGTCTCTCGCTAATCGACGGCAAGAATCCTAATAGTGCAGGTGATTCTAGGAAGGCCGAGCCAGGAGCGTTTGCCAAAACGACGTTACCGGCGCGTATCACTTGTAATAGACCGGGGACGCCTAGAGTGGAATCGGAGCGCAGTTCTAGTGGATCTAAAAACTCATCATCCAAACGCTTCAGCAAAATATGTACAGGCTCTAAACCACGTACCGTTTTCAAAAATAAGTGTTGATCGCGTACCGTTAAATCACCACCTTCAACCAGAGTTAGGCCGAGATAACGAGCTAGATAGGCGTGCTCAAAGTAGGTCTCGTTATAAGGTCCCGGAGTAAGCAGGGCGATATGGGCATTAGCACCTGCCGGGCTTTCAAGCTTCAATGCATCGATTAAGTCTCTATAGGCATTGGCTAGTGGGGCAATCTGCATGAGCTCATATGCTTTGGGAAATTGTCTTGCAATCAGATTACGATTTTCCAAAAGATAACCAAGACCAGAAGGTGCTTGGGTGCGCTGAGACAGTACTGACCATGATCCATCAGGCGCTCTTGCTAAATCAAAAGCCATGATGTGAAGATGTTTTTTGTTATTAAGCTCGATACCATGCATAGAGCGTAAATAACCAGGATGTCCATGGATTAATGCCGGAGGAATCCATCCTTCCTTCAGCAGGGTTTGGGGCCCATACACATCCACCATGATGGCTTCAAGTAAACGCGCACGCTGTAAAACTCCGGACTGAATTTTTTGCCAAGAATCAGGGCTAATAAGGAGGGGAAATAAATCTACTGACCAAGGGCGCTGTGGACCAAACTCATCGGCATAGACGTTATAGGTAATGCCGTTATCCCGAATCTGCCTATTGAGTTCTTGGGTGCGTTGATCAAGATCGCTTAAACCAGAGGGGCCAAGGGATTCAAAAAAAGTTTGCCATTGGGGTAGTAGAGACTCTGATTCCCCTCGTAACTCATCAAAGTGCCCCTCTTTGGGTGTGGGTGATAGACGGTTGATATCCTCCACCAGCGTAGGGTTGCTGGCGTCTTTCAAGGAATGAGTCTGAGGGTTGTCCACAAACTATTGTCTCACCGCCGCATATCCAGCGTAAATGGAAATTCCTTACTAGCCGGGAGGTCAATGTTTGCCTGAACCCCTTCAACAGTTCCTGGGGTATGACCCATCCTAAAGAAGCGAGAAAGTCGCCGACTCTCTGCCTCATAGGCATTGATAGGGAAGTTGTCGTAGTTTCGGCCACCAGGGTGGGCAACGTGATATTGGCAGCCCCCCACAGAGCGTTTATTCCAGGTATCGATCACATCAAAAATCAATGGAACATGAATACCAATACTCGGGTGCAGGCTAGATGGAGGATTCCAAGCCTTATAACGAACACCTGCTACATACTCTCCTGCAACTCCTGTTGGTTGAAGTGGCAAAGGCTCGCCATTGCAGGTGATGGTGTAGCGACTTTGGTTTAGGCCGGTAACACGTAATTCAATTCTCTCTAATGAGGAGTCAACATAGCGTGCAGTTCCGCCTGCTGCATTTTCTTCACCCATAACATGCCATGGTTCAAGTGCGTTGCGTAAGGTAATTTCTGTGCCCATCGTTTGCACTTGTCCAATGAGCGGGAAGCGGAACTCAAGGTGAGGTGCAAACCACTCAGGCTTAAAGTCGTAACCGTACTTTTGCATCTCTTGAATGACATCATCAAAGTCCATTTTGATAAATGTTGGCAAGAGACAGCGGTCATGGAGTTCAGTTCCCCAGCGCGTCATTGGTGCCTCATAAGGCTTATCCCAGAAACGAGCTATCAAGGCGCGAATGAGTAATTGCTGAACGATGCTCATATGTGCATGCGGTGGCATTTCAAAAGCGCGTAATTCTAATAAGCCTAAGCGACCTGTTTGACTGTCTGGTGAATACATCTTATCAATACAGAACTCGCTGCGATGCGTATTGCCGGTGACGTCAATCAGGATATTGCGTAGAGTTCTATCTACCAGCCACGGCGGCATGCTTTGGCCAAACTTCTTACGATTCTCATGAATTTCTTTCAGCGCGATTTCTAACTCGTAGATTTGGTCATTGCGCGCTTCATCTACTCGAGGCGCTTGACTGGTTGGTCCAATAAACATACCGCTAAATAGATAGCTCAAGCTCGGATGGTTGTGCCAATACAAAATCAGACTGGCCAAGAGCTCAGGTTTACGTAAGAACGGACTATCAATCGGTGTCGCACCACCCATTACAAAGTGATTGCCACCACCTGTACCGGTATGACGACCATCTGCCATAAATTTCTCAGCAGAAAGGCGAGATTCAAAAGCAGCTTGATATAAGAATTCCGTATGCTCAACTAGCTCGCCCCAGTTATGGGCTGGATGAATATTGACTTCAATAACGCCTGGATCTGGTGTCACCTGTAATAACTTCAAGCGTGGGTCGCGTGGTGGGGTATATCCTTCCAGCACAATTTGAAACTGAAGTTCTTCAGCGGTAGCTTCTACCGCCTCCAATAAATTGAGATAGTCTTCAAGACGAGCGAGTGGGGGCATAAAGACATACAGTACGCCCGACTTACCACCATGCTCATTCTCAGCCTTAGGTCCATTGGAGCGCATTGGATCACGCGCTTCTACGCACATCGCTGTTCTGGTAACCCATGCAGCTGATTCTTGACGTTTTGGATGTCTTACTTCTTGCGACTGACTCCAAATCGTTTTACCAGACGCTGTAAATTCTTTGCGAGTTGGTTGTTGTTGGTGAACAATTGACGCTTGACTGTTTAATGGCGGTCTAGGAGTAAATGGATCTTGCTCAATGAGATAGGGATAATCTGCTTTACTAACCCAGGGTAGTGACTCCAGGGGGAGTCGATAGCCCATTGGCGAATCGCCTGGTAGCAGATAAAGACGATCATCACGACATTCCCAAGGACCCGTCTTCCAAGCGGTATCTAGGTAATTCTTTCCTTCATTCGCTTCGATAGGGAGGACATAACCCACCACAGAATCTAATTTTTGGGTGAAGACCCGCTTTAAGCGAGTGCGCTCCATCTCATCGTCTAGGTTTGATTTGAAGGGATCAACGTTGACTGGTAGCTTGGATTCCCGCCAGAGGTAATAGAAAACATCCTCATAAGCGGGTTCGATAAATTTATCCGCTAAACCTAATTTTTTAGAAAGTGTGTAGACAAATTTCTCAGCATCTTTGCTGGTGTAGTTCGTAGGGTGGCGTTCATCGGCAAATAGTTTTGGGTTTTTCCAGATAGGCTGTCCATCAGCCCTCCAGTAGATTGACAAAGCCCAACGAGGGAGTTGCTCTCCTGGATACCATTTGCCTTGACCGAAATGAAGGAAACCACCATCGCCGTATTCCTTGCGAAGTTTTTCTACTAAATCGGTTGCGTAACCCCGCTTCGTTGGCCCTAATGCATCTACATTCCATTCACGTTCATCACGTCCATTAACGGATACAAAAGTAGGCTCACCACCCATGGTCAAGCGAACGTCGCCCGCAACCAATTGCTTATCAACTTGATGGCCTAGATCAACAATCGCTTGCCACTGTTCTTCGGTATACGGTTTGGTTACTCGGGGCGCTTCATAAATGCGAGTGACTTCCATGGAGTGAGCAAATTGCACTTCACATTCGTCAACACCACCTTCAATCGGGGCTGCACCTGAAGGTTCGGGGGTGCAGGCAACAGGAATATGGCCTTCGCCAGCAAATAGGCCGGAAGTCGGGTCTAAGCCAATCCATCCCGCACCTGGCAAATACACCTCACACCAGGCGTGCAAGTCTGTGAAATCTACCTCTGTTCCACTTGGTCCATCTAGCGCTTTGACATCTGGTTTAAGCTGAATGAGATAGCCTGAAACAAAGCGCGATGCGAGTCCGCAAAGACGCAAGAGATTCACCATTAACCAAGCAGAATCTCGACAAGAACCACTGCGAAGTTTTAATGTCTCTTCTGGGGTCTGTACTCCAGGCTCCATGCGAATGGTGTAGCTAATATCCTTGTGAACTTTTTGATTGATCGCAACTAAAAAATCGATCGTGCGCATCTTGCTGCGATCAACCGTTTTAAAATATTTGTTGATGCCGTCATTGCGCTTTTTACCTAGGTAAGGGCGCAACTCTTTCTTAAGATCTTGGCTGTAGGTAAAGGGGTAGTCTTCTGCATCTGGTTCTAGAAAGAAATCAAATGGGTTGTATACGGCCATTTCCGTAACAAGATCGACCGTTACTTTAAAGTGCGTCGTAGGTTCAGGAAAAACCAAACGAGCTTGATAGTTTGAAAATGGATCCTGTTGCCAGTTAATGAAATGACCTTCAGGCTCAATTTTGAGAGAGTAAGAAAGAATATGGCTGCGGCAGTGAGGTGCCGGTCGCAAACGAATTACCTGTGGCCCCAGTTTGACTGGGCGGTCATATATGTATTCGGTGACGTGGTGTAGGGCGGCGTGTATAGACATGACTCAAAGTCTATAAGTTCACCACAAGGGTGCATTATTACGGCGCACAAGATGGGTGCGTAAAGGTGAGGTATGCCCAGATTTGGGTAGAACATGTCAAAAATAGGGCATTTGGCTACCAATCCTTATTTCAGGGGGAATAAGTTGTAGTTGTACCTCATTTGAAAGTTCTTATGCCTAAGCAAACTACCTTGACGATTAGTAGCAAAAATTATTCTTCATGGTCATTACGCGGTTGGCTGATGCTCAAGCTTTCTGGCTTACCTTTTCAGGAAGTGCAGGTTCATCCGGATGATGTGGATAACCGAGCAGAACTCTTGCTCTTGTCACCCTCCATTCTGGTTCCGCGATTAGATCATGATGGTTGCAGGGTTTGGGACACCATGGCTATTGGTGAGTATCTGAATGAATTAAATCCCAAAGCGCATCTGCTACCAAAAGATCCAGCAGCAAGAGCCCATTGCCGCTCCATCTGTGGCGAGATGCATTCCGGCTTCTCTGCCTTGCGCGCTTCTTTGCCTATGAATGTCAAAGCCAAATTTGAGTCATTCAAGGTTTGGTCAAAAGCACAAATCGATATTAATCGTGTCCTAGTCATCTGGCAGGACTGCTTAACAACATACGGTGGGCCTTTCTTATTTGGCAAGGAACCCACTTTAGCTGACGCTATGTTTGCGCCAGTGGTCACAAGATTCTTGACGTATCACGTAGAGCTGGACAAGGCGAGCAAGGATTACTGCACGCACATCATGGCGATGCCTGAGATGAAGGAATGGGTGATGGGCGCCCTCGAAGAACCCGATGACATTGAAGAACTTGAAGTGGAGTTTTAAAAATGAACGCACCCGTAAAATTTAAAAGTGATACCGAGTTTTCTCATGTAAAACCTGCCGATACTCAGTTTTTACCAGGCGGCCTTAGGGATTTTTTTCTCTATAAAGATTTGGGTGTCGCTAAGGCAACCAAAGGTAAGGTCATTGCCCATCTCGTGAAGGCCAATAAACCCCCAGAGAATGGTACCGGCTGGCACTATCACGTAGCAGAGTTCCAGATTGTCATCATGACCAAAGGCTGGGCTAAGTTTATGTATGAAGATAAGGCTACCTTGGTTGAGGCGGGTGATGTTGTTCATCAAATGCCGGGCATCACCCATTTCCTCTTCGACTATTCACCCGACATGGAGTATCTCGAGATAGTGGGCCCTGCGGACTTTGAAACTATCCCGGTTTCTGTTGCTCCAGCCGAGGTCCCAGGGGTAACTCCATGGAAGTAGTCAAAAACAATGCGCTGGCATCAGACTTTGCGGTCTTGTTTCAGCGGATTATGACAATTGCTGAGGAGCTCGATGGTATGAGGAGTTACTACCGCGATCTTTATCAAAAGATAGAGGCTGGCGAAGTTGCTTCAGGCGATGAAGAGCTGCCAGATCTTCTCAAAACTTTTAATGTTGCTGGTTTTGTGAATTTATCCATCGTGGCAGCACGTGCAGCGCAAACCGCAGCCATTATTGCCAATGATGTGTCTTTGAGTAGGGTATTTGACCCAGCACTCAGAACTACAGAACGAGCATTGCGTCACATAGAAAGCGGTGCCCATAGATGATGTACAAAGCTTATCAAACCTTTGCTAATTTGCATAATCCGGTTCGGATGTTTGCAAAAGCGTCAGAGCGCGTCTCTACTAATTGGTTTGGAAACTTTTCCCTAAATCCTATGCAGCGATTAGCTGCACACTATGAGCAAATTTCTTTGCTTGGATTTACGCATACAAGACCTGATTTTAAAATTCAATCTGTCATGGATTCATTTGGGGTGGAGCAGCCCGTTACAGAGGAATTAATTTACTCAACGCATTTTTGTAACTTGATTCGATTTTCAAAGCCCAATATTTCTGGTCAACCTAAGATTCTCTTGGTTGCTCCAATGTCAGGACACTTTGCTACTTTGTTAGCGGGAACCATTAAGACACTTCTAACTGATCATGAAGTTTATGTAACTGATTGGTTGAACATTCGTGACATTCCATTGAGTTGTGGCGACTTTGACTTTGATGCTTATGTCGAGCACATCATTAACTTCTTGCGGGTGATCGGACCTCAAACCCACCTGATGGCGGTATGTCAGCCAACAGTAGCCTGCTTAGCAGCCACAGCCATCATGTCTGAAGACAAGAGTCCCTATGTCCCGGCAAGCTTGACCTTGATGGCTGGGCCGATTGATGTCAGTCAAAGCCCAACAAAGGTCAATGAATTAGCTACCAGCAAACCCATGTCTTGGTTTGAAGAAAAGCTCATCGGGGTTATTCCAAATCAATTCAATGGCACTGGTCGAAAAGTCTACCCAGGTTTCTTGCAGCTTATGGCATTTATGAGTATGAATCCCGATCGCCACGCAGAGTCCTTCAGAAAGCTATATGAGTATCGCGTTAATGGTGACGATGAGAAGGCGGATGTGATTCATGATTTTTATGAAGAATATTTTGCAATTATGGATTTGTCAGGACCTTTCTATTTAGAAACCATTAAAAAAGTATTTATGGATCGCGATCTAGCTAATGGAACTTTGACATACCAAGGTAGGCTAGTGAATCCAAAACTGATTAAGAAAACATTTCTGCTCACCGTTGAAGGTGAGCGAGATGATATCTGTGGCATTGGACAAACTTTAGCAGCGCAAGATCTCTGTTCTGGTCTCCCTGGATACAGGAAGTCACATCACTTACAAGCGGGCGTCGGCCATTACGGGGTATTTAATGGGAAACGCTGGGAAAGCCAGATTTATCCAGTAGTTCGCAACCACATTCAGTCAGCACTTTAACCAGGAGGAAATATGGTCGTCTATATCACTCGAAACATCATTGCCAGAATGCGTCGTAATGACGGTACGGATAATGGCTGCAGACCTCTAAATCCTGGAAAATATGAGGCTAACAAGACCAATGATGGTGCGCTGGAAATTCTTCAGGATGCTGGGGAGCCGGTCTATCTTTTACCCTTTATCTGGTGGGAGAAGATGGAGCTAGGTGATATTTTGATTGCGGCTTAATACGCAGACAACCAAAAATAATAAATAAAGAGACAGCGCATTGAACTATCAATACATCAAAACCGAACAGGCAGATTTAATTGCCACAATTCGCTTTAATCATTATGAAAAGCGTAATGCATTAAGTGAGTGCTTAATCGAAGAAATGCATCACGCCTTGGAAGAGTTCGGTAAACAGGATGTGCGCGTATTGGTTTTGCGTGCCGATAAGAAAAATAAAGTTTGGTCTGCAGGTCATGATGTGATGGAATTACCTAGATCAGAGCGGGATCCCTTGCCCGCTGATGACCCTGTTATGGTTTTGCTTCAATCTATCAGGGCGTTTAGAGCGCCAGTGATAGCCATGGTAGATGGTTCGGTATGGGGCGCTTCGACTGATTTAATTATGAGTTGCGATATTGCCATTGGTGATCACGACTCGACCTTTGCGATTACACCGGCCAAGTTGGGACTCCCTTATACCGCGAGCGGAATTTTGCATTTCATGTCACGCATGCCCTTGAACGTTGTTAAAGAGATGTTCCTGACTGCCGATCCTATAGGCGCTGATCGTGCCTTGCAGATTGGCATCCTGAATCATCTCTACGTCTCTGGTGAATTAGAGTTAAAAACTTACCAAATGGCTCGAACTATTGCTTCGCGTTCACCTCAGGCTAACTCTGTGCTCAAAGCCCAGGCACAAATGCTCTCTGATGCCGCAGTCATGAATCCCGCCGTTTTTGAACACTTGCAATCCTTGCGTAAGAATGTGTATATGGGAAGCGACTACCGAGAGGGGATTACCGCCTTCCTAGAAAAGCGCGACCCAGTATTTGGTCAGGCCAAATAAAGCGACGCCAATTACGCTCTGGCAAAAGCATAAAATAGAGCTCCAAACTATGGGGCACTATGAGCACACAAGTTAATTCAGAAGGAGTCTCAGCATCGCGGGTGTATTTGCCTGCAAATCAAACCCATCTGAATTTGCTGGCCTTTTTCATAGCGCAATTTCCCCATATACAAGCTACTGAGTGGGAGCTTCGTTTTAATGAGGGCCTTATTCTAAATATGGAAGGACGGCCTCTTAATGTGGCTGATCCATATCAACCGAATACTCATCTGATGTACTTCAGGAGGCTGACTCGCGAGCCAGAGATTCCATTTGAAGAGCAGATTCTCTATCAAGATGAGCATATTCTGGTTGCAGATAAACCGCATTTCTTGCCAGTAACGCCAAGCGGACTTTACCTGCATCAAACCTTATTAAATCGACTCAAGAAAAAAATAGGCATACAAACGCTCAGTCCCATTCATCGAATTGATCGTGATACAGCGGGGCTAGTTATCTTTTCAGTTAATCCAAATGAGCGAGCTCAATACCAAAATTTATTCAGGGATAGAGCGGTCAAAAAAGTCTATGAAGCGATAGCACCATACTCTGAAGAATTAGAAAAAAAACTTCCAATGACTTATCAAAGTCGAATTCAGGAATCAGAACATTTTCTGCAGATGCAGGAAGTTACAGGCGAACCAAACACGGATACCTTGATAGAGCTCATACAAGCAAAACAGCCATGGGCTAAATACAGACTCACTCCCGGCAGCGGGAAGAAGCATCAACTGCGTTGCCATCTCAATGCCCTCAATATCCCCATGAAGCATGATCAGATCTATCCCATTCTTACGCCTTATCAAGAATATGACTTGGATTTTTCAAAGCCATTGCAGCTGCTTGCAAAAGAAGTGGCATTTATTGATCCTATTGATGGGGTAAAGAGGGCCTTTAGTAGCTCTCAAAACCTAGTGCTTTAGTTCTAGACTCCTTGATTATGAGTGTTGGGAGTGCTTTAGGCACTAAAAATAGGCATAAAATCTAGCACGATATTAGCTCTTAAGCTAATATGCCACTCATGACGTCCAAACCCCGTTACCGCTGGCTATTGAATCGACTAAGACACCAGCCGACAGGTTTGGAAGAGTGCAGCCCCGATCTGATAGTGGAATATGCAAAAGCAACTGGCGCAAAAGTGTTTTACCGTTCGAATGAGTATCCACGCTGCCCACAATTAAGTCGTGACCTTAGTAAGTTGGTTAAACATAATTTAGCGGCCCGGAGAAGATCTTTTCTTTATGACCTCAACGGATTTATGGTGTCTCCACGGGCGACCTATGTATATCGTTTAACACCTGTAGCTGCAAAATCGCTTACTTGGGTTGATCGAGAATGATGCAAGACAATAATATTTATGGGCTATTTGGCATTAAACCAAAAATAGCAGTCCAGTTTGGGTTTGGTTTGCTCTTCTTGATTTTAATGATCGATGTTTTTTCGCCTGATGATTACCGATTAGTTTTGCTCTATCTATTTCCTGCGGCAATCATTGCATTAAATGCAAAATCAATTAAGGTTGTTATCGTAGCGCTTGTTTTGACGACGCTATTTGAAAATTATTTTCTCCTTAGAGAGGATTATTTCTCCCTCTATCAAGTAAAGATAGAAGTACTTAATTTCCTTATACGTTTTTTGGCGACCCTATTAATTATGTGGCTTGCCAGGTCACTTCGACGAAGTCAGTTGCGGGTAAACCTGCTGGCAAATACGGATTCATTAACAGGGTTGTGGAACAGACGCTGGGCCCGAATTGTTATAGAGCAGGCTATTGCAAAACTTGACGAATCACGGGAAGTTTTTTCTGTTGCGCTGATCGACGTGAATGACTTTAAAAAGATTAATGATATTCGAGGGCATTTAGTGGGCGATCAGGTGTTGACAAAGATTGCCCATACCTTGATGGCATTCTCATCTGAGAATGCCATGTTTTTCCGTTTGGGTGGCGACGAGTTTTTGATCGTTGCATTGAAGGTAAATAAGAAAAGTATGCATCAGATGTGCGGTGATATTGTTAAAACAGTCAATCAGACGATGAGTGATTCAGGGTATCCAGTTACCTTAAGTATTGGTATGGCAACATATAGCGAGGCACCAAGAACCGTCTCGGAAATCTTGCATCAAGTAGATCTAGAGATGTACCGCCACAAAACTGAACTCCGAGCTTCTCAATAAATTTCTCTTATCGCGAGGCTCTCAAGGCCTAACTTTTAAGAGCGCTAAAGCTTTGGGCTTGGGACCGGTGCCAATAAAGCTCAAATACTCTTGGCAAATTCAGGCTCGGATCTATATGTTCTGCGTTTAGTAACAGTCCAGCGGGCATTTCAGGGAGTAAGAAGGATAAAAGACGTACTTCATGCTTATTAATGCGTCGGATGATGTGAGGGGCATCAATTTCACCGGGGTGATGTAATCCAGCAGCCTCTACCAGCTCTTTTAAGGTCTTCAGGGTTTCATTGTGGAAGTTGTACACGCGCTCAGCTTTATTCGGCACTACCAATGCTTTCTGGCGCAATGGATTCTGTGTAGTGACGCCAGTAGGGCAGTTGCCCGTATTGCAAACCTGCGCCTGAATACAGCCAATGGAGAACATAAAGCCACGCGCACTATTACACCAATCGGCACCTAAAGCAAAAGCTACAGCCATATCAAAGGCGCTAATGATCTTTCCGGCACAACCAATTTTGATTTGATTTCTTAGGTTTACACCCACAAGGGTGTTATGAACCAGGCGCAGGCCTTCTTGTAGTGGTGTGCCCACGTGATTAGTAAATTCCACTGGCGATGCACCTGTCCCGCCTTCAGAGCCATCCACTACGATGAAGTCCGGATGAATGCCAGTCTCTAGCATGGCTTTGACAATGCCAAACCATTCCCATGGATGGCCAACGCAGAACTTAAAGCCAACCGGCTTACCGCCAGATAGATCACGCAACTTCTTCACAAAATGAATCAGCTCAAGCGGTGTCGAGAAAGCGCTATGCGAAGCAGGGGAGATGCAGGCTTCCCCTTCCTTGACGCCACGTGCTGCAGCTATTTCAGCCGTCACCTTAGAGCCCGGCAAGATGCCGCCATGACCAGGCTTGGCGCCTTGGCTCAATTTAATCTCGATCATCTTGACCTGAGGATCTAAAGCATTCTCCTCATATTTTTTCTCATTAAAACTACCGTCGGTATTGCGGCAGCCAAAGTAACCAGAGCCAATTTCCCAAATGAGATCGCCACCATGTATGCGGTGGTATTGAGAGATCGAGCCTTCGCCAGTGTCATGAGCAAAGCCACCCTTTTTGGCACCAAGATTTAAAGCCAAAATAGCGTTAGCACTAAGGGACCCAAAGCTCATGGCTGAGATATTAAAGATGCTGGCTGAATATTTTTGTTTGCAATCTTTGCCGCCAATCTCGACTCGGAAATCATGGCTGGGCAGGCGGGTAGGGGCTAATGATTGATTAATCCATTGGTAGCCAGGGGCCATGACATCCAGAGTGGTGCCAAAAGGAATTTGATCCGGTACAGCTTTAGCGCGTGAATAGACTAATGTGCGCTGTTCTTTTGAAAAAGGGGTTTCATCATTGTCGCCCTCGATAAAGTACTGGCGAATTTCTGGGCGGATAAATTCAAGCATGAAACGCAAATGTCCAATAACGGGGTAGTTTCGAAGAATGGCTATTTTGGTTTGCGTGATGTCATACATGCCTACAAATGACAAAAAGCCAAATAGTAGGAAGAAATTCCAAGCCTGTGGATGCAGCTGTAAAGAGGTAAAACTGGCAATGGCCCCCAGGATGCATAGAGAAAATGGAATATATCGTATGGGTAGGTATTTATTGGGGGACATGGCCGTAACGAGCTTAAATGTGGATGGTCTGAGTATACGAATTTAATACTAATACAAACAATTTGACATAAATCAAACCTAATAGCGCTTCCACAGTGATTTTTCAGTAATCCTTAAGCATTGCTGGAGTATTCTGAAGGGGTAGTTAATACTAATCATAGGAAGAATATGTCATTAAATCACGCAGTAATTTGGATCGACCATAAAGAAGCTCACGTAATGTTCTTGAGCGAAGAGGCTAGCGAAGCCGAAGTGATTCGCAGTAAAAGTACCCACACTCATCTGCATCACAAAGCCAATGAAGTCGGTAGCGGTAAAGTCGCTTTAGATTCAAAATATTTACATTCAGTTATCAATGCCGTGAATGAGTCCAAAGAAATCTTGATTCTTGGGCCTGGATCTGCAAAATTAGAGCTCATCAAACACGCGCACAAACATGATGCCAATATTGCAGAAAAGATTGTTGGCGTAGAAACGGTTGATCATCCTACTGATAAAGAAATTCTTGCCTATGCACGCAAGTTTTTCTATAAAGTGGATCAAATGCTATAAATAAAGACTTCATAGGACGACACAAATGACTAAAGAATTAAACAAAGAAGCTTTAGGGCCAGATGGCCTCCCAGGGCATGATTATTTTCTGGATGCGGTAAATCATATTGATCAAGCAGTAGCAAACAATACGATTGCCGCGGGCGCTGCTAAAGGTTTAGTTTTTAGCCTTGTAGAGACCTTGGGCGCTATGGTTGGTGACCCCGATCTACCGAATCATCTGAAGTCCGGTTACATGGGTGCCTTGGATCTTGCGGTTGAGTTAGAGGCGAAGCTATCTAAATAAGCTAACTATCAAGTGCATCTTCAGTAAGGGCAGCTTCGGTTGCCCTTATGCATTTAAAATGGCGGTCAATCGCCATTTAATCGAAGTTCATGACCAATACTCCAAAGAAACGCTTAGCAGTCGCCCCCATGATGGAGTGGACGGACCGCCATTGCCGTTCGTTTCATCGCACGCTCACTAAAGAGGCTGTTCTTTATACAGAGATGGTCACTTCTGGTGCGCTCATGCATGGGGATGTGCCACGTCATTTAGATTATTCACAAGAGCAACATCCTGTTGTTTTGCAATTAGGCGGCTCAGAGCCCGGCGACTTAGCAAGGTCTGCCGAACTAGCTCAACAGTGGGGTTACGATGAAATCGATCTCAATTGCGGTTGCCCCTCAGAGCGCGTGCAACGTGGTGCCTTTGGCGCCTGCTTAATGGCTGAGCCTAATTTAGTTGCAGACTGTGTGCGCTCTATGAGGGGAGCGGTTGATATTCCGATCTCCGTAAAGCATCGTCTGGGCTTGGACTCGATGGATGCCGCAAATTCTGAAGCTGATTACCAATTTGCGCTGAACTTTATTCTTGCTGTTGCCGATGCTGGTGCCAGTCAGGTAACCATTCATGCACGTAATGCAGTGCTTAAAGGTTTATCGCCAAAAGAGAATCGCAGCAAACCACCGTTGCGTTATGAAGTAGCTGCAAAGCTCAGAGTAGATGCGCAGAAGCAATTTCCGAATCTCAAAGTATTGCTTAATGGTGGTTTGGAAACTAATGAACAAATTGCTGGCCACTGGGATGACTTTGATGGTTTCATGGTGGGAAGGGCTGCATATCATTTTCCTGCGTTGCTCTTAGGTTGGGATGACATGATCAACACGGATGGCGATGCTGCTGGATATCTTTTTAGTGAAACCGAGTGGCACCGCATTCAGATTGCCTTGGTTAAACAAGTGCAAGCTTGGTTTGATGAATGCCAAGCCAAAGGCAAGCCTTTTTATATTGGGGCTTTTACAAGACATATCCTCGGCTTGGCTCATGGCCGGGCGGGATCACGGTATTGGCGTCAACGTCTCTCAGATCATCACGCCTTGGCCAAAGTTCAGAGCAAGGCCGCCATCTTGGATTTCTTTATCGATGCGAGCTTATGTCTTGGGGATTGGGCGGCCTTTGAGTTCGAAAGCGCCTAATAGCGGGCCTTAAAAGGGTGTTTTTGACAGTATTTTGAGCAAAAAGCTATAATCTAGGTCTTCAGTGGCGGACGTAGCTCAGTTGGTAGAGTCCCAGATTGTGATTCTGGTTGTCGCGGGTTCGAGCCCCGTCGTTCGCCCCACAGCATTAAAGTAAAAAAGCTCCTCAACGGGAGCTTTTTTACTTTTCGCTACCCATATCTCTTTTGCTCTTATCTCTTACCTCTGGCCGATCTAGCTGATTCAGCGGCAAGGTTAGACATTTTTACAGCTTCGGCGGCGGCCATAGCTGCGCGCTTAGTGGCTTCAGCAGCTTCAGCTGAGGCCAATATGGAGGACTCCTCGGCTTGATGGGCAACAGCTGCAGCGGCTGCAGCGGCAGCAGCAGAGGCAGCAGCAGCGGCTTCAATGGCAGCTTCGGCAGAGGCAGCAGCGGCATCGGCAGCCGCCTCTGCGGCATCCACCACCGCTTCTGATGCGGCTAGCTTGGCTGCAGTTGCGCAATTCTTGGCTGAGAGGGAGGCTTTTTCAGCAGATATGGCAGCTCTCTTAGCAGCTTCAAGTGCGCTCGAGGTCAAAGCCTTGAGGGTATCTATCGCATCAGCGTAGCGAGCATTAACGGTGATGTATCCCTGACGTAGGTTGCTCACCTCGGTTTCCAGGCCGATCAGCTTTGCATAGATTTTTTCAATATCTTCTTTCATATTCCCTTGTCAGTAGTTTACGTTTTCATACTCTGCCTATTTATTAGTAATTGCAAGCCTTTTAGGGCGATTTAGAGCCATAATAAAAACATGAAAACAAAGCCTGTAAATCAGCATAACTTCTCTTCCGAATTAGTCATTCGTGACGAGTTAGAAAAGCGAGGCTGGGCTTTATCCGCACTTTCAGAAGCAGCTGCTGCACTGGCACGTGCAAACTCTACTGAGTTATTGATTCAAGAAGTTTGTCAGGCGATTGCTGCACAAGGTCCATATGTTCTTGCTTGGGTGGGACAAGCTGAGGGTGACGCCTTCAAGACAGTCAAAGTAGTTGGGGTTGCTGGGGCTGCCTCTGGCTATATAAAAGATATTGTAGTGAGCTGGTCTAATTCCGAAGTAACCGGGCGCGGACCTGCAGGTAGTTGCATTCGAAACAATAAAACGAGCGTAGTTATCGATGGTGAAATCGATCCTGGATTTGTTGCTTGGCGCGAGCGTGCAAAGGGGTTTGGAATTCGTTCGGCAATCGGTTGTCCAATTCCTGATGGTATTACTGGGATACCCTTTGGTGTACTGATGGTGTATTCAAAAGTTCCGAATACATTTGGAGCTTCTGAAGTTCAGTTATTTGAAAGTCTTGCTAAAGAGATTGGATTTGGACTGCGCTCCATTGAACGTCAACATAAGTTGGATGACCAAATTCATGAAAAAGAACTAACGCAAGAACGCCTGGCAACTGCATTACGCGCAACTATTGAGGCTATGTCCAAAACCATGGAGTGGCGCGATCCCTATACTGCCGGTCATCAAAAGAGGGTAGCCAGTATTGCGATGGCTATTGGCCGTCAATTAGGTTGGGACAATGAGCGTATTCAGGCTATCTATATGGCAGCAATGGTGCATGACATTGGCAAGATGGCAGTACCGTCGGAAATTTTGACAAAGCCCTCGCGATTGACTGACCTGGAAATGCAAATGGTGCAAGGGCACGTAGAGGCTGGCTATCAAATTCTGAAAGATATCCCATTTCCCTGGCCAATCGCCGATATGGTGCGCCAGCATCATGAGCGTTTAGATGGTAGTGGTTATCCGCTGGGCTTGAAAGACGAGCAAATTAGCCAGGAGGGAAGGGTGTTGGCCGTAGCCGATACGATCGAGGCAATGGCAACTCATAGGCCCTATCGGCCTGCTAAGGGATTGAATTCAGCAATGGATGAAATTCAAGCTGAGGCAGGCACCAAGTTAGATGCGAAAGTTGTCGAAGCTGCATTCAAGTTGCTTAAAAATGAAAATGAGCTGCAAAAGATATTAGATGTGCATTAAAGATGATGATTAAATTGATTGCACTCGGCGCATATTATTTGGCATTGCTTGCGCAAGTTTTTGCAATGATTTTTGCGCTCAAGATATTTTTTAAATCAAAAGCGTATCGTCTTGCTAGCGGTGCATTAGCCCTCGGTTTTGGTTTGATGATAGGAAGGCGGATTACTCCTCTTCTGCATTTTTATCTAGATGGCTACTACAACCTCTTAGACGCAGTCTTGGCCTTTTCTATTTCAGTACTGCTTTTTCTAGGCCTGATGCAAATCAAAAAAATTATTTTAGAGTTAGAGGAAAAGAATTTCCTGCTTGACCATATATCAAAGACAGATTCATTAACTCAAGCTTTAGGCCGATCAGAAACTTTCCATCAAGCAGAATTAGAGATTGAGAGATCTTTGCGCAATGGGGAGCCGATAGCTTTTCTCATGCTGGATATTGACCACTTTAAAAATATCAATGATGAGTATGGCCATCCACTAGGCGACATAGTTCTGACAAATCTTGTAAAGCACTGTCAGAAAGAACTTCGTGTTATTGACATCTTCGGGCGTGTAGGGGGCGAGGAATTCTTCGTTGTTTTGCCAGGCAATGATCTTGGCAGTGCTTTTGAGGCGGCTGAGCGCCTACGAAAAAGGGTGGCCTCCACCCCTTCGGCTTATGTGGCCGGCAAAGAGATCTATATATCGATCAGCATTGGGGTTGCCAGCTTTAGCCCTAAGGAGGCTGGAGAGACCAAGGCCAGTCTGGTTTTAAGGGCTTTTTACGCCAAAGCTGACCAGGCCATGTATATGGCCAAGTCTAAAGGCCGGAATCGAACGGAGCTTTGGACTCAATAGGCTAATAAAATAGCCAATATTCCTAATAAATCTAATGGTAATGTCAAAAAAGCGAAATATTATTCATGCGACTATCAATGCAATTGATGGTGCCAAAGAACTCATCCTTCAAAAGGCAGCTCGTAGAGAGTCAATTCTTGCGGTAATTACTATTGGATTTTTTTGTTATCGCCCAAATGTATATACCGTATTAATAGCTGTTCTATCCCTGGTTTTGCTAGCGGTTGAAGCTCTTAATACAGCCATTGAAAAGATCTGCGATCTCATTACCTTGGAAGAGCATCCTGAGATTAAGAAGATCAAAGATCTTGGTGCGGCAGCAGTGATGATTATCGTGTTGGCTATTGTTCTCATCTTTATTCGCTACTTATCACCATTTTTCTGATGAGCAACTTTTTAAGTGCCTTTCATATACATATCATTCCTAGGGGTGATGTGGAGTCACCGGATGAATCATCTCATCAAGTCATTCGCGAGAAGCTGCTTCTTTTGATTGCAAGAATTTGTAAAGATTTTCGCGGCACAGCATTTGAAGAGTCTCGCGGAAAAATCATTTATTCATTTGAGCAAATCAGTTTTGCAGCTCAAGCGGCTATGGCTATTCAAATAGAGGCCGATGCATTGAATGCAAAAAATCATTCAGACCCCATATGTTTAGCCTCGATTGGGATTGTTGCTCTGATTAATCCATTTACTGGACTCAGGGAGGAGGAGCGCTCGATTCAATTGGCCTCGTTCATGGCTGAGGCTGCTGGCCCTGGAGAGCTTTATCTATCTGAGGGCGCTCACGATTCCTTAAAAAACCCAGGCTCACTTCTATGTCGCTTTACAAGACAGTTGCTAAGAACGGGTGAAGATAGAGCTCTCAATGCCTATGAAGTGTTTTGGAGCCCAACAGAGGTTGATCCGGGAAAGCTCCATAAAGATCCCAATGCCATCGATTTGGAGCTTCAGCCGATTCGCTCCTTTGGTCTGAAATTGGCTGCCGGAATTCTGCTACTGTTCTTTGGGGTGCTTTTACTTACTGTAGGCTGGGAAGCACTTTGGGTCTGGTTTATTGCGGTGGTGAATCGCTAATGTTTATGCGCGATCGTCATTTTAGAATCACTGCAAGCTTATGCATGTTTGCCTTTGGTGTTGGCGTCATGATTTACTTCGCCGAGGAATTGCTTAATCTTGGTGGCCAGCTCTATTTAGGTTGGGGCTCTTTCTTCATCATCTTCTTAATGTCGAAGGTGAAGTATTTCCGCAATCAACCTTGGCGTTCCTTATTTATTGTTCTAGCGCTATTTGTTAGCTGTCGATATATTGCCTGGCGGATCTATGACACCTTAACGTATACCGGTTTCTTTGATTTTATCGGCACCGCCTTGTTGTTCCTGGCAGAGCTGTATGGCTTCACCTTATTCCTGCTAGACATGTTTGTGAACTTCTCGCCAATGTCTAGTGAAATTATTCCCCTATCTCAAGACGAGTCTTCTTATCCCTCTGTGGATATCTTTATCCCTACTTACGATGAGTCTGAAACCATCGTTCGCATGACGGTGACGGCAGCGACTCAGATTCAATACCCCAAAGAAAAGCTCAATATTTACATCCTGGATGATGGTGGCACGCATGCCAAGCGCCGCAGTAAGGAAACAGGTCATCAAGCCTGGAGGCGCCATTACAACTTAAGAAAACTCGCTAAAGAGTTGGGCGTGAAATACATTACACGTGATACCAATCAAAAAGCTAAAGCAGGCAATATCAATCACGCTTTGCAGCATAGCAATGGCGATCTCATTTTAATTTTAGATTGCGATCAAATACCAACCAAAGATATTTTGCACAACACGGTGGGGCAGTTTTTAAGCGATCCCAAAATGTTCTTGGTCCAAACGCCGCATTTCTTTATCAATGAAACTCCAGTGAATAATGTCATTACTGGGGTCTCTAATCGCCCCGATGAAAGTGAGATGTTTTATCGAAAAATTCAGCCGGCTATGAATTTTTGGAACTCGGCCTTTTTCTGTGGCTCCGCAGCGTTGCTACGTCGTCAGTACCTCATGGAAATTGGAGGTATTGCCATTAAGACCATTACCGAAGATTGTGAGACCTCACTCATTCTCCATGCGCATGGCTATAACAGTGGCTACATTAACAGGCCCATGGTCTGCGGTCTTTCCCCAGAGACTCCGTCTGACTATCTCACTCAGCATTCTCGCTGGGCCAAGGGAATGCTCCAGATCTTGATGCATTACAACCCCTTATTCATGCGTGGGCTGAGCCTGCCACAACGCTTGGCTTATTTTTCTTCGTCGTACTCTTGGCTTTTTGGATTTGCACGTTACATCTTTTTCTTGGCACCATCAGCCTTCTTAATTTTGGGTCTTAATGTGTATTCGGCCAATTGGCATGAGATGGTGGATTTCACCGTTCCTTATGCATTGAGTATTTTGGTGGTGATCTCATACTTCTTTGCTGGTTCGCGTCAACTCTTCTTCTCTGAAATTTATGAGACTGTCAAAGGCTTCAGAATGATTCGAGAGCTCATGCCTGTTCTCCTAAATCCTTGGAAGCAAAAGTTTCTCGTAACACCAAAAGGCCTTACATTAGAAAAAGAGCAGCTCAGCTGGGATGCCTTCCCATTATTTATTCTGGTAACTATTAATGCAGTTTCTATCGCTATTGCGATTATTCGCTGGCATTACGAGCCAATTTGGCATGACAACATCGTTATCACCGCAATATGGTGTTGCATCAATATTTGGTTGGGCCTAATGTCCCTAGGCGCCTTTTGGGAAAAGCGTCAAGTCAGAGCTTATTACCGAATTGGTGGTGGTGGAACGGTCACAGTGCTTCGTGGTAATGGCCTACCTGGCATTGAGGCAAATTTGGAGGATGTTTCGGTAAGCGGCATTGGGTTCGTTCTTCCATTCAATACGGACCTGAAAGTTGGCGAATCCATTCAATTGGCCGTGAATGATAGTTATGGAAATCACTATACATTTAGGGCAAAAGTGGTTCGTATGCAAAAAGAGGCTGACCATTATTTTTGTGGCACACAGTTTGTTGCAGAGCAAATTGGAAGTCCTGGCGCTATTGCATTTGTATATGGAGATAGTGGTCGTTGGCAGCATATTTGGGATGCTAGCGCGGAACTCAAGCATTCAAAACTCCAGTTGTATTTGTTAACGAAGTTGGGGCTTAAGGCCGTACGCGAAAACTTTGCGAGCTATTTTGCTTACATTGCAAAAAGCGTAGGCACTTTTATAGTGATGCTTTTTAATCCCTATGTTTGGTTTTACGCGATCACTGGCCTAGCAAACTGGGCTATTTACTTGCTCTATTTATTTATCGTCTACACCATTGGTTTAGTCGATCATGAGCAGGCGAGAACCTTCCCTCGCTTACAGGCTGGGGAAAAGATGACAGTATATTTTCCTAAGTTGAACGCCACGCTAGAAGGGTGGGTCTTTGATATTTCCTTAACCGGCATCGGCATCAAAGTGAATCTACCGTTCTTAATTGACGATAATGAACTAATCGAGGTTTCTGTATCTGGCGTATTGAAAACGCAACAGCGCATGGATTGCATCATTCGTCGGGTCATCAAGGACGGCGATGAAGTTATTTTGGGCGCTGAATTTATTGTGGATAACAGTAATTTCTTCAAGATCGTGAGCTTTGTCTACGGCCAAGGATCCAAAATGGTATTTTCATTGGCGATTCAAAATTTAAGAAGAATTTTGTCGTATCTCTTTTTCACCGGTGAGTTGTCGGAGGAGCGTAAGAAACTTACATCCTCTAAGTCTTTGGGTAAATAACGACTTTGAAAATAAAAGCCCTTCATCTCTGCCTAGGTTTTGCATTGCTCTCATCGGTTGGCATAGTTGAGCTTGTCCATGCTTCGGATGGCACCCTTAGTAGGCAGGAGATTTCAGAAGCTAGAAGGGTATTAACCCAAGCTACGATTCTTCAAAAGAGTGGCAAGTCAGCCGAGGCAAATGCATTTCTAAAAGAGAAGTTCCCAAACGGACCACCTGCGGGTGATCTGGCGGTGGGCTATTACAAAATTATTGCTAGCTTGCCTGGGGGGTGGAACGAGGCACGCTCAGGATTAGAGGGCTTGGTTAAATCTGATCCTAAAAACTTGCAATACACCTTGGCTTTAGACGCTTTATTAGGCTCAAAGCCTGAAACCCGTAACCTTGCATTTCAAAATTTGGCTGCGACATATCAAGTTCGCAAGGTGGATAAGCAGAGAGTGCTTCAAGTTTGGAGAGAGGTGCTCAATGCTCAACAAATCGGCCCAGATCTGATCCCCCTTTATGAGCAGTATCTAAAGTTAGATCCCCATAATCAAGAAATAACCGGTCGCTGGATTCTGGAGAAGGATGCGCTTGAAGAGCGTAAACGTATTGCAAGCGATCCTTTGCTTAGACGTCGTCAGGTAGGTTTGGATCTATTGGATAAAGGTGACATCGTAGGTGCAGAGGCGCCGCTAATGGATACCCTTAAGGATAGGCCAAATGATTATTTGGCATTGGGTGGCATGGGCTTAATTCGGATGAGGCAAGGCAATTATCAAGAAGCTGTTGCTTACTATCAGAAAGCCTTAGCGCTCAATCCTGAAAACAGTGGCAAGTGGAAGAGTCTCATATCCACAAGTCAATATTGGGGTCAAATTCATCAGGCCGAGGACGCAAGAGATAAAAAGAACTATCCCTTAGCGATGGAGAAAATCCGCGCAGCTATTCAGTTGGAGCCGCAGGGTGCAGAGGGGATTGCTGTTTTGGGCACTATTGAAGCTGAGCGAGGAAATAACAAAGAAGCCGAAAAGCAATTCCGAGAAGCTTTGGCCATTGAATCTGATAACGGCATTGCATTACGGGGATTAGTTCAGCTATTAATTAATACTGGTAGGCGAGATGATGCTCTGGCATTAATTAATGCGCAGGCACCTGCAAATAGCCCTGCTGGTAAGGGATATGATTATTTGCGTATCAAGATTTTGAGTTCACAGGCAGATGATTTAGTAAATAAAGGGCAGGGTGAGGCCGCTATTCCCTATCTTCAGAGCGCATTAAAGCTTGATCCACTCAATCCTTGGTTGCGCTTTCAGCTGGCTGGAGTTTATGAGGGTCTGGGCTCGGTCGACAAGGGTTTGGCTGTAATTAAAGAGGGCTTGAGACTTGCTCCCAATGATCCTGAGATGACCAATGCGAATGTTCTATTTTTATTAAGTGCAGATAAAACTGAGGAAGCTTTAAGCCTGATGCGCAGCGCGCTGGCCAAACCCTCTTCTGATGCAATATCTCTCCGCTTAACGTATGCCAATGTTCTCAATCGCTTACAGCGTGATGATGAGCTAGGTCCGGTATTGCAGCAGCTTGCCAAAGCCCAGCTATCACCAAGCGATAAGCTGAAATTGACTCAGATACGACTCGATTTTGATATTCGCCAGGCACTCCAAGCGGGCGACATCCAAAAAGCCATTGTTCTTTTGAAACAGGCAATAGCACTCGATAAGGATGAGATTTGGCTGCGCTTAGATTTGGCGCGCTTATATGCAAAGCTGCACCGCCCTAAAGAAGGTATTGCAATATTTGATGCCTTTCTAAAAACGCACCCTAATAGTATTGAAGGTTTGTATGCCTATGCTTTGTACTTATCTGGTCTAGATCAAAATCAACCAGCCCTCAAAATCTTGGAGCGTATTCCAGCGTCTGAACGTACTCCTAAAATTACGCGCTTCCAAAGAGGCGTTTGGGTTGATTTGCAGCTAACTCAGATAAATAGACTCAATGCCCAGGAAAATCATGAAATGGCTATCGCCCAGCTAAGCGTGCTTGAGGATGAGGTATCCAACGATCCCGACCTTTCTTCCCTGGTTGCGCTGATGTGGGGAAAAATAGGCAAAGTAGAGCAAGCCAATGCGCTCTTTCAGAAGATAGAGCAAAGCACTCCAAATCTTTCGGTTGAATGGCATTTGCGTTATGCCAATTACCTCCTCAATAATGACCAGCCAGAGGCATTCCAAAGAGAGATGGCACTCGTCTCAGGGCAAAAGTTAAGTCCAGGTCAAAAGCAGGATTATGCTGATCTTCAAGAGGCAGCAGAGCTTAGGGCGATTGGTCAATTCATTCGGTCTGGCGATATTCAAGTGGCTAAAGAAAAGCTACAGCCGCTGATTTCTGCGAAGCCCAATAATTACAAGATGATGTATTTGGATAGTCAGATCCAAAGAAGAGAGGGGTATCTGGATAAGGCGATCGATATTGAACAACGCGCCCTTGTTCAATCTCCAGTGCCACTCTCTAGTTACCACAGTCTGTCTACACTCAAGCCAGTAGCAAGCTCGTCCGGAGTTTCTGTATTTCAGATTGAACCACCAATTCTGGAGCCATCAGCCGTTCCATCAGGAAGTGCATATCAATATAAACAGATGGCTGACATGATTGACATGCGCACTAATTGGCTTGATTCAGCGGTCGACTATTTATCCCTCAATGGCACCCCAGGACAGTCTTATTACCGTGCTACAGAGATTCCGCTGGAGTGGAAGATGCCAATGCGTTCGGATGAAAGGATGACATTCCGTGTAGATCAGGTCAATATTAATGCAGGCACCATCGATGCTGGCAATGCATATCAAGTAAGTACTTTTGGTTCGATGGCTGCTTGTAAAACTAATTGCCCAACAACATTTTCAAACCAATCTGCATCAGGAACTGCTCTGAATATTGGGTATGAGAAGCAAAACTTCAAGGCTGATATCGGTACAACCCCATTAGGCTTCCTTACCCAAAATTGGATTGGTGGAGTAAAGCAGAAACTGGATGCGGGCCCTGTTGGTATCTCATTGGAATTAGCGCGCCGTCCCATGACCAGTACCTTACTTTCTTATGCTGGTACTCGTGATCCTGTGACTGGTTCCGTTTGGGGCGGTATGGTTGCTACTGGCGGAACGGTTGGCTTGAGCCTAGATCAGGGTGGTACCTTGGGCGGATGGACCTACTATCGCGCGCGCAGCCTGACGGGTACCAATGTGCAGAGCAATAGTGACAATCAATTTATGGCCGGTCTGAACTGGCGTATCGTCAATGAAACTGATCGTCAGCTCTCTAGCGGTCTCACGGGCATGCTCTGGGGCTTTAAAAGAAATGCCGGAGAGTTTACTTATGGGCAGGGTGGTTACTATAGTCCGCAAAGCTATCGCTCTGTAACCCTTCCTTTAAATTACTCGCAACGTTTTGCGCGCTTCTCCTATGTTGTTGGTGGCTCGGTATCAACCAACTGGTCTCGTACTGATGCGGCACCATACTTTCCTACCAATTCAGAATATCAAGCCGCCTCGAATAATGCCACGTATTCAGGAAGCTCTGGACCTGGTAGCGCCTATTCTTTCTTGGCAGCTTGGGAGTATCAAGTCACACCATCCGTCTTTGTTGGTAATCGCTTAAAGTTAGAGCGTTCGCCTTACTATGCTCCAAATAGTTTTGTGCTGTACGTCCGGATTGCGCTTGATGGTACTGCGCCAAACCCTGTACCTTTGCAAACGCAGCCGGTAATCCCGACGTCCCGCTTTTAATAAATTTTAGATAATGAACAAACCTATCTCATCCTCTATCTTGCTTCTGGTGATGGGTTTGGTCGCATGCTCAATGCTCAGCGCTCAGCCCTTGAGCGGTGCCCCTGAGTTTGATCCCTATCTTCCCGGAGAGCTTAATGAACGTGCACTGTATGCGTTGAAGGAGCAGGATATCTCTACCGCAGTCATCCTATTGGAGAGGGCGTATCGCTTAAATCCGCATAGCCCTGACATTAAGGCTAACTTAGAAGTGGTTCGAAAGATTGCTCAAGAAAAGACTCCGATTGAAATCAATGGCGAGGTTGTTTACTTGGATGCACTTGGCAATTCTGTCAGCACTGATAAAGTGGTAGATATTCCTGCGCTATGGCAGGAGTCTACAGCTAAGCCGAAGCCTTAGTTATTGGTTTCGAATAAATTCCAATTGATATCGTTGGAGCGGAAATAGTACGAGGCTCCAAACTTCATAATCACTGAATCTTCATTCTCAGCCACAAAGCGTGTACTCGGCAGGTTCTTTAGATAAATCTCTGGACTTGGAGTATTGGCGCCAAAAGGTGCCTTACCCACAAACTTAGAGATTAAGTCGGAAGCAGCCAGGTAGCTAGTCGGCTGTTCGATGATATTTGTCTTGACCGGCGCATCTGCTTTACCAGTAAACATGATTCCCACAGGAATATTCGTCACGTTAGGGCTTGGGATTTCACGCATACCCACGATCTCATTTTTGTTTCTGCGAATCGCTGCACCATGCTCAGGGATGAACATAATTACCACTTGTCGGCCAGAGCTATTGACCTTGGCATAAAAGCGATCAATATCACTCAATAATTTACGTGCTCTGCGAGAGTAGGTTTCGACGCTGTTTTCTAGCTTGCCACCATCCAGCGCACGATTGCCGTCATGTAAAGAGATCGTGTTGTAAAAGAGTGCAACTCGCTCATTTGGGGACTTCATGCGGGCATCCCACCAATTGGATAGCACGGAGAAGTCATCATAGACTTGCGAGCCATCAAAACCCCTCAAGTAAGGTGCGGCATTCGTGTTATCGAATAGCGGGGCAGACATACCGCCCTCATTACGGATTTCCTTCAGGAGGTCACCGTATTTACCATCATGATTCAAAGCCAACTGTACTTGATAGCCCGTTTTATTGAGATTACTAAATATCAGAGAATCTTCGATGGCCGGTTTGTATAAATCCCGTTGGTCTTGCTGGCCGCGACTGCTGCGTAATAGGCGAATGATCGAAGGTCCGCTATAGGAGGATGCTGAATTAAAGTTGGTAAATAAGTAATGGAAGCGCTGGAAGAGTGGATTGTTATCTTCTTTGATATATTTCAGGTCATCCCAAGCCAGGGAGCAGACATTGATTACCAGGACATCAAATGGGGCTCCACTAGCCTTTTGTGAGCGGTTGAAGGCGGTACGAGACGATTCTTCAATAAAGAAGCCGTCAAGGGATTCGGTGAGTTCTAAATCGCTAGGCAGACCAATGACTTGACCATCTGAATCGTAGGCTAAGGAAGGCATAGTCACCCCCAGTGGAAGCAAGGTACTAAAGATGGCCAGGGTGGCTATTGTTGTCATTCTGATCTTCTTAGAAAGAAGGAAGTAAACAATATAGAGTCCCAACAAGATGGCTATAACTCGCCAATCCAAAATTCTGGTTAAGAGCTCAAGATAGTACTGAAAACTAAAGTCGAGTAGCTGGCTAATTTTAGGAATGATATTGCGCAGAGGTGGCAGTGGACTATCAAAATACAGAATAACAATGGCAATGGGCAGTGCTATCCATTTACGAATCCGTAGCAAGGTCGGATTAACATGGGAAAAAATCAGAAATAGCGCAAAAGCAGCATTAACAAAAAAATGGAACTGGATATAGCCTGTATAGAACAGGATTATTTTGATAATGAAATAAAAGCTCCAAATTCCCATATTACTTTTTGGCATCCTCTAAAGCTATTTGGGTGAATAAAGAAAGCATGGAAGAGTAATAGCCTTCGGACGGATTAAAGCTGGGCAAGGGGGTTGAATGTACATTGGGGTAAGCAAGTGTTATTGCTGCAACACTATGAAAGCCTGTAGATGCATTGTACGTTGCTATTTCACCAGAATTCACATTTACCCAAGGCGGTAAAAGCGGTTTCCCAGCAAAAGAGCTCCAGAATTTTTGAAAGGGCTTAATTGTGTTGGGGCTGGCTTGCTCCCCCCAAATGAGGTAAAGAGGTATACGAACAGCGTTGTATCCAAATTGATCGCCATCTATTGGGGCAATAACCTCGCCGTCCAATGTCACCCAATCAGATGGTAATTGCCATTTACCAAAGCGGGCTTCTTGAATGAGCTGCAAACCCGTTGTTCTTAACTCCTCCCATTCCGGTGCTGGGTCAAGCATGGCAAGATCGTTAATTGCCGGGAAGACCCAGTAGGAGAGGTTAAGCTTCAATCCTTCTGGCTTTTCAAAGCCCAATGCTCCAGGAAGTAAAACTGTTCCTTTGCTAGTTTTACGTACAAGCTTAGCTCTAATAGATTGACTTACCTGAATGGCTGCAAACAAATAACTAGGCTCGTTCCATTTTTTATATGCTCGCGATAAAGCCCAGGCAATAAACAAGTCACCATCGCTGGCATTGTTCAGATCATTAATGCCCACCCTTGGAGACCAACTCCAAGCAAACAATTTATCGTCACGCACTTGAAGATTACGTTGTGTCCAGGTCCAGATTTGAGCAAAGGCGGCCGGGTCATTATTTTGTACTGCAAGTAGCAATGCCATCCCTTGACCCTCGGTGTGGCTGATACCGTTCTGGCCGACATCGATCACTCTGCCATTTTCAATAAATGCAGATTTAAATTGAGCCCAGTTTTCGCCACCAACAGCATTTGCTGGAGAGTGCAGCACAAGGGCAATGCTCAAAAGCCAAAACCGGAGAAGGGTATGCCAAGTCATTGAGCGATTGAAGTTAGGTGAGCAATGGGCTGGCAATTGATTATGATTTGTAATGCTGACTAATAGGGTACATTATGTATTACCGGCATTTAATTGGCCTATTTTATTTAGATATTTCATGCAGTTAGCAAATCAAACCTTTTACTTTGCCATATTCATCGTCTTAGTTGGCTTGATGGGCCGTTTCTTAGCAAACCCGGATGACGACCGCGCTCAATTTAGGATTATTTATTGGCCAATCGGCCTGAGCTTTTTAGCGGCCTCCATGTTGGGTTATGCGACCGCCCCATGGGGTGGCAAGATGGTGTTGGCCTTGGCCAATATCTTCCTGATTGCAGGCGTCGCTAATATTTCTTTACTGTTCAGCGTTTGGAACGGTGTGTCAATGAAGTCGAGCAGGCTGGTTGCTCTCGCCTTATTTGTAAGCGCTTCCTTAATTTACGTCTATCTGCACTTTTTTGGAGAAACACAAGACCGCATTCATTTAATGAATGTTGTGCTCAGTATCTTTTGTATTTGGCAGATCGTATCTTTAAGTCAGCTATTAAAAAAAGACAATGCTTATCAAATTAAATTAATGATTGGGGTTGAGTTTTTCCAGCTTGGAGCTCGCATCATTCGCTCGCTTTTATCGCTTGAAGAAATGACTCACCCTGGAACCTTGTATCAAGAGGGTGGCCTGGCTTTTGCAATGCGCATAGCTGCAATACTCTCAATTGTCACGATTTGTATATTAATTACTAATTACTATATGGAAAAACTCTGGCATGAATATCGTAAGAGCTCGAACGCCATTGAAGATGGAATGCTCAATAGCCTAAATGCGCTATCGATGGTTCGAGATAACGAAACCGGTAATCACATTCTGCGAACTAAAAACTATGTGCGTGCTTTGGCAGAAAGGCTGCGGTCAATTGGAGCATATACAGATGAGTTAACCCTTAAGTCAATAGAAAACATTGTTAAAGCTGCCCCATTGCACGATATTGGGAAGGTAGGTATTCCGGATACCATCCTGCATAAGCCGGGCTCACTGACTGAAGATGAGTGGGTAGTGATGAAAACCCATGCCAATTTGGGTAAAGATGTTCTCAGTGCTGCCAAACTCAAAGATGCAAAGAATACCCATGTCTTGGATGCCGCAATTAATATTGCTGGCGGCCATCATGAGAATTGGGATGGCACGGGTTATCCGCTGGGCCTAAAGGGCGAGGAAATTCCATTGGCAGCGCGATTAATGTCATTGGCAGACACCTACGATGCCTTAGTCAACGAGCGGGTTTATAAAAAGCAGTGGTCCCATCAAGAGGCTTGTTTGGAGATTACTCGGCTAAAAGGAATTCGCTTTGACCCGCAAATTGTCGAAGCATTTATTCTGGAAAAAGACAATTTCTTGAAAATCTCCAAGCTATATGGAGATTCTAAATGACGATTAGTTTTGAGCCCAGCTCTAATGTTCGACGTAACTCTCGCCTTATTTTGGGCGCTTCCATTATTTTGGCGATCATCTTCGTCATTAATGCGCTAATTTCTGGTTATTTGCTACGCCGTAACACAACAGATGATCGTGCAGATCAGCTATCTACCTTGACATTAATATTGGCTGAGCACACTTCGCAAATTATTTTTGCAGCAAATACGGTTCTAAATAGCATTGATGATGTGGTTTATGCGGAAAAAATTGACGATGAGAAAAGCTATCGCAAGTACGCGTCCAATAAAAATCAATTTGAACTATTGAAGGAAAAGACAAAATCGAATTCCATTTTAGATGTCACTACTTTTGTGGCCAATGACGGTAAAGTGCTTAATTTTTCTCGCTCTTACCCAGCGCCTGAAATTAATCTGGCGGATCGAGATTATTTTATCTACTTGAAAAATCACAATGATCTTGAGACCTTCTATAGTGCTCCCGTCCAGAATAAGGGAAACGGTAAATGGGTTTTTTATTTAGCCAGGCGCGTCAATGGAGCGCATGATGAGTTTTTGGGCATCATTTTGGTGGGCGTCTCTGTAGAGGTCTTTTCCTCTCTGTACGAGAGGTTGGGTGCTAATTTGGGCGATGGTGCAGCGATAACCCTGTATCGCCAAGACAAGACCTTATTAACTCGTTGGCCACTAGTTGAAAACCTAATAGGTCGTGTCAATACTAATAGCTTGATTGAGCAATCTTTAGGCGCAGCAGCAGACGGTAACGGTGTGATCTTTACATCCAAGACCGGCTTTACTCGGCAAAATACGTCTCCAGTCGAGCGCATGATTTCCTATAGAAAGGTTACTGGTTACCCATTCATTGTCGGAGCCGTAGTCCCCGAGACTTTGTATTTAGCCAACTGGTATAAAAATGCGACTGGCGGTCTAATTGCTACCATTTTGAGCATCATCATTTTATTTATTGGAACCTATTTTCTGCTAAGGACTTATCGGCGTAATGCTGAGAACCAATATCGTGCGCATCATGATGTTCTTACCAGACTGCCCAATAGAACCTTATTCTCTGACCGACTTTCTTATTCCCTGGCGAATTGCAAGCGTAACCAAACTAAATTGGCGCTTCTTTTTATTGATTTAGATAATCTTAAAACGATTAATGATGTCTACGGCCATCTCGTGGGGGATGCAGTCCTGATGCAGGTTGCCGAAAGAATACGAACCTGTTTACGAGACTCCGATACTGTGGCTCGTCTAGGCGGAGATGAATTTATTGTGCTCCTGCCGGGTGTTGGTGATGAGAAGAATGCCCTGATGGTTGCTGAAAAAATTCGATCCACCCTCATGGTGCCGATAACAGCCGATGGCATCTCTGTGAGTACAAGTGCGAGTATTGGCGTGGCCTTATATCCCGATCACGGATTAAATGAGTCTGATTTAATGAACAATGCCGATATGGCGATGTATGAGGCTAAATCTAGAGGTCGAAATGCTATTGAGATCTTTGGCGAGAAAGTTGTTCAGGCGGTTTTTAAAGATATTTCATGAGCCCAAAGTATTGGGGGGCGATTGTTTATGAAAAAATTTAATATCTCCAAAATTCTTTTAATTCCATCGATTAGCCTTGGGTTTTTGTTCATAGCGCTTGGATCAACCCCAAGTCAAAGCGCGCCCACTTCAACTATTCCCACTGTGCAAATTGGAAATTTGATTTGGGATCAAACGGAGATGAATATTGCCGACGTGAAGACGTACGCGTTACTCACTGGTTTTGTGAGTGCCGCAGAGCAGAAGGGTGGCGGCTTATCTTATGAGGCTGGCTTTGTTCAAAAGCCAGGCTGGACTTGGAAAACTCCCTATGGCATATCTGCAAAGGATGCTGAGCCAGCAACGCATCTCAATCAAAAAGAAGCTGAATCTATTTGTCGCTATTACGGTAAACGTTTGCCAACAGATGCCGAATGGACGAACGCTGCATTCTTAGAACAAAGAACTAATCCTCCAGTTGGATACATAAAGGGTCAGCGTTATCCCTATCCAGGTGGCGCAAATCCCTCGGCTTCTCATTGCCTTAGCGGATGCGGTGACTATAAAGGTCTTGCACCAGCTGGCGCTTTGAACCGTGGAACTGGGCACGTGATTACTGGCTCAACCAAGCCTGGCGTCAATGGCTTGTTTGATATGGGCGGTAATGTTTGGGAGTGGACTGCTACTGAGCGCAATGGCGGCTACATCACTCGTGGAGCATCGTGGTGGTATGGCCCTAATAGACAGCAAGAGAGCGATGTGGAATCAAAGCCTGGTGATATTGCCGTGGTTTATATCGGATTTCGTTGTGTAGCTGATGCCGTGAAACAATAGGGAATGACTAATTCCGTAGTAGATTCTTCTGAAATTGAAATTACCCCCGATTACCAAGCGGTAATTGAGGCTATTGAGCGTCAAGATCCTTACATCTTCGTTAGCGGTAAAGCGGGCACTGGTAAAACGACCCTCATCGGCTATTTACGAGAAGCCATACCCGGTAACGTCGTGGTAGTTGCACCAACAGGGGTTGCCGCGCTCCAGGTTAAAGGAGTGACCATTCATTCCTTCTTTAGATTGCCCCCACGACTCATTTTCCCTGAGGAAGATATCAAGCCGCTGCGCGATAAACGCCTTTATAAAGATATTCGCTTACTCATCATTGATGAGATCTCGATGGTGCGAGCTGATGTCGTGGATGCAATGGATTTATTTCTGCGCGAGAATGGTCCGCAAAAAGGCAAGCCCTTTGGCGGCATTCAGGTGATGTTTGTGGGGGATTTGTTTCAGCTGCCGCCAGTGGTGTCTAGTGCTGATATGCAAGTCCTAGCAGAGCGTGGTTACGAGGGGCCTTATTTCTTTTGCGCTATGGCCTTGCATCGCAAAGATGTCACGATGGTAGAGCTCTCTAAGATCTTTCGTCAAAAGGATGAGCACTTCGCAGGCTTATTAAATCGCATTCGAATTAATCATGATATTGATGAGGCTCTTGATACTCTGAATGCACAGTGCTATCGCAAAGATGTTGAGATGGATGAACAGACCATTACTCTGACCACTACAAATGCAAGAGCGGATCAAATCAATGGGGCTGGCTTGCGCGCTATTACCGTTGAGGGCAAGGTCTACGCAGGTCAGTCGACGGGTAAATTTAATATCGACGAACGCAATTTACCTTCACCCAATAATTTAGTGCTTAAGGTAGGCGCTAAAGTCATGTTCACCGCAACGGATCCTGGATTTCCTAAGCGTTGGGTCAATGGCACTATTGGTGTAGTGCGTGAGTTGCTGCCAGATAGGGTGAAGGTGATGGTGCAAAACGGGCCTTATGCAAATACAGTGGAAGTAACAGGCCATCAGTGGGAGTCTTATCGCTATGACCATGACATGATGTCAGGGAAGATCTCCCCCAGCATCATCGGCACCTATCTTCAGATACCGCTCATGCTGGCTTGGGCTGTAACGATTCATAAGAGCCAGGGCAAAACGCTCGATAAAGTGAAGGTTGACCTATCCTCAGGCGCATTTGCCTCGGGACAGGTTTATGTTGCCCTAAGCCGTTGTAAAACAATTGAAGGTATTTCTTTACAGCGGCCGATTGAGCCCAGAGATGTCAGCTGCGATCAGGAGATCAAGCGTTTCTATCTGAATTGCTTGCCTTCTAAATAAGGCTATTTTTTTTCTTATTTGACGTCTGCCGACTTATGTAATAACATTGTTATTACTATGAATAAGAACCATAAATCCAATGCTGAAAGTAGAGCACCACTGCAGGTAGCTATTCGAGCTATTGGCAACTCTAAAGGCGTGGTTATTCCAAAGATTATTCTTGAACAATCTGGAATAAAGGAGATTGTTGAGATGTCGGTCGACGGAGAAAAAATTATTTTAAGTAAGCCTAAAAATACTGTGAGAGAGCTTTGGGCTCAAGATGCCCAAAGCCTTGCAAAGGTTGGCGAGGATAAGTTGGTGCTTGGAGATTTTGCAGACGAAGAAGACGGGGATTGGGTTTGGTAAAGAGCATCGTTTCTCGTGGAGAAATTTGGCTTATCAATTTAGATCCTACGATCGGAAGTGAAATTAAAAAAACACGTCCTTGTATTGTTGTATCACCTCAAGAGTTAAATGATCATTTGCGCACTGTAATTGTTGCGCCCATGACTAGCAAGGGTAGACCTGCGGGCTTTCGGGTTCCTATTACGCACGATGGCAAGAAGGGACTAATTCTTTTAGATCAAATCAGAGCTGTTGATAAAGCGCGCTTGGTCAAGAAAGTGGGCAAGAGCAATCCAAAAACCCTATCTGCCAGCCTTGGCGTGCTACAAGAGGCTTTTGCTATTTAGCTTCTTTATTAGAAGCCAGCTGCCAATCCATCTCTACGGTGATCGCTGCCAGCAATAAAAGCAGAGTCGGCATCTTCTGAGAGCTTGGCAATTGCTTGTGCGCTACCAAAGTCCAAGCTGTTTGCTGGTTGTACAGCAACCTCATGTCCTAGTGCTTTCAATCCATCAACGACACTTTGGGGCATCGCTGCTTCAACGGTTAACTTGCCTACATCATCAATACGCCAACGGGGCGCATCAGAACAGGCTTGTGGATTGAGGTATTCATCTACAAAGCGCATCACAAATTGAATATGGCCCTGCGGTTGCATATTGCCACCCATGACGCCGAATGCCATAGTAGGTTTGCCATCCTTGGTGAGGAAGGCGGGAAGAATCGTGTGAAAAGGTTGCTTGCCTGGCGCGACTTGATTGGGGTGTCCATCCTCTAATCTGAAGCTCATGCCGCGATTATGAAAAGCAATACCGCCTGGAGCGACTACTCCAGAACCAAAGCCTTTGAAGTTCGATTGAATGTATGAAATCATCATGCCGGATTCATCGGCGGCGCACAAGTAAACAGTGCCACCAGAATGCGGATCTCCGGGTCCATAGCTACCAGCCTTATTGTGATCAATCATGGCTGCGCGACTGGCCAAGTAATCTCTATTTAAAAGAGAGCTCACTGGCATTTGCATAGAACGTGCATCTGAAACGTAGGCATAGACATCTGCAAAAGCCATCCGCATAGCTTCAATTTGTAAGTGAATACGTTGCGCTGAATTAGCTGGGTACTGCTTCACATTGGCTGCCTGCAAAATACCTAAGGCAATTTGAGCGGCAATACCAGATCCGTTTGGTGGAATTTCATGGAGAGTGTAATCACCATAATCGAAGGCTAAAGGCTCAACCCATTCCGGCTGGTTATCAGCGAAGTCTTGCATAGTGAAGCAACCGCCAGTAGCTTGAGCAAAGTCCACCATACTCTGTGCAAGCGGACCTTTATAAAAAGAATCGCCTTCTGTAGCGGCAATTTCTTTCAGAGTTTTGGCTTGTGCGGGATATTTCCAGATTTGTCCCGCTTGAGGTGCTTTGCCATCAATTAAAAACGACTCTACAAAACCAGGTTGGTTCTTCAGGATTGGAATGGCTTCACGCCACTGACGGGCAATCACAGGCGAAACCGGAAAACCATTTTCCGCATAGTCGATCGCACGTTTAAACAATTGAGCAAAGGGCAGCTTGCCAAACTTTCTGGAGAGCTCGATCCAACCAGCAACCATGCCGGGGACAGTGACTGTATTCCAGCCAATGAGATCCATTGCGGATTTACCAGCAAAATACTCCGGCTTCCAAGCGGCAGGAGCACGTCCTGAAGCATTTAGGCCATGTATCTTCTGACCATCCCAAAGAATTGCAAAACCATCTCCACCAATGCCGTTCATTGTAGGTTCAACAACGGTGAGTGTGATTGCAGTTGCAAGTGCCGCATCAACTGCATTGCCGCCACTCTGAAGAGCTTCAATACCAGCCTGAGTGGCCAGTGGTTGAGAGCTCGCAACAGTGTTTTTGGCTAAAACAGGTGCGCGACTACCAAAAGGAGGGGATATCAACATAAGGACTTATCTATTTAACGGCTTAATCAACTTTAACATTCGCTGACTTTACTACCTTCTCCCATTTACTAGCTTCGCTTGCAGTAATTTCAGATAATTTCTCAGAGTTTGCAAACTGAGGGTGAATACCTTGTGCTGCCATACGCGCTTTGAAATCGGGATTCGTGAGAATTTTACGGATTTCTTTTTCTAATTTTGCAATGATTACTGGAGATGTTCCTTTGGGAACATAAATCGCATAGAAGTTTTCTACATCAAACTGCTTCATGCCATCTTGTCCGAGAGTGGGAACATTGGGCATTAAAGGAGAGCGTTCTGCTGCAGCGATAGCAATCGGGCGTAGCTTGCCACTCTGAATGTGGGGCAATGAAGCGGTCACGCTGTCAAACATCATGAGGGTGTTGCCCGCAATCAAATCAGGCAAAGCAAAGCTGCTGCCCTTATAAGGGATATGCGTTCCCGTTGCTCCAATACGCTGCATAAACAAAGTGGATTCTAAGTGGGAGAGGCTGCCATTACCTTGGGATGCGTAATTAAAGTCACCCTTTTTAGACTTGATGAATGCAATGAGTTCAGGAAGATTTTTGGCTGGTACAGATGGATTCACCACGATTAGGTGGGGGATTGTTCCAATTAATGCCACCGGAACAAAATCTTTCTGCAAGTCAGCCGGCGGATTTTTAAATAGGGCTGAAGAAATCGATTGATTTGTCAGCGCACTAATGTTGATGGTGTAGCCATCCGGAGCGGCTTTAGCAGCGGCTTGTAAGCCAATCATTCCACCAGCGCCTGGTTTGTTTTCGACAACGATGGATTGACCCAATGCTTCCGCCAGTGGGGCCGTCACGCTGCGCGCAAAGATATCAGTAGATCCGCCTGCAGGAAAGGACACAATCGCAACAATCGGTTTTTTAGGCCAATCTGTATCGGAGGCGGCAAGAGCCGTGTTACTTAAAGTCAAAAGTCCTAAGGAGCCAAGGATGAGAGATTTGAAATAGTGCATTTAATGATCCGATAGTGAGATGAGTAATATAGTATTGGAAATTCAGAATCTAGTTTTAAAAAGATCAAATAGAGAAACGCATGACAACAATGAACAAAACAACCAGCGGAATTGATATGTCAGCTTATTGGCTGCCATTTACACCTAACCGCTACTTTCAGCACCATCCGAAGATCATGCAGTCAGCTAAGGGAGCTTACTACTTTGATGATCAGGGTCGTAAGCTATTTGATGGTTTATCTGGGCTGTGGTGCTCTCCATTGGGGCATGCTGATCCACGTATTGGTGCAGCTATTCAAAAGCAGTTTGAAACGATGGATTATTGCCCTGCATTTCAGATGGCCAGTGAAACAACTTTTAGCTTGGCTAGTCGAATTGCGAAGATGGCGCCAGAGGGATTGGACAAGGTATTTTTTACCAACTCTGGTTCTGAGGCGGTTGATACTGCATTGAAGATCGCCATTGGTTATCACCGAGTAATGGGCAATGCATCCCGTATTCGACTAATTGGACGAGATCGCGCTTATCACGGCGTTGGTATCGCTGGTATATCGGTGGGTGGTATGGTCGCCAATCGCAAGATGTTTGCCAGCATGATGATGCCCGGTGTAGATCATTTGCCTCATACATTAAATCTCTCGCAGATGGCTTTCTCAAAAGGGCAACCAAAGTGGGGGGCGCATTTGGCAGAAGAGTTAGAAAAGATTGTTGCTCTCCATGATGCCAATACGATTGCCGCTGTCATCATGGAGCCTGTGCAGGGATCAACCGGAGTAATAGTGCCACCGGATGGCTATTTACAAAAGATTCGTGAGATCTGTACTAAGCACGGTATTTTGCTGATCTTTGATGAGGTGATTACCGGCTTTGGTCGCTTAGGCGCAAACTTCGGCGCAGATCGTTTTGGCGTGATACCCGACATGATTACATTTGCTAAAGGGATTACGAATGGTGTGATTCCAATGGGTGGCGTGATTGTGCGTGGAGATATTTACGACAACATTATTTCGAATGGTGGGCAAGAGCAAGCGATTGAATTTTTCCATGGCTATACCTACTCAGGTCATCCGATACCTGCGGCTGCAGGCCATGCAGTGCTCGATATCTTTGAGTCTGATGATTTGGTCAATCGGGCTCGAGCACTAGAACCTGTTTTAGAAAATGGACTTCATGCCCTAAAGGGTAAGTCTGGCATTTTGGATATTCGCAACTTTGGTTTATCTGGCGCTGTTGAGCTTGACCCTGTTCCAGGAAAGCCTGGTCTTCGTTCCATGAAGGTGCTGGAGGCCTGCATCGAAAGAGGTGCTTTGGTAAGGGTGGCGGGTGACGCTATTGCCGTAGGCCCCCCATTTATCTCCAAGCCTGAAGAAGTGGAATTTCTGTGTAGCGTTTTAGGCGATGCTATTGATGTAGCGATGCAGATTACATAAGCGGATTAAAAAAACAGAGATCTATCACTTGTTAAATAAGTGATAGATCACAGGAATTGCTACTGCGCTGACAACGCCATTCATGCCCATCGCCAGACTGGCGTATGTTCCTGCTTCAGGATGAATGCTAAATGCACGTGAGGTGCCGATGCCGTGAGCACCAATGCCAATGGCAAAACCTCTTTGCCACCAAGCTTTCATACCCAATGCGTTCAATACAAAGGGTGCCAAAATAGCACCTAGTATTCCGGTGCTCACGGCAAAGATGGCCGTTAGAGTGGGTGAGACGCCAATACGTTCTGCAATACCCATGGCAATTGGTGCTGTGACTGATTTGGGATACATTGCTCCAGTAATGCTGGAGTCCGCCCCGAGCACAGTAGCAATGCCTACCGCACTGATGATTGACGCCAATCCACCCGTGCATAGCGAGGCAATTAAAGGGAGCGATCTTCCTTTAAGGCTACTCAACCCTCTATAGATGGGGATAGCTAAAGATACTGTCGCCGATCCTAATAAAAAGTGAATAAACTGAGCTCCCTCAAAATAGGTTGAGTAGGGCATTTCAATAAATTGAATCGTGCTTGCCACAATCAGAATGGCAATTGCTACTGGATTGGCCAATGGATTCTGATGGCTGGCCTTATAAATACTGAGCCCAATTTGATAAGCCGCCAGCGTAATGAATAAGGCAAAAAGCGGGCTACCCGATAAGTAAACCCAAATCTCGACGATAGAGTGCTTTTCACTCATGAGATTCTTTCTTACTCAATAAACGAGCGACTAATGCGCTAGAGGCAATAGTGAGGATGACGCTACCAATGAGGGCGCTAATAATGGCCCATGCATTTGCTTTGAGCTGGGGCAAGAAAAGCACCACGCCAACGGCAGCTGGAACAAAGAGAAGCCCAAGGTATTGACTAAAGCCATCACCCACCATAGCTAGGTCGGAATTAATTCCTTTGCGCAAAACAAGCCACAGCACCAAGAGAACTAATCCAATGACCGGACCAGGGAGCGTCGGCAAAAGGAACTTAGAAACAAGTTCACCCAGGCTTTGAAAGAGAAGGATTTGTACAAGGCCAAAAATCATGCTCCTATCTTACCGCCTGCGTGAATAGAGTGCTCATATAACCATCTCAGTGCCTGAGGCACCAAAGGAGGGGTTTTTCTGGGGTCTCACCATATCTTCTTGAGTTAAATTTGATTTGTACAAAGATATCCTAATGATCCCAGTCAATATCTTGTATACAAAACCTTGCTACACTGGTTTGAAAATAGCAGTTCATACTAATAAATAGGAGATTCAACATGAAGTCACTTGTATCTGGCTTGCTTCTTGCTTTGTGTTCCAGCCTTTCTTTTTCTGTATCGGCTAAAGATACGGTCAAGATTGCCTACATTGGGCCATTGACCGGAGGTGTTTCCGCAAATGGTATTGGTGGTCGTAACTCTGCTGATCTAGCGGTTCGCCTCAAAAACCAAGACCCGAATGCTAAATATAAGTATGAATTGGTTACTGCAGATGATGAGTGCAAGCCAAACGTTGGCGTTCAAGTTGCTACCAAAATTGCGTCAGATAGCTCCATCATCGCGGGTGTAACTCATTACTGCTCAGCAGTCGCAATGAGTACTGTCGACGTTTATCACAAGTTTGGATTGCCAGTCATGGTGTGGGGTGCCGTTCTACCTGAAATCACTTATGGCAATGACTATAAAGAGATTCATCGTGTAAACGGTACGATGATTAATCAAAATGAAGTGGCAGCCAAATTCTTAACTGGCTTAGGCTACAAGAAGTGGGTCATCATTCATGACACTACCGATTACGGCAAAGGTCACAATAAGTATTTCTCTCAGTTCCTGACTAAAAATGGCGGCCAGATCTTAGGTACCTTTGGCGTCACTGCTGATCAGCAAGACTTCACTGCCGAATTAACCAAAATTAAGCAATTGAACCCTGAAGTGGTTTACTTTGGTGGCCTCACACCAATTGGTATTCGTATCCGTACACAAATGGATCGCTTGGGTATCAAGGCGGTATTTGAAGGAACCTCCGGAATTAAGTCTGATGCTTACATCGAGGGCTTAGGTAAATTATCTGAAGGCTCTTTGTCTTTCATTGAGGGTGCGCCATGGGAAAAACTCCCAGGTGGACTTGAGTTCATTGCCAAGTATTCACAACAAAAGTATCCAGATGCGCCTGAAGCTTACGGTCCTTTTGCCTATACCGCGACTAATTTGATCATGGCTGCAATTGAAAAGGCAGGCCCTAATCGCAAGAAGGTCATGGATCTTTTAAATAACACCCAAAACGTAGAAACGATTATTGGCAAAGTCAGTTTTGATGATCATCGTCAAAACATTGTTCCTTTGATCTCTAAGTATGTTGCGCAAGATGGCAAATGGGTTCTCTGGGAAGATAGTCTCTATGCTAAGAAGCAGCGTAAGTTAGGGCAGTAATTGAAATCGTAGTAGAAGAGGGTAATTTTGCATGTCATTTGATATTTTTTTGCAGTACCTGCTCAATGGTTTGATGTTAGGCGTCATTTATGCAATCGTGGCAGTTGGATTTACCCTCTACTTCGGTGTTTTAGATGTCATTAAGTTTTCTCACGGTGACATCCTCATGGTGGGGGCCTTTGCTGGCCTCACCGCCTATATTGGTATAGCCGAGACTTTTACTTCTCCTTGGCTACAGCTTTTAGTATTAATAGTAGTGAGTCTGGCTGTTGCAGCCTTTCTTGGGGCAGTCATTGCGCGCTACCTCATTCTGCCATTGCAGAAAGCACCCCCAATCAACACCTTATTGGTAACCTTGATGTTGGGCTTGGCGCTGCGTGAATTAGTCCGTTTGTTTTATCCAAATGGATCCAATCCCAAACCTTTTCCAAAGTTGCTACCGGTTGATGGCATTGTTCTTGGCGAATTTACGTTGCGCTCTGACAGCCTCATCTTGCTCATTACCGGAGTCTTAATCATTGTTGCGGTTCAGCGCCTGATCACCAAGAGCAAGATTGGCTTAGCTATTCGTGCGGTTGCACAAGATAGTGAAACAGCACGCATTATGGGCATTAACTTCCACCGAATTGTCTTGATCACGTTCATGTTGGGTTCAGCCTTGGCTGCACTTGCTGGCCTAATGAACGGCCTGTATTACAACGAAGTCAACTTCAGCATGGGTTTATTGCTAGGCGTGATTGGCTTCTCGGCTGCGGTAGTGGGCGGCTTGGGAAATTTCTATGGGGCGATTGTGGGAGGATTCTTATTTGCGGGACTCCAAACGATTGGCGCTGTTTTATTACCGGCCATCATGCCGAGCGTTCCAAGCGCTTACAAAGACGTCTTTGCCTTTGCGGTAATTATCATCATCATGGGATTGAAGCCTACGGGCTTGATTTCTGAAAAATCCAGCGAGCGAGTTTAAGTATGAAGTTATTAATATCTGCCTTCATTGCCTGCTTGGTCTATTGCATTTTATTGTTGGGCTCTGAAAACCAGTTAGAAGTTGGCGCTCTCGTAATCCTCGCGTTTGTAACCAGTTTGATTGGTAAAAAATTAGGGTTGATGGATAAGCTTACGATTGCTGTAAGAGAGCATCCACAGTTTCCTGCTTTTGCGTCGATTACTGGTGTGCTGATAACCATGCTGGTGTTCCACAATTCACACTTTGCGCTATTGATGCTCGCTACTGTGCTGATCTATTCCATTGTTTGCCTTGGCTTAAACATTCAATTTGGTTATGTCGGCATCGTGAACTTTGCAGGCGCCGCTTTCTTTGGTATCGGCAGTTATACCGCTGCAATATTGGCAACCCACACCGCGATCCCGCATTTGCTGGTTCTATTTATCGCCGCAGGCATCTCTGCCCTGATTGGTTCCATATTGATCTATCCCGTGTTGAGAACACGTGGGCACTATGCGGCTTTAGTCACCATTGCATTTGGCATCCTATTCCGTAATTTCTTGGAGGTGAATGACACCTTGGGAGGTCCGCAGGGGTTAAAGATTCCTCCGCTGACTATTTTTGGCTGGAATTTATCGGATGGTTTGGACATTGGCGGTTTTGAGCTGTCTTTCTACATCCCATACCTCCTGATCGCATTAGTTCTGCTAATAGCTAGTTTTAGGATCACCCGCAATCTAGAGCGTTCATGGATTGGTCTCAGTATGGATATGGTCCGTACAGATGAAATTGCAGCCTCTACTTTTGGTGTGAATATTGCGCACTGGAAGGTAGTGGCATTTACATTGGGTAACTTTATTGCTGGTATGGCGGGAGCACTCTATGGAATGATGACGGCCTATGTTGCTCCTAATAACTTTACCTTTGCTGACTCCTTGATATTGGTATCAATTGTGATTTTGGGTGGTATTGGTAATCCTTGGGGAATCATTCCTGCGGCAGCTATTGTGGTAATTCTTCCTGAGAAACTGCAGTTCATTCAGGAATATCGTTTCTTGCTCTATGCCATTGTGGTGATCTTGATCTTGCTATTCCGTCCTGATGGTTTGCTACCAAGGCGGATTCGAGAGTATTTCCCGGGCAACAAAGCGGGAGGTCAAAAATGAGTTCATTGACATCATCAAAGAAGCAAATTCTAGTTTCCGAAAAACTCACCATGCGTTTCGGCGGCGTGACAGCATTGGATTCATTAGATCTTCATGTGAATGAGGGGGAGGTATTGGGGTTGCTAGGTCCAAATGGTTCAGGCAAAACTACTTTCTTTAATGTGATTACCGGTCTGTATCGGGCAAGCTCAGGAAGTGTTTCATTTCGCGGTGAGAATTTAACTGATGCTACTGCTCAGCAAGTGTATTTGCATGCGATTACTCGTACGTTTCAACGCTCGCGTTTGTCTTTGCCTCTAACGGTCTTCGATAACATCGCCATTGGTGATAACCGTCGATTAAATTCTGGGCTTTTCTTTAATTTGTTTCAAAGGGAAAAGTTCAAGCAAGAATACGAAGGCTTGGTTGAGCAGGTAAGGCAGCTGCTCCTTACATTTAATCCTAAGTTAGCTGACAAAATATTTGAGCCAGTGGCAAGCTTGCCAATGATTGATCGCCGCCGCATTGAAATCTGCAGAGCCTTGATCAGTCAACCTGATTTACTTCTTCTAGATGAGCCTTCAGCCGGCATGACTCATGATGAGACCGCTGAAGTAATGGATGACATTTTGCAAGTACGCAGCAAGATTAAGCCATTCACCATTATTTTGATTGAGCATGAAATGGGTTTGATTCAACGAATGACGGAGCGTTGTATTGTTCTGAACTATGGCAAGAAGATCGCTGAGGGCACTTACGATGAGATCGTGAACAATCGCGAAGTGCAAGTCGCTTATTTGGGGCAGGAATAATCATGGCCTTATTAGAGATTGAACACATTTATACCGCGTACGATCGGATTGATGTACTAGAAGACGTATCAATTAAAGTCGAGAAGGGTGAAATCACCTGCATTCTTGGCGCCAATGGAGCCGGTAAATCCACCTTAATTCGATCTGTCTTGGGATTGACCCCAGTGAATCGTGGAAAAATTATTTTTAATGGTGTGGATATCGCCCACTTACCAACACATCGCATTATTGAAGCAGGGATTGCATGTGTTCCAGAAGGGCGTCGCGTGTTTCCGCGTATGACGGTGGATGAAAATCTATCTGCTGGAGCATATTTGGTAACCGACAAAAAGGTCATTGAAGAGCGTCGCGAGCATGTGAAGCATTTATTTCCGCGCCTTGCGGAGCGCTCTAATCAGTTGGCAGGGACTATGTCTGGTGGCGAGCAAGCCATGCTGGCTATTAGCCGCAGCCTAATGAGTTCGCCTGAGTTGCTGATATTTGATGAGCCTTCACTCGGCCTGTCACCTTTGTTTGTAAAAGAAAACTTTAAAATCATTAAAGAAATTAATCAAATGGGGACCACGGTCTTATTGGTTGAGCAGAATGTTCGACAAACTTTGGCAATCGCCCATCGTGGCTATGTCATCACCAAAGGTCAAGTGGTAGCCGAGGGAAGCGCTACTGGATTGGCTGAGAACGCCGAAGTTCAAGCCGCTTATTTTGGATAAATGATGATGACAAATAGCATTCCTGATCCAATTGAATTAACTCAAGAGCTGATTCGTTTTAATACGATCAATCCCCCGGGAAATGAAGATCAAGTTTGTGAATATCTAGCCAAACTTTTAGAGTCGGTGGGCTATGAATGTCGCAAGATTGAATTTGCTCCACATCGAATGAGTCTGGTGGCCAAAATTGGCACCTGTTCCGATCAAAAGCCAAGCATCTGCTTTACTGGGCATGTAGACGTTGTTCCTTTGGGTGCTCGCACTTGGAAATACGAACCCTTTGCCTGCATTATTGAAGATGGCAAGCTATATGGGCGCGGCTCTAGTGATATGAAGAGTGGCGTCGCTGCTTTTGTTGTTGCAGCTATGAAAATGGCTGACTCCGCAAAGCAAGGCGCTGGCGTGAGCATGATCATTACCGCAGGAGAAGAGACGGGCTGCGAGGGCGCATTTCATTTGGCAGCCAACCAAGAGATTTTGGATTTTCTGGGCCCTGCTGGATGCTTTATTGTGGCTGAGCCAACTGCCAATGAACCTTTGCTGGGTCATAAAGGGGCTTACTGGTTAAAAGCCTCCACCGATGGAGTCACAGCACATGGCTCGATGCCTGAGCGTGGAGACAATGCGTTCTATAAGCTAGCTAAGGCGGCATTAACGCTGGAGAAATTTACCTTCGATACTCCGGCTCATGAGTTAATGGGGCAGGGCACTCTTAATGTAGGCACTGCTAAATCAGGCATCAATATCAACTCGGTTCCTGATGCAGCAGAAATGACGCTGGATATTCGCACGGTTGCAGGGCAAAGTCACAAACATATTTACGGCTGTCTATGTAAAGCGCTAGGCCCCACCGTTCGCCTGGACACTATTATTGATATTGAAGGGGTGTTCACGCCCGCTGCAGATCCCTGGATGGCAAGCGTGTTTGATTTTTGTGAAAAGATTAATGGGGTTCGCCCAATCGAAAAGACCGTGTCTTACTTTACCGATGCATCAGCATTAAAGCCCGCTATCGGCAATCCACCTACGGTGATTCTGGGGCCAGGCCAGCCAGAAATGGCCCATCAAACTGACGAATTTTGTTATGTCGACAAGATTACAGACGCGACCCAGTTATTTTCTGAATTAATCCTTGATTGGCAGGCTCACTAGTCCTTCGCCCTCGATGTATATGTTGCATTGCAATATATTAATTCTTAGTTAAGATAAGCACACGATAAGAAGGGGTAATGAAGTTGCCCCTGAAACCATAAAAAGAATTTATAGGAGAGCACTCATGGCTGAATTGAATGTCAATGGCAAAAAATATAAGGTGGACGTAGATCCAGAAACCCCATTGCTTTGGGTAATCCGCGAACAGGTGGGATTAACCGGCACTAAGTATGGATGTGGAGTTGGTCAATGCGGCGCATGCACAGTGTTATTTGAAGGCCAAGCTATGCGTAGCTGCTCTATTCCAGTAGCTGCAGCTGAGGGTAAAAAAATCGAGACCATTGAAAGTTTAGAGAAGAGTGGTCAGCTTTCTAAAGTTCAAAAAGCGTGGGTAGACAATCAAGTGCCTCAGTGTGGTTACTGTCAGTCTGGCATGGTGATGGCAACCACCGCTTTGTTAAGAAATAATCCAAAGCCTACCGATGCGCAGATCGATGAATCCATTACTAATATCTGCCGCTGCGGCACATTCCAGCAAGTGCGTGCAGCGATTCATGCAGCTAGCAAGGCTTAAGGGGAAAGACATGACTACAAATACAAATACTTCCCGTCGCCATTTTGTTATTGGCTCTAGCGCCATTGCCACTGGCTTAGCTATTGGCTTTGATCTCTCATTCATGTCTGCTGCAAATGCAGCGGTTGGTTCGGGCGCATCCGCTATGGCCCCATTAGCCACTCCAGAAATTGGTGTGTGGGTAGTGGTAAAGCCAAACGATGATGTTGTTGTGCGTATTGTGCGCTCCGAAATGGGTCAGGGCACGATCACAGGTTTAGCTCAGATGGTTGCAGAAGAGTTGCAGTGTGACTGGAAAAAAGTGTCTTATGACTATCCATCCCCTGGCGAGAATTTAAAACGTAACAAAGTGTGGGGTAGCTATTCCACTGGCGGTAGCCGTGGCATTCGTACTTCTGAGCAATATGTTCGTAAAGGTGGAGCTGCTGCGCGCATCATGTTGATTCAGGCTGCAGCTAACCAATGGAATGTTCCTGCCTCTGAATGCGTAGCAAAAGATAGCGTGATTACCCATACACCGTCTGGCAAAAAAACGACTTTCGGTAAAGTATCTGTAGCAGCATCACAGTTGGAAGTGCCAAAAGACGTCCCATTGAAAGATCCCAAAGAGTGGACCTTGATTGGTAAGCCTGTCAATCGTATCGACGGTGTTTCTGACAAGGTGACTGGTCGACAGGTCTATGCAATTGACTTGAAGATGCCAGGCATGCTGGTAGCTAATATTAAAGAGTCTCCAGTATTTGGCGGTAAAGTGAAAAGCTACGATGCGGCTAAAGCGCAGAGTATGAAAGGCGTTAAGAAAGTAGTTCAGGTAGGTGATTCAGCAGTGGCCGTTGTCGCTGAAACATTTTGGCAGGCTAAAACTGCGTTAGACCAAGTGAATATCGTTTGGGATAGCGGCGATAACGTCAATGTCTCCAGCGCTTCTATTAAGAAGATGTTGGAAGAGGGTCTGAACGCTGATGATGCTTTTGTACATAACACCAATGGCGATGTCAAAGCAGCCATGTCTGGCGCATCTAAGAAATTAGAGGCTACTTATTTCTACCCATTCTTAAATCATGCCACCCTAGAGCCGCAAACAGCGACTGCAAAATGGACCGCTGACTCTTGTGAGGCTTGGGTTCCTACTCAAGACGGTGAAGCTTCATTGGCGGCTGTGATTGCTGCATCTGGACTTCCTGCGGAAAAATGTAATGTCTATAAGGTAAACCTTGGCGGTGGCTTTGGTCGTCGTGGAGCCTTCCAGGATTACACAACACAAGCGGTGAATATTGCCAAGCAAATGCCAGGTACTCCTATCAAGTTGATTTGGACTCGTGAAGAGGATATGACCCAGGGTCGTTACCATCCCGTAATGATGTGTAAGATGACTGCTGCAATCGATGACAAGAAAAACGTCACTGGTATCAATATGCGCTTGTCAGGTCAGTCCATCTTGGCTGCAGTACGTCCAGCAGTAGTTGCCGCAAACAAAGGTAAGGATCCGCTAGCATTCCAGGGTCTCGAGGATAGTGGTGAGCATGGCATTACTTATAGCTTCCCTAATCTTACTATTGACCACGCTATGCGTAACACCCACGTGCCACCAGGATTCTGGCGTGGTGTGAACGTTAACCAAAACGCCATCTTTATTGAAACGTTTATGGATGAGTTGGCTGAAGCAACCGGCATGGATGCAGTAGAGTTCCGTCGCAAGCATATGGAAAAGTACCCGCGTGCAATTGCAGTATTGAATGCAGTGGCTGATGGTATCGGTTGGACTAAACCAGCTGCCCCAGGCGTCTATCGTGGTGTTGCGCAAATGCGCTCATTCGGCAGTTATGTTGCTGCAGCTTGTGAACTGTCTGTTACTAATGGCAATGAAGTGAAGATTCATCGCATTGTTGCTGCTACAGATCCAGGTTATGCAGTGAACCCTGCGCAAATTGCCCGTCAAGTGTCTGGTTCGTTTGTTTATGGCTTATCCGCTTTATTTGAAGAAGAGATTACGATCGAAAAAGGCGCCGTTGTGCAGAAGAACTTCGATACCTTTAACTCGATTCGCCTTTTTCAAATGCCAAAAGTGGAAACCATCATCATTCAAGGTGGCGGTAAAGAATGGGGTGGGGTAGGTGAACCAACGATTGCTGTAGCTGCTCCAGCGGTTCTCAATGCTATTTATCGTGCAACAGGTAAACGCTTGCGCACCGTGCCTTTGAAAAACAGCGGCATCAAGTTGGTTTAAGACTTAGCTCACAGTGAAATTGTGTCGATGAGAAAGAGGATTGCACTAGCGTTTTTATTGCTAGTCATCCTCAATCTGAATGCTGTGCGTGCTCAAGTAATTACGGGGGATTCGATTTTCGAATCCCTTTCTTCTGAGGCGGGCAATCCAGTACGTGGCAGGGCAATCGTGGCAAGTCGTCAAACGGGTTTATGTTTGTTATGTCATAGCGGCCCCTTTCCAGAAGAGCGCTTTCAAGGGAACTTAGCCCCTGAATTGAAGGCGAGCGTAGCGAGGTTAAATGCACCTCAATTAAGAGCGCGTATTGTGAATGCAGCACATTTCAATCCACAAACGATCATGCCGGCCTACTATCAAACAAGCCATCTCAATCGTGTAGCCCCTAAATTCGTTGGTCAAAACATACTGAGTGGCCAAGAGATTGAAGATGTGGTCGCTTTTTTAATGACTTTAAATAATCAAAACTAACTGAACTCTAGATGAAAAATATTCAGTATCGCCGGCAATGGCTTAAGCAAGTTCAAGGTCTTGGACTGATAGCCCTAGGCTTGTTAGCAAATCCTTTAACAGTCTTTGCTAAAAAAGAAGAGGCTGATGAGGCCATTAAAAAGATTGTTGGTGGTGCAGCTATTCGGGAGGGTAAGGTAACCTTAACTATTCCTCCGCTGGTGGAGAACGGTAATCTAGTGGTCTTGAAGGTCAGTGTTGATAGTCCCATGACCACCAATGATTATGTCAAGACCATACATGTGATTGCCGAGGGCAATCCTTTGCCTAATATCTTTACCGTTTACCTTACTCCACGTTCGGGCACTGCAAATATTACGACGCGCGTTCGTTTAGCCGATAGCCAGAAGGTATGGGCTATTGCACAGATGAGTAATGGTAGTTTTTGGCAAGGCTCTGCTGAAACTCTGGTAACCCTTTCAGCATGTACGGAGATGGTATGAGTAAAACTTCCCGCACATCCATTACGATGCCCGCTACGGCCAAAAAAGATTCCATTATTGAGATTCGCGCAATTGCGCAGCATGATATGGAGTCAGGTTTTCGATATACCGAAGGCGGCAAGCTCATTCCTCGCGACATCATTCGCACCTTTACCTGCACCTACAACACTGTCGAAGTGTTTAAAGCAGATTTCTATTCGGGGATTGGGGCCAATCCCTTAATCATCTTTACGACGATCGCTGTGGAGTCCGGAACTCTTGAATTTAGATGGGTTGGGGATGATGGGTACGAGGCGGTAAACCAGTCTCACATTACTGTTTCGTGAATCAGCAGACATCTTTATTCCTAAGCAGTATTTATTTAATACTTGCTAACCTCATACCTATGGGGGTAGCAAAAGCAGTGCAGCCTTCCCAGCAATCGAGTTATGAACTAATGTCTGCTGAGAACAAGGCGATGCAGGATGACCCCTCACTCAATCCAGCAATGTTTTGGGTTGGTGATGGCGAAAGTCTTTGGCAACAAAAGGTAGGTCCGCAGAGCAAATCTTGTAGCACCTGTCATGGTGATGCAAAAAAATCTATGCGGGGTGTAGCGACACAATATCCGAAAGTAATTAAAGGCAAACTCCAGACCTTAGAGGGGCAAATTAATCAGTGTCGAGTTGGCGCTCAATCAGCCCCCGCTTTGGCTTACGAGAACAGAGACCTGCTAGCTTTAACAGCCTTCATTGCGTTTCAATCCAAAGGGATGCCAATTGCAGTCAGTGAAAATTCTGCTAACGCAACTTTCATGAAAATGGGTAGGCAGACCTTTAATGAGCGTATGGGGCAGCTCAATTTATCTTGTGCGCAATGCCATGAGGATAGGGCAGGTCTTAAGCTTGGTGGCAGCCCAATACCGCAAGGACATCCCAATGCCTACCCAATATATCGTTTGGAATGGCAAACCTTAGGCTCATTGCAAAGGCGCCTTCGGAACTGCATGAGCGGTGTAAGGGCGCAACAATTTGAATATGGTTCGCCAGAGATGGCGCAGTTAGAATTATTTCTGATGTGGCGAGCTAGAGGCCTACCCCTAGAGTCCCCAGGGGTGAGGCCTTAACAAAGGGCTTTCTAACTTAGTCGGAAAAGACCACTGAAGTAGCGCCATTAATTAAAACACGATCGTGCAGGTAGTAGCGTAATGCCCTGGAAAGAACGGTGCGCTCTAAATCCCGACCCTTGCGAACTAAATCATCTGGGGTATCACCATGAGTTACGCGAGTCACGTCTTGTTCGATGATCGGACCTTCATCCAAATCGCTCGTTACAAAATGGGCAGTGGCGCCAATGAGTTTGATACCGCGCGCATGCGCTTGGTGATAAGGCTTGGCACCCTTAAAGCTTGGTAGGAAAGAATGGTGTACGTTAATACAGCGACCGGATAGTTGGGTAGATAGATCATCCGATAAGATTTGCATATAGCGCGCCAGAATCACCATATCAACCTTAGACTCGGCAACGATTTCTAGAAGTCTGGCTTCTTGTGCTGGCTTGGTTTCAGGTGTGACTGGTAAGTGATAGAACGGGATATCTGCAAAATCAATGCTGGCATAGACATCACGAGGATGGTTGGAGACGATGCCGCAGATAATCATCGGCAATTCACCAATGCGCCACCGATAGAGAAGGTCGACCAGGCAATGATCTAACTTAGAAGCCATGATTAATACTCGCTTAAGATCTTTTACTGCACGCAAATCCCAAGTAAGTTCAAATCGCTTTGCAATATCCAAAAAGCCCGCTCTGAGTGAATCTACATTCGCAGGGCAACTAAAGCTAACGCGCATAAAAAATCGCTTCGAGGCTTTGTCATCAAACTGTTGGGCTTCTTCAATATCACCACCCAATTCAAATATATAAGTGGAGACCGCAGCAACAATTCCAGGTTTATTGGGGCAGGTGAGGGTGAGGTAATAGTTTTCAGTGGTCATATTAAATCGTTGGTTAATTGCTAATAAATGACAATTTTAGTCTGTTATCCCGCTGGTTTGGGCTAAGTGACCTAGTTATTGCTGAGCGGATTTTTGGGTGGAATCCGCGGGCCCCATTAAGAGCTCGCTATTGTCAGTAATCCTTGGCAGGATCACTTCGATGCAGATAGGCTTTGAGTCGATTACATTAAAAAAGCTACATTCTTTTTTGGTAGCGGCAGATGCAGCATGCTCCAGAGGGGACTTACCTGTAGCGGCGGTTGAGGCAAGGCTAACCGCTGTTCCGGGATTGGCTACAGCAGCAGTTCCAACTGCGCTGGCAGCTGCCGTACTGGAGCTGCTTAAAGCGGCTAAAGGCGCAGCACATCCGCTAATAAAAAAAACTGATACACCTAGGGCCGATAAGACAATCGGCTTTGACGTTAGTAAACCGGCTTTACTTTGTCCGGCAAGCAACGTTAAATACTCCGGCTGGCCAAGATCCATTCTCAATGGTTTCAAAAGAGCTATCTGGAGTTTTTTGTTCTTCTACCACTTTGCCTTTGCCCATGTTCCCGGAAAATACTTTAAATTCGATGGGGCGATATTTCATAGTGCTGCAATCAAATTCGTTAAGGCCAATAAGGGAGTTTGCAGTCTCTTTAGTTTTTGGATTTTGCCCTGGCTTTTTGAAATCCAACAAAGACATGATTTGCACTTTATCACCTTGCTTTTGAATCGTAGCTGCATCTACGTAAAGAGTAAAAGCATCAGGTTTGCCGATCTCTTGCCATTCTGCAAATGCGTTGGGAGAGCACATTACGGCAGCGAATAGAATAAGTAGGGAGGATAATTTTTTCATGAAAGGCCCTTTGAAATTACTGGTCACAATAAAGTTATTTTACTCGCCATGATAGGCGGCAGTGAGATTTTTAGCATTTATCGAAATGCTTATTTATTCATTAATTCAAGCTGTCGACTGGTCTTTTCTGGCTTCATCTGCAGAGGTAAATATTCATTGTTGGCCCACAGCGAGTTCATATTGCGATAGAGCTTGCTTTGTACCCATCCAGATTGACCCGTCTGATATACAAAAAGTGATTTCTCCAGATCGGATAAATCATAGACTGTCCGCAAACTTGGTGCCTGCAGTGTTTCATAGGGATTGTCGGATTGTAAAAGCTCAAGGCGTCCCACGTTGACTGAGAAGCTATCACCCGGAAAAGGCGTTTTGATATTAAACAAACTTCCAAGTAGCGGTACCTTGCTAAATGGGCGATGTTCAGAGATCGCGATATGTGCCTTACCCCAAAGCCATGACTTGGGGTCATTGCCATACTCCTTGCTTAGGTAATCTAAAGCTTTATCAAGCGCCTTATTGGATGACTCTTGACAGGATTCAACCTTCTCAGTTTTTGGATCATCACACCAGGGGCTGTTGGGATTTTTCACTTGCTGTATTAGTGGAGCGCGGTAGTTGCGTGCCCCATAATTTTCAGTAAACAGGTAGCCCAATCTAGAGAAGAGATTGCGGGTTAACTGGTCTGCCCAGGCGTTAAATAGAAGTGCGCCTGCGCTATCCACTTTCATATTGCCGTCAAAACTTTTACCAATTGCCATCGCTTGTGCGCTTAGGGGATGAGAACCTTGGCTGGTCTTAAATAGTTCTAATAATGGTGTTGCCCCAAGCGATAGGGTATCGCCTTGCATGATTTTCATATCATCAGTCGAATGGCTGCTCTTAGATTTGATGAGATCAACTATGCGGTCATAACGGGTTGGTAAGTCCCAGTCGCTCGTTAAAGGGTTGGGATTATTGGCAGCAATAACTTTTTGATTGGCAGTTGCTATCCAGCCTTGCTCAGGGTTGTTGCTGGCGGGGAGCTGCTCAAAGGGGACATAGCCATTCCAGTCATACTGCCGTTCCCAGCCAGGCGCTGGCGCAACGCCATAGAGCCCCTGGTGCAGAATTCTTTTAGGGGCGATCCCCGCTGCCTGATAAGCAATATTGCCCTCTGTGTCTGCCATCACCACGTTTTGCATTGGAGCGTAATTTTTTCTTAGCGCTTGCTTGAGTTGATCTAGGTCGGCTGCGCGATTCATATCCATTAAGCCAGCAACGGATTGATTTTCAATATCGAGGGCTGTCCAGCGCAACGCAAGAGCAAAGCGATCGGTATTAATCGTACGCTTGGCTTTTGCATAGGAATCCGAGATGACAGGACCATGTCGAGTTTCTTTTACCAAGAAAGTTAGAGAGGGGGATCCTTTGATGTCAATAATCTCTTGATGCACTTTGAACAGAAGTGGTCCATCAGGACCTCGATACATGCCTGGATTCTTCGAGTCAATTTGCTCAATGTATAAATCTTGAACATCTGGCCCGGTATTGGTAAAACTCCATGCAAACTTATCTGTTCTACCCAAAACAACCGCAGGAATTCCAGGAAGGGTCCCACCGATGACATTTAAACCAGGGGCTTCAAGGTGAGCAAAGTACCAGACAGCCGGAGCAGAAAGTCCCAGATGGGGATCATTGGCCAATAAGGGCTTGCCGGAAGTGCTGAGTTTGCCGCTCAAGGCCCAGTTATTAGAGCCGATGCCATCCCTGGCCCCCATTTGATCTAACTGACTCAACTCGGTTGAAGGCAAATTCTGAGGCTTACTTTCTGCTGGACCAGGAGAGGGAAGAAAGACCTTCAACTCTCTATACAGCTTGGAAAAATCTACATTGCTGACAGGCTCTTCATTTTCATATGGCTGGACCACTTCCCATACTTCTTTGGTGCTCAGGAATTGAGAGAGCTCAAGCCTTTGTAATTCTTTCTGCCAATTTCCACCCAAGTCATAAGCCATCATTAACATCCAGGCTACGCTATCTGTTGGCGACCAATGACCTGGTTTTGAGCCTGTTAAGAAATACTCAACTGGGAGAGCCCAGCCTAATTGCGCATTACCAGCATTGACGCCATCAGCATAGGCTTGCAGTAGACGCTTGGCAGAAACAGGGTAACGATCAAATTGGCGTTCAGCTGCACGCTTGATGCCAAGTGTGCGTACAAAGCGATCAATTTTTACGGTGTCATTACCCAAGATTTCTGAAAGTCGACCGCTCGCAATGCGTCGATTCATTTCCATTTGCCAGGAGCGTTCACTAGCATGTAGATAACCTAAGGCAAAGTAGGCATCTGCTTGGCTTTTTGCGCTGATATGTGGAATGTCGGATGCATCAAAGGTGATGGCAACAGAATCGCCTAGACTTTTAATCTTGCGTTTCCCAGAGATATTCGATTGGGCGCAATATAAATAGGCAAGAGTGACTGCTAATCCAATAATGAGGCAGGGCCCTATTAGCCATAGGCCAGCCTGTACAAGCTTGCTCAGCCCCGATGATTTTGCCGGTAAATTCATGGAGATATTTTAGATGTTTTATCTAGTGCACCCTTGGGCAGAGGGGCAAAAGGGCCCCTAGAGGCCTTGCATGCTAAAATTTCAGTTGTCTTGGTTTGTTTAGCACTGCTTTACTGTCAGTGCGGGCCCGAGTGGTGAAATCGGTAGACACAGCAGATTTAAAATCTGCCGACTCAAAAAAGTCGTGCCGGTTCGATTCCGGCCTCGGGCACCACCTCCAAACCACAATTTCCCCTATTCCTCCTTCAGGATGTATTTTTTAGGCTTTTCTCGTACCACTTTTATGGGAAATCCCAGTAAAATCAGGGCTCTAACCTACTATATAAAAGTTTTTGATTAATCCGCTGAGGATTTCATCCTCAAACTCTTCCTTTGGGTTTATCTCAACTTCTTCCTTTGGGATTAAGAAGGTAATAACACTTTCTTTTTTTATTGGAGGGTTTGCTAGTTTCATTCAAGCCGCCTCAGCTGCTCCCCCGGTAAATGCGCTCCCAATCAATGGGCAGGTTGTCGCTGGTTCCGCCTCCATTTCCCAAGCCCAAACTCCCACTTCAGCATCCATGACGGTAAACCAAACTTCACAACGTGCAGTGGTGAACTGGGATAGTTTTAATGTGGGTAAAAATGCATCTGTTACATTTAATCAACCCAACGCCAATGCAGTCACTTTAAATCGAGTTACTGGTGCAACAGCATCATTGATTAATGGCGCCATGAGTGCAAACGGCCAAGTGATTTTGGTGAACAGCAATGGTGTCACCTTTGGTAAGGGCGCAGAAATCAATGCTGCTGCAGTAGTAGCTTCTACCCTGAACATTGCCGATAAAGAATTTATGGATGGCAAAGCCAGCTTTAAAGATGATGGCACTGGGATTGGTAACCAAGCAGGAAAAATCATCAACAAAGGTACCATCCGCACCAACCAAACAGATCCGACTGCTACTGAGGGTGGCTTTATTGCGTTACTTGCTCCAGAAGTGCGTAATCAGGGCTACCTCCTTGCTCAAAAAGGCGGCGCCGTAGCTATTGGTTCAGGCAATCAAATTTCGCTGACTATTCAGGGTCAGTCACTCATCGCGATCAAAGTAGATGAGAGCGCCTATAACGGACTGATATCAAACAAGCACATCATTGAAGCCCCCGGTGGTTTGGTAGTCCTAGCTACTGGTGTCGCTAACCAGCTCATGGCGGGCGTAATTAAAAATACTGGCCGCATCTCAGCGAATTCAGCAATCAATAATGGTGGCGTGATTGAGTTAGTGGCTAAGTTTGTAACGCAATTCGGAGCACTCTCATCTAATAGTCAGACTCAAGCAGGTGGGCAGATTAACCTGATCGGTAATGAGATCGTCGTAGCCAAGAGCTCCAGCACCACGGCAACCGGCGCAACTGCTGGCGGGCAGGTGAATATCGGTCTAGCAAATACAGCAGTATCTGGCGGTAGCCAGGTAAATCCATCGGCAGGCAATCCAATTCAAGCTGCCCAAAATGTGAAGGCTAATGCAGATGCTGCAGCCAAAAATAATCAACTCGCTCAAACAGTCGCTATCCAAGAGAATGCGTTGATCGATACATCTGCCACTCAAGCCGGGAATGGCGGCGTGATTGCTATCTGGTCACAAGTTCAAACCACGGTCGCAGGTATCTTGAAATCCATGGGTGGCGTCTTGTCAGGTAACGGTGGGTTTATTGAAACTTCCTCTAAGGGATCCGTCTCCTTAGTGCCAACAGTGAGTATCAATACCAGCGCAGTGAATGGTAAAGCGGGAACCTGGTTATTGGATCCAGTTGATCTGATGATTGATGCTTCAACAGCAAATACTATTTCTACGGCTTTATCTACTGGCAACGTCACTATTGCAGTAACTGCCAACACCACTGCTTGTAGTGTGGGCGGCTGTATTGTCAATGGTACCGGTTCGATAACCGTTGACAGCGGGGCACATATTCTCAAGGCTGGAGCTAGTTACACCACCTTAATCATGAGCGCGGCTGGTAACTTTGTTCTGAATGGCAGCATTGAAGGCCAAAACTTAGATGTGATTATTAGTTCTTCAATCGCCTATCTCGGTGCAGCAGGATCATCTATCAATGCATCCAAGATAACAATTCAAGCACCCACGATCACGATTGCCAGTAATGCAAGGGTTTTGGCAAATAACTACTTATTTAGTGGGGGCGCTGGTACTCTTGGCAATGCAATTGAGTTATTAGCGCAAGCTATCTATATATCGGGCGCTCTAAGGTTGAGTGCTGGCCTGCCAACAGTGCCTGCGGCACCCCTTACGGCTGCGAATCTGATTACCCTTAACGCTGTCGGTAGTGCTAACACGATTTTCTCTAGCGTGGCGGCAAATGATCCCACCTTGCTTGTTGTTAACTCAACAACGCAAGCTGCAAGTAATGTCATTTATTTGACGGCTACTCAAATAATTCCAACTAACGCTGCGATAGTGAGTTTGGAGTCTGGTTCTCAGGTTCTGGCAAATGGAACCACGGGCGGAGCTATTTACCTAGCGGGTACGGATATCTACACCAGGGGCGCCTATACCGACCCCATTACCAATCTAGTTACGCCTGGAAGTCAATTACAGGCCAATGGGGTGGCTGGCGATGGCGGCATGATTGGTATAAAGGCGGATGCGATCACTATAGCTGGGGAAGTATCTGCAGGAGGATCGGTTAATGGCGGTTCAATAAATCTGATTGCTAATACTGGTACTCTGAATCTCCATGGCGGCATCATTCAAGCCAATGGTGGAAGTGGTAATGGTGGAAGTATTAGCGCTCTAGTGACGGCCGCCGCATCTTTTACTGCGGATAATCATTTTGGAGTCGCTCTCGCAGGGTCAAGCTTTGACTTAAGTAACGCTCTGTTCATTACTGAAAATACAGCAACAGCCACATCGGGATCTTTGAATCTTGGCTATCAACTAATGAATGCCTCTGGCACTACTGTCACTCTTGGTGCTGGTTCTTATACAAATCTTTCCATTACAGGGACACCAAGTTACTTAAGTAATACCAGCACCATTACGAATTCAGTGGGTGCTGGCACCTACGCTAATCTCATTGTCAAGGGTGTGAGCTTGAGTGGAGCAGACTCCGGTCACTTTATGCTGGTAGCTATGCCTATGAACCTTACGGTGACGGCAGCAGCATCTACTGCGGGTTCGGTTCAACCCATTATTACAGCATCGCAAACGGTTGCTGTAGTTACGCCTCCACCGCCTCCACCTCCACCGCAGGCGATGTTTAGCTCACCATTGCCCGCTCCTGCCCCAGCTAAATTGGAAGTGGCATCAATACTCGCACCGATGGTTGCTCCTGCCCCTCCAGCGCCGGCAAACTCTCCTCCGCCATCTGCTGCTGGTGGAGAGGTATCTATGCTTGCCCCAGTAAAGGTGGCGCCTTTGATGGTGATGGCTGATGGAAGTATTCAGCTCACACCACCACCTCCTCCTGGAGCGGCTCCGCCACCAGTAAATACTTCATCTACTCAAGCACCTCCACCAGCACCCCCACCACCGGCTGCTAATCGGGCAAGCTCCACCAAGGAGAGTAAGGATGCTAGGAATGGCAGCATTAATTCCGAGACAAGAAAGTATGGAAGTGCTAAAGACGGTGTGGAAAAAGCAGATGCAAAAGATCAGAGTGTTAAGCCTGCTAATGGACTACCTAAGTACGTTAGCAAATATGCCAATGGATTTAAAAATACTGATAAGTCTGCGCCTAAACTCGTCGCAGCTAAAGCCTTAGCCGCCAATAAACCAGGCGCTACTCGAGAAGGCAAATACGAAAGCCGCCTAAGGGCCATGAACAATAATCCAGCCGCATTTACTCCTGTGAATCAAAATCTGTTTGCCGGGAATATTTCTCCATTCCCTCCGGGGGTTCCGCATGCCGATGTAACGCCATTAGTTTTGAGGGGTGGGGATAGCTTGGCACAGTCCTATGATGATGTACCATCGATACGTAATTCTGGGGTTGCCAATGCGGCGCGTTCACGGAACTCAGAAAATTTCCATGAAAGTCTTGAGTCGGTTAACCTGATGTCGACTTTGAATTTATTTATCATCCACTAAATAGTCTTAGGATTGGCAATTCATGATTAACTACTTACATACACTTCCCAATATTGTTATTGGCCTTAGCATTATGTGTGTTGGTTTATTGCTGTCTACTGCAATTCCTTTTTATATTCGCTGGAAGTGCAAACTGAACCCGGATGAGCATCTTGCTAAAGGTGCTGAAGAGGGTTTTAAACTCTTTACTTCAATCACCTTGTTATTAATTGCGTTCTCATTAGTGCGTGTGCAGGGCGACCATCGCAATGTCGAGGATTTAGTCTCGCGTGAGGCTGCATTGATGTTCAAACTAAATCGCTCGCTTGCTGCTTTTGGCGGTGCGAATGCATCAGAACTTCAGGGTGATCTCAAAAGTTATGCCGATGCAGTCGTAAATGATGAGTGGCCACTCATGGCTAAAAATGAAAGAAGTGAAGAGGCTTCTAATGATTTAACGGATCTTACTCAAGGCATTAGGCTTCTAGACCCCCGAAATTCGGTGCAGCAGATGGCTAGGGCAGAAATCGTCACAACCTTAAATCAATTATCCGATGTTAGAGAGGCGCGTTTGTCGGCCGCTAGGCTGCAGTTGCCTTCTTATTTATGGGATGCATTAGCCATCTCGGTTGCATTGCTGATTGTGTTCGGGTGGCTGCAAAATCCTCTGCCAAAAATGGTTGCATATGTTGGGGGTGTGACGATTGGTGTTTCTGTGTTGTTCACCTTGGTGATTGCATTAGAAGGATTGTTTGTTGGTGAAAGTAGAGTCACCCCAGAAGCCATTGTTCACATCCTACCGTCTTTGGGTTCTTGACGATGTCCAGTAAGCCCGTTGATCTATCTCAGTTGCAATTTATCCAGCTGCGCGGGTCAACAACTGTTTTAAAGTTGATGCAGCGGATTGGCATGCGCTATATGGATGAGCATCCTCACGTTCATTTGCCACTGGTTGGTGGCGGAACGGCAATGGGTTACAAGTCAGCGTTAGATGGCACCTGCACTATCGGCATGGCATCTGGGCAGATTCCACCAAATATTGAGGTATGGGCCCATAAACACAAACTGAAGATTGAGGAAGTGACGATTGCTACCGACGGTATTGCTGCCATTGTTAACCGCGCCAACCCAATTAATGATCTTACGCTTGAGCAATTGCATGATGTATTTACTGGCAATATCACGGACTGGAATTCCTTAGGAAAATACTCTGGTCAAATTAATGTCATAAGTCATGATCCGCAGCTAGGAACATACGAGCCATGGAAAAGGCAGGTTGCAGGAAAGGATCACATTACCTTGAGGGCAAAAGTGGTGAGAAGCTTGAATGGTTTGATACAGGCTATTACAGCGGATCCTTTTTCTATTGGGTATATAGGCACAACCTTCTTAAATAAAGAAAAAATGAAACCCCTGTCTATTGATGGTGTATTTCCGACCTATCTCGATATTAAGCAGCGTCGCTACCCAATACGAAATGAATTACAGCTCCTAACCAGACCATCTGCCAGCAAAGAGGCTAAAGACTTTATTGCCTATTGCCTGGATAAAAACGCAGGGCAGGCCATGATTAAAGAAATGGGCTTAGTTCCGGTGTTGGGCGAATAGCGATGGAGCGTCGTCAATTTCTCCGTAATGTTGGCATTGCTGCCGGGGTGGGTGCTGCAACCCTTACTGGCTTGATATCCTATCCATACATCATTGCAAGAGCCAGAAAAGAGCTCATGATCTCGGGATCAATTGCAGTGTCTCGCTTTGTTGCTCTATTGGCTGCACCATTTATTGAAAAACATCCTCATGTAAAGATCGCTATTGAGGGTGGAGGATCTGTTGCTGGTCTGGTTGCCTTGGAAAACGGGGGGATTGATTTAGCGATGATGTCTAGAGATCTTAATTTTGAAGAATTCAATCTTGATTTACATAGCAGTCTTGTGGGGATTGAGGGTGTTGCAATTGTTGTGCACCCAAGCATGGACATCAGCAATGTTTCAATAGATCAATTAAATGGAATATTTGAAGGCGCGATTACTAACTGGAAGCAGTTAGGCGGACCTAATGCAAAGATTAGTATCTGCAGTCGAAACGAAGGCTCAACTACTCGTGCCTTTGCTGAGGACGTCATACTAAAGGGTGCTAAATTTGCGCGAGATGTGAAGGTGTTCGATAGTGCAAATGAGATGTCAGATGCGATTGCAAATGATCCCTATGGCATCGGTTATTTAACCAATAAAAACCTCAGTACCAAGGTAAAGGCTATCTCGATTGATGGTGTAGAGATTAGCGATAAGACACTGTTGCTAAAACTCTATCCTTTAAGTCGAGATATGTTTTTGGTAAATAAAAATTCTGGCAGTGCTGTTGCTAAAGATTTTGTGCGTTTCAGTTTGAGTGCTGAAGGGCAGGATGTATTTGTGAAGCATGGCTTAACTCAAGTTTCGATATAGAGGTGTGAGCTAATGGAAAATGCATCTAACGAAGTCGAAGAGTTGCTATTCAAGGGTTTGGATTGGCTCAGAAGTAAGCATCACATTCGTAAAGGTCTGGCGCTCATCGTCATAGCGCTTTTGCTAGGGCTGGCCGGTAAATTTGCCTATGAACTTTACCCGCGTCATTACGAATTATCTATAAGCGGTGGTGGGATGCTTACCAAAAGCCATCAATTGGCAAAAGTATTGCAAGAAGAGGCTACCCGCAAAAATATTTCTTTGATGATTACACCCACCAAGGGTTCATTTCAGGCTTTGAATGACTTAAATGATGGAACATTAGATCTTGCATTTGTGCAGGGCGGGATCGATGCGGTGGGCTATGAAAATGTGCGTCAGGTTGCATCGATTGCGCCACAGTTAATTCATTTCTTGGTTAAGGGTGATGTCAAAACTATTCATGACATCCGCGGCAAGACCGTGAATTTAGGTGAGAAAAATGGCGGACCTAGCATTGTCTCGAACCAGATTTTGCGTTTTTCAGGACTGGTCCCAGAAGTTGATTACGTTGAGACGAACTTTAGCGATGAACAACTGTTGGGTATGAAAACCGATAGATTGCCCGATGTCGTTGTTCAGGTTTCATATGCGCCGTCTGCCACCGTGGATTTTCTGGTGCAAAAGCGCGGGTACCAACTTTTGGAGATGTCCTTCCCGCCTTCATTAGCGATGCGCATGGGTTGGGTGGCTGATGCCAAGATCTTGGCCTACATGTATCAAATCTCTCCGCCAGTACCAGCCAAAGATATTCAGGTAGTGGGTGTTAATCTGAATCTTTTAGCAAACAAGGATGTCGATCCTCATGCGATTGCTGCGTTGTTGCCAGTGTTATATGGCCCTCAGGTTGCCTCACAATTTAGCTTTCAAATTACAGAAGACAAAATGCTTACCCCCTCTGGATTTCCTATCTCTGATGGAACGGAGGTTTATATTGCCAGCAAACAACCCTTTATAACCGCTCAGACCATTGATCAAATTAAGGGAATCTTTGGTCTGGTGATGTCGCTTTTATCGGTTGCCTTGGTGGTATTTAAATGGTTCAGGGCACCAGATGAAGTCAATGAAGTTAATTTGGTGGAAGCAGATCCTGAAGGAGAGCCTGTAGTTTCTGATAAATTAAATTCGATTACGGCAAATATTTCTAAATTAGAATAGCGCCTTTGACTCCAGGTTACGCTTTTATCGCAGTGGTATTGCCATCATTATGAATTTATCTAAAATCCTACTTTGCTTTTGTTTAGCTATTGCCTCTCTACCTAGCCGGGCTGTAGATGTTCTAGAATTTAATTGCAAGCGCACAGAAAAAGGCTACACCGAAGAGTATGAAATGAAAATGACTCTTGCTTCGGGTGCCCAAAAAGCCAAGATCTTTTTAGATGATCGTGACCTAGATCAGTCAGATATGTATGGAACACAAGTTGTCAAAAGCATCACCTTGGCGCGACCCAATATCTTGATATTGATCGAGGCAAATTTTCAGCCTGAAGAAATTATGGGAGTTTCTTATCCCGCAGGTAACGTCATCACCAACATTACGCTTGACCCGGTTACTGGCAAGTTTAAGAAGGTCGAGAAAATACAGGGCGGTATCTTGGGTGCAACTATTGGAAACGGCACGCACACCAGTGAAGAGACTTGCTTCCCTTCTAAAGCTCCATACAGGACTAAATAAAACTTAGTTTGGCTCCGTCACAAATCCTAGCTTAGTTAAGCCAGCGCGGCGCGATGCAGCCAAGACCTGCGCAACATATTCATACTTCACAGACTTGTCAGCTCGCAGATTAATTTCTGGTTGAGGATCTTTTTGGGCGGCTTTTTCAGCATAGCCATCAAAGGTCTTTAAATCGATCGGAGTGCTATTCCAAAAGATTTGACCATTAGCATCAATTGAAAGTTGAACTGACTCAGGCTTGACTTCATTGCGAACGCTATTAGCCTTTGGAAGTTCTACCTTCACCGCCTGCTGTATTACCGGTAGGGTGATGATGAAAATAATCAGCAGCACCAGCATGACGTCCACCATCGGCGTCATATTGATTTCCGACATGATGTTATCGTCGTTTTGGTCGTCTTGGATATGAAAAGACATGACTATTCTCCGGAATTAACGCGGGCACCAGTAACAAAGTAGGCTAATAGATCATTACCAAAGCGATTGAGGTCGGCGACAAATAACTTATTGGCGCGATTAATGGCGTTAAAACTCAATACAGCAGGGATAGCAACCGCAAGACCAAGGGCAGTCATGATGAGCGCTTCGCCAATGGGACCAGCTACTTGATCCAGTTGTGCGCTTCCTGAGCTGCTGATGGCAATCAGGGCGTGATAGATGCCCCAAACGGTACCAAACAAACCAATGAATGGAGCGATAGCGCCAGTAGATCCTAAGAAGGTCAAGCCCTTCTGTAATCCGGCCGCAATGCTGTCAACGCTATTTTTAAGGCTTCTTGCCATCCACTCAGAGTAGTTCAGTGTTTGCAGTAATTCACGGTGGTTGTTCGATTGACTTTGATGATGCGCGGATGCTTTAGTCGCAGACTTGGCAATTTGATAGTAAGGATTGACGGCATGATTGCTAAATGCTTGTAAGCCTTGATCAAATGAAGTGGCGCGCCAGAATTGCTCAAGTTCAGGCTTAAGTTTGCGTAGATTACGTAAATCCCAAAGTCGAGTGAGCAAAATGACCCAAGTCACAATAGAGCAGATGAGCAGGGCAATTGCTACAAATCGAGTAATCGCATCGCCTTCAAGCCAGAGATTTGCTATGCCAAATGGTGTATTCATATTGATTAATTCTTGAGATTAAATTTGATTAAAAGATTAGTGGAAATTCTTTGGGGTGAACCATTTACTAAAAAAGGTTTAAAGCGATAACGTTTACCGATATCAGTTGCAGCGCGATCTAGTCTAGGGAAGGTGCTCGATTGAAGCAGCGCTACCTCTTCCACGTTTCCGCTTTCGTCAATAATCAAACGCACTACCACTGCACCTTGTTCCCCGGAGCGCTTTGAGAATGATGGGTAATAGGCATCTGCATCGGGCTGGTAAACCACAACTAGTTTACCAATGTCAGTCTGAATCGGCGTGCCGCTAGCACCCCCACTGGTAGCGGGGGCAACAGCAGCGTTTTGGGTCTGCGATTGAGCTGGCGACTGAGACTCAGACTTGCTCTGGGTCTGGTTTTGTTGTGGTGTCTGCTGTGCCTGAGTTGGGCTGGGCTTATCTAAGGGCTTTTCTTTAGCCTTTTCCTTCACCTTTTTCTTCTCTTCTTGGGGTTTTGGTGGAGTGGCTGCAGGGGGTTGCTGGGTTTTGGAAGCTTCCGGACTAACCAAGTTCGCCATGACGCGCTCATCATCCATTTGCGGTGGGCGCTGACTAAAGTGTAAAAACTCAAGCGCAGGCAGGGCATGCAAGAGCACCACAATGCTAATAATGATGCGTTCAGTTTTATTGAACGGTAAAAAATCGTCTAACTTTTTCAGAAGGGCGCTCATCTTCTTTCACCCAAGATGCGCGCTTCAACTGCATGCGAAGTTAAATCGGCAGACATTAAATCTTGCGCCATGAGCAATAGTGACTCTTCATTCTTGCTGCTCAGGAATAGTATTGATCCATGTTCATTGCTAGAGCTTGTAGCTTTAAGCTTCTCAAGCTGTCTTTTGAGCTGTCTAACCACAGCATCGCTGGTGTCAATCAGCGTAATAGATTCGCCTAGCAGCTTACGAATAGCTTTCCTCAAGAAGGGGTAATGCGTGCAGCCCAGCACTAAGGTATCGGCGCCGGCATCCTGAATGGGCTCAAGATGTTTTGCTAGCAACTCTAAGGTTTCTTCGTTATCCGCTTTACCAGACTCTATCAACGGCACCAATCCTGCGCCAGCTTGCTTGATGAACTGACAATCATTTGGCAAGGTATTTAATAAGGCATTGAACTTATCGCTCTTGAGAGTCGCCTCAGTAGCCAGGACACCCACAATATTGTTTTGCGATTGCATGGCTGCTGGCTTAATGCCTGGCTCAACACCAATAATTGGAATAGAAAGCGTTTCCCGAATTTGCTTTATCGCTTCAGCTGTTGCGGTATTGCATGCAACCACAATCGCATCACACCCTTTGCTGGCCAGATAACTGCAAAGAGCAAGGCTGCGCTCGGCAATCCAGTCGCTCGATTTTTCGCCATAAGGCGCGTTTGCTGAATCAGCAAGATAAATGAAGTCGTGCTGGGGCAGCTGACGCAGAGCCTCATCCAAAATGGATAAGCCTCCAACGCCAGAATCGAAAACCCCGATGAGTGCCAATGTTGACTATGCTTGCTCAGTAATTGCTCATTAAGCAATCTTGACTGGAATGCCAGCAATCTTCGCTTGCCATTCACGTGGACCTTCATTGTGCATGGAGATACCTTCTGAGTTCACCGCAACAGTGACTGGCATGTCTTTGACATCAAACTCGTAGATCGCTTCCATGCCTAGATCGGCGAAGCCAACTACCTTAGAAGTTTGAATGGCTTTAGATACCAAGTAAGCAGCGCCACCAACAGCCATTAAGTAAGCTGACTTATGTTTCTTAATTGCTTCAATCGCCTCGGGTCCGCGCTCAGCTTTACCAATCATCGAGATCAAGCCAGTTTTAGCAAGCATCATTTCAGTAAATTTATCCATACGAGTTGCAGTAGTAGGGCCTGCCGGGCCAACTGCCTCCTCACGTACCGGATCAACGGGACCAACGTAATAGATCACACGGTTTTTAAAGCTCACTGGCAATTCTTCGCCTTTGGCGAGCATATCCTGAATACGCTTATGAGCGGCGTCACGACCAGTCAAAATCTTACCGTTCAGTAATAGTGTTTCACCTAGTTTCCAACCGGCCACTTCTTGAGCAGTGAGGGTGTCTAAATTCACGCGCTTGGATTTTTGAACGTCTGGTGTCCAAGTTACATCTGGCCAATCTGAGAGTGAAGGGGCTTCGAGTTTTGCAGGACCATCGCCATGTAAATGGAAATGAATATGACGAGTTGCTGCGCAATTTGGAATCATGGCAACTGGCAATGAAGCAGCATGCGTTGGGTAATCCAAGATCTTGATATCGAGCACAGTGGCTAAACCACCTAGGCCTTGAGCGCCGATGCCGAGTTTGTTCACTTTTTCATAGAGCTCGAGACGCAGTTCGTCAACGCGATTTTGAGGACCACGCTCAATGAGTTCTTGAATATCAACGGGACCCATCAAGGCTTCTTTGGCCATGAGCATAGCTTTTTCTGGTGTGCCGCCAATACCAATGCCGAGGATGCCAGGAGGGCACCAGCCTGCGCCCATGGTAGGCACGGTCTTCAGAACCCAATCCGCGATTGAGTCTGAAGGATTTAGCATGACCATCTTGGCCTTGTTTTCTGAGCCACCACCTTTGGCCGCACAAATCACTTCAACATCATCCCCTGGAACGATTTCATAATGGATGACTGCAGGAGTGTTATCGCCAGTATTTTTGCGTTTGCCTGCTGGATCTGCCAACACTGAAGCGCGCAACATATTGTCGGGATTAAGGTAAGCGCGACGCACACCCTCATTCACCATATCGGTGACGCTCATAGTTGCATCAGGCCATTGAACGTTCATACCAATCTTTAGGAATACCACGGCAATACCAGTGTCTTGGCACATTGGCCTGTGACCTTCGGCGCACATACGGCTGTTGGTCAAAATTTGGGCAATTGCATCTTTAGCACCATGACCCTGTTCCAAATCATAAGCCTTGCCCATGGCGGTAATAAAGTCCTTGGGATGGTAGTAGGAAATGAATTGAAATGCGTCCGCAACGCTTTGAATCAGGTCGTTTTGTTTGATATTGGTCATGGTTATCTGCTTATTTCCACATTATTAGTAAGGTTTGCCCTATTTTAAGGGTTTGCCATAGAGCAAATCCCAAGTGTTTTCACTTATCTTCTAAGGTCTTGAGAGTCTAAATAGGTCATTTTGCGACATTTTCTCGCATTTGTTGTTGATTTTAGATTATTGATTATTAGATAGAGGGCTGTGAAGCATGGAACCATTAAAGCAAGAAAACCGCGTTTTTAACCCACCTGCAGACTTTGTAAAGGGTGCGGCAATTCCAGGTATGGAGGCGTATAACAAGCTCTGTGCTGAAGCTAATTCAGATTACGACGGTTTCTGGGGTCGCCTTGCTAAAGAGAATCTTTATTGGAAAAAGCCATTTACTAAGGTTTTAGATGAATCCAAGGCGCCTTTCTACAAATGGTTTGAAGATGGCACCACCAATGCTTCATACAACTGCTTAGATCGTCAAGTTGAAGCTGGTTTGGGTGATAAGACTGCCATCATTTTTGAAGCGGATGACGGCACAGTTACCAAAGTAACTTACAAAGAAATGCTTGAGCGCGTTTGCAAAATGGCAAACGCATTGCGCAAGATGGGGGTTAAGTCTGGCGACAGCGTCATCATTTACATGGCAATGACCATCGAAGGCATTGTTGCTATGCAGGCATGTGCGCGTATCGGCGCAATTCACTCTGTAGTGTTTGGTGGTTTCTCAGCCCAAGCATTGCGTGATCGCATCATGGACGTGGGTGCAGTTGCGGTGATTACTGCCGATGGACAGTTCCGCGGTGGCAAGGCATTGCCACTCAAAGCAATTTGTGATGAAGCACTATCTACTGGTGAGTGCCCTAAGGTTAAGCATGTCATCGTGAGCAAGCGTACTGGTACTGATGTCACTATGCAAGCAGGTCGCGATGTTTGGATGCAAGAGATCGTAGCTAATGAAGCAACGACTTGCGAGCCAGAGTGGGTGAGCGCTGAACATCCATTATTCATTCTTTACACATCTGGTTCCACTGGTAAGCCAAAGGGTGTGCAACACTCAACAGGCGGCTATCTCTTGTGGGCCATTCTCACAATGAAGTGGACCTTTGACATCAAGCCTAATGACGTGTTCTGGTGCACTGCCGACATTGGTTGGGTAACGGGTCACTCTTATATTACTTATGGCCCACTCGCTGTAGGTGCCACTGAGATTGTGTTTGAGGGCGTTCCAACTTATCCAAATGCTGGCCGTTTCTGGGATATGATCCAAAAACACAAGGCATCCATCTTCTACACGGCACCAACAGCAATTCGTTCATTGATCAAAGCATCCAGTAATGATGAAGCAGTGCATCCAAAGAGCTACGATTTGTCATCACTGCGCCTCCTAGGTTCTGTAGGCGAGCCAATCAATCCAGAAGCATGGATGTGGTACTACGAGCATGTTGGTAATTCAAAATGCCCAATCGCAGATACGTTCTGGCAAACAGAAACTGGTGGTCACATGATTTCACCATTGCCAGGCGCAACCCCAATGATTCCAGGTTCATGCACATTGCCATTGCCAGGTATTCAGGCGGCGATTGTGGATGAGGCTGGTGTAGACGTTCCTAATGGCCAAGGCGGTATCTTGGTTGTGAAACGTCCATGGCCTTCCATGATTCGTACGATTTGGAATGATGCAGATCGTTTCGTGAAATCTTATTTCCCAGAAGAGTTGGGTGGCACCTTGTACCTTGCTGGTGACGGCGCAATCCGCAATAAAGATACTGGCTATTTCACAATTACTGGTCGTATCGATGATGTCTTAAACGTTTCCGGTCATCGTATGGGCACGATGGAAATTGAATCTTGCTTAGTGGCTAATCCTTTAGTTGCTGAGGCAGCAGTTGTGGGTCGTCCTGACGAGCTGACTGGTGAAGCCATTTGCGTATTCGTTGTTCTGAAAGGTGGTCGCCCAACTGGTGATGAAGCCAAGAAGCTTGCTACTGAGCTGCGTAACTGGGTAGGTAAGGAGATCGGCCCAATCGCTAAGCCTAAGGACGTTCGTTTCGGTGATAACTTGCCTAAGACCCGTTCTGGCAAGATCATGCGCCGTCTCTTACGTGTGATTGCTAAAGGCGAGGAAGTGACTCAAGACACCTCCACCCTGGAAAACCCACACATCTTGGACCAGCTCAAAGAGTCTCTGTAATAAGCTAAATCAAGATTTAGACCAAACCCCTTCGGGAATCGTATAATCATCGGTTCCGGAAGGGTGGATGAGCGGTTTAAGTCACACGCCTGGAAAGCGTGCGTAGGTTAATAGCCTACCGCGGGTTCGAATCCCGCCTCTTCCGCCAAGTATCAAGAAAACCACCTTCGGGTGGTTTTTTCTTTGGAACTTACCGTAATATCTTGCTAATTAAGATTTAAAAATAAAACCAATTAAATGATGGAGAAAACATGATCTTTGCAATTTTGTTGATGGATAAGCCCGGTACTGCTGACTTGCGTGTACAAATTCGACCAGAGCATCGCGCTTACTTGGCGCAACTTTCTGACCGCATGGCTTTTGCTGGACCGATGACTTCTGATGACGGTAAGACTACAGTTGGTAGCTTGCTCGCAATCGACTTTCCTAGCAGGGCAGATGTGGAAGCTTGGTTAAAGGATGAGCCCTATACCAAGGCAGGTGTTTATGAAAAGCCAATCATCCATGTATTTAATAATATGTGGGAGCAAAAAGCAGGCTTTCCGCCAGCGTAAGACCCTTGATCTCGAGAGAATTAAAAAAGCCGCTTGACAGCGGCTTTTGATTTATTTGGGCGTCAAAGCTTATAGAGGCTTTATTTGCAACTTCTTAAATTTAATGACGCCACCAGCAGATTGAAGGGCAATGGGGCCTTCAGAATATTTACTATCTTGGCCATTCGCTACTGTGACTACACCATTCATCATGACCTTAAAGTTGGAGCCATTTGCAATAATTTCCATGGTGTTCCAGCGTCCACCGGCCTTAGGTACCGGGTCAACTTTGGCAACATCCACAATAGCGCCGGTTGCGTATGCTTGTTCAGGGCGGGTATCCCAAATATTGATTTCATAACAAGTGGATTGACTCACCTTGTTAGGGTCTTGGCAGCGAATGAAAATGCCGCTATTCGTATTAGACTCGGCATAAAACTCAGCCTTGATGACAAAGTTTTTGTAAGTCTTGGTGCTGACTAAAAAACCATTGGGCTTATTGCCTTCGACAATGCCGTTACCAATGACCCAGTTGGCGCTACCAATAATGTTCCAGCCACTTAAGCTAACGCCATCAATCAGATCGGTAAAGCCATCAGAGTTTTGGGCGTAAGCAACACCACCAATCGATAGGGCGGCAAGGTACGCAATAGATAAGGTCAGTTTTTTGAGGAATGTTTTCATGGGGTCTCCTAAAGGGTATATTTATTATTCTGCGTTCATTTTCATTGTTACTGATATTGGCCTATAAAGACAAGTAGATGCTTTCCCTCACATACCCCCGAATAAAGCGATGGTCTCTGCGTTTGGCGGGATTTTGTATTCTGATAGCCGCCTTATTTTGGTTGGGAAGCCATTTGTTGCTGCCTGGCTTGATTAAAAAGTCCCTGGCCGAATATGGTGAAAATATCGGTTACGAGATCTCCTATCAAGACCTTAGCCTTTCTCCATTACGGCTGAAGGTGGAGCTTGATGGCCTTCACTTGGCAAAAGAGGGTGGTTCTAAATTATTGGAATTCAAAAAGTTAGTCATTACCCTCAAGTGGACGAAGCTAGTTTTAGGGGAGCTGGGCTTTGATGAGATTTTGCTGGAAGAGCCCAAGGTATTGGTCGAGAAGAGGTTGGCTAAGGGTATGCATGCAGGGGCATGGAATTGGCAGGAATTGATTGCTGCCGTTGAAAAGGCGATACCTCCTTCAGATCCCAAAGAACTCAAGAAGCCTCTCAAAATATCGATTGATGAATTTATCGTCAGTTCAGCTTCTTTAAGTTTGGTAGACGATTCGAGCAAATTAAAAGAATCACTCAACCCGTTTACGATGAAGTTGCTTGATGTAGCCAATTACGATAAGAATGGTTTAGTGACTGGGGTCCGTGGTCAATACGACTTTAATCTTGGTGCCTTGCAGTTATTAATACCTGGAATCAATAAAACCATTGCGTATCGCCATGTTGCTATTACAGGTGGATTGGATAATCCTCAGCCAGGTAACTTAGGCGCGCAGCTCAACTTGAGGTTGGATGAGGGTGAGATACGCTCACACTGGGATTTCAATACCGGCTCGAAGTCAGTTAATGGCAAGTTAGAAATTCACAGTCTTGCAACCTCGCCAATCGTCGCTCTATTGCCAGCTAATAAAGAACTCATCGGTACCAGTGGCTTGATGAATGCCGATCTAGTCGTGAAGATAGGCGGTGAGACTGATTCGGTTAAGGGCGATATTCATATTGCAGATTTAGCAATACTAGAGAAAGGTCAAAAAAATCCACTGATTGTTTGGGGGATGGCAGATATTCGTCAGTTTGAATATCAATCAGTTAAGTCAAAACAGGGTTCCAACAATAGTCTCGCAATAGATGAGTTGACCATTGATGCGCCAACCCTGCAATTTGAAATTAATGAAGAAGGGTTCTCAAACTTTAGAAGGTTATTTGCTAAGTCAACAACAGAATTAAAGTCCGAGCCTGTAACTGGGTCAAAGGTAAGCGCTCCCTCCACATTTAATTTAGATATTCGATCCACTCTTCTGAAGAATGGAGAGGTCTACTTTTCAGATATGGCGATGCGCCCTAATTTCAAGGTGGATGTGAAGAGGTTCAATGCCACTCTTTTGGGGGTCAGCAATACTCCTGGTCGATTTGCCACTGTGGCGATGGATGGCATTGTTGCTGGCTCGGGAAGTATGCGAGTAAAAGGTCAAGCAGCATTTGATGACCCACGACGCAATCATGACATCTTGATGAGTTTTAGAAATCTCCCGCTGACTGCCTTCAATCCTGCAGTCATGACATTCGCAGGCTATCAAATTACTGGCGGACGACTAAACCTCAATCTAAATTACAAAGCTAAAGATGGCGAACTTAATGGAAGTAATCAGATCATTATTAAGAAGGTGGTGCTGGGTGATGAGGTGCCGGACTTTACTGGCAAAAAATTACCACTAGGCTTGGCAATTGCTTTGTTAGAAGACTCTGATGACACGATTGACGTCACGGTTCGCATCGCAGGCAATGTTGACTCTCCAGAATTTAGTGCCAGCGGTTTGGTTTGGCAGGCCATTAGTAATGTTCTAACAAACGTAGCAACAGCACCATTTAGAGCTCTTGCATCTATTTTAGGAATGGGTGGCGAAGAGGGCGTTAATGCAGTACCTGGAGAAGCAGTCTTCCTTGTTGCGGATCAAGACCGCCTAGAAAAATTTGGCGAGTATCTAGTGAAGCGCCCGAACTCGAGCTTAGAGATCATTGGTGCTTATGATCCTGTGCAGGATAAGAAGGCGCTTGCAAGAGCTAAGGCGGATGGCGCCATTTTTCTAGATGCTGGATTTAAGTTGGCGCCTGGAGAACCAGTGCCCACCCCAACATTTACAGACCCGAAAGTGCAGTCAGGCCTGAAGGCGGCATATGCCCAATACATAGGGCGCATCAAGCTTGGGCAACGACTTTTGACACTTCCAGATGGAGAGAGTCGCAATGAGCAACTGCATGAGGAATTGCTTGCTGGAATAGAGATCACTGATGCCGAGCTTAAGGAATTGGCGAAAAATAGGGCGAAGACGGCCTATGGCTTCATGGTGAAGGCTGACCCCAGCCTCAAGGATCGTATTCAGCTGGGAGATGTGAAGACAGTAGAGGCAGGAAAAGAGGGTATACCTCTCGATGTTGAGATCAGAATCAAGTAGACTTAAGGCCATGAATTCAACAAAATTGCGCATTATTTCCGTCGTATCATTGATTGCTAGCCTTGGCTTGGTGGGTTGCGGGTCTATTGAATCAGCGGCTCAGGACGACTGTACTTCGATTGGCTGGCAAATCGGTAGTAAGGGCTACCAAGATTGCTACAAAGCCAGGCTGTATGAGCGCAAGTTGGACTACTCACTGCCTCCCGGCGACAAGCCTTCCCCATCCCTAATTTAATAGGGTAAACCCTTAGTTAAAGTCCTTGAGCGCCGTCAAGGACATGAGGCCTTAAATAACCCAAAATAAAGCGTTATTTTGCGTATAAATGACCAGCTAAGTATTTGGCTTAGCAGGGTTTTTTATCTGCAAAGTGGGATAACGCTCTGCATTGGTGCTGAGCACAAAATAGCAGTAAATAGAAAATTAGAGACTACGAACTATGAATCATCCAAAGCCTTCTGGAGAAGTCAAAGCAGTTGCTGTTGCAACCGCAGATGATTTGAGGGAAACCATTCGCCGTAAGAGTAAGTTAAAAGGTCGACAAGCTGATGATATTTCCGTTGCGGAAGTTCGCCAACTCATTGGTAACGCGCCACATCGCCGCGATCTTTTGATTGAAAATCTTCATAAGCTCAATGATGAATATCGCGCTTTGCATGATCGTCATTTAGTGGCGCTTGCAAAAGAAATGAATCTGCCGATGGCGGAGGTGTATGAAGTAGCTACTTTCTATCATCACTTTGAAGTGGTGCGTGGTAACGACCCAGTGGCGGATATCCTGATTCGTGTTTGTGATGGCATCGCTTGTGAATTGGCTGGCGCACAAAATCTTTTGGCCAAGTTGCCAAGTATCTTGGGCAATCCGAATATCAAAGTCGCTGCAGCTCCATGCGTAGGACGTTGCGAGCAAGCTCCTGTTGCAGTAGTTCATCAATATCCAGTCTTGTTTGCCACAGTGGACAAGGTATCGGCCGCTGTAAAAAATAACTTAACCACTCAGCCAATGGCTAAAGACGATGCCGTCTTTGAGCCTGCTGCTCTAGCAGAGCAGGGTGTATCTCCTCAAGGTGGGATGCAAGCAGTATCTCCTGATTACGTTGGCTACGAGTCTTATCGTGCCCAAGGTGGTTACGTTTTGGCTAAAGAGATTTTTGAAGGCAAGAAAGATGCCGAAAGCATCATCAAGGCGATGGAAAGCTCTGGCTTACGTGGTTTAGGTGGCGCAGGTTTCCCAGCGGGTCGTAAGTGGCGCATTGTGAAAGATCAAGTGGCTCCTAAGCTGATGGCAGTGAACATCGACGAAGGTGAGCCAGGAACATTTAAAGACCGCACTTACTTAGAACGCGATCCACATCGTTTTTTAGAGGGGCTTCTCATTGCCGCAAGCGTGGTTGGTATTGATGCTTGCTACATCTATTTGCGTGATGAGTACCACGGCTGCCGCGAGTTGCTTGAAGCTGAATTGGTAAAACTCAAAGCCAATCCGCCATTCAAATTACCGAATATTGAACTACGTCGTGGTGCAGGTGCTTATATATGTGGTGAAGAATCCGCCATGATTGAAAGTATCGAAGGTAAACGTGGTGAGCCGCGTATGCGTCCTCCATATATTGCACAAGTCGGTTTGTTTGGTCGCCCGACCCTAGAGCACAACTTTGAGACCCTCTACTGGGTGCGCGACATTGTTCAGCGTGGACCTGAGTGGTTTAGTTCATTCGGTCGCCACGATCGCAAAGGCTTACGTAGCTTTAGCGTGAGCGGGCGCGTTAACAAACCCGGTGTGAAGTTGGCTCCTGCAGGCATCACTATTCAAGAATTAATTGATGAGTACTGTGGTGGCATGCAAGACGGCCACAGGTTCTACGGTTATTTACCTGGTGGCGCATCCGGCGGTATTTTGCCGGCGACGATGAACGACATCCCGCTTGATTTTGATACTTTGCAGCCTTACGGTTGCTTCATTGGTTCTGCTGCAGTCATGGTGTTCAGCGACAAAGACAAAGCGCGCGATATGGCATTGAATGTGATGCATTTCTTTGAGCATGAGAGCTGTGGACAATGTACGCCTTGCCGTGTTGGCACAGGTAAAGCGGCTAAGTTGATGCAGGCTAAATCTTGGGACCAAGAAACCTTAGAGGACTTGGCCACCGTGATGGTGGATGCTTCTATTTGCGGTTTAGGCCAAGCGGCACCAAATCCTATTCGTTGTATTCATAAATATTTCCCTGAAGAAGTTCAATAAGGAAGTACCTTAATAAAAATTCAGGGAATAACGAGACAAACATGAACGCACCAACAAATCCAAAAGAACTCGAATTACAAACCGTTGAGTTCAAGCTAGACGGCAAGACGATCGTTTCGTATGAAGGCGAAACGATTCTCAAGGCTGCCAAACGACACGGCATTGATATTCCACATCTGTGCTTTAAAGATGGCTACCGCCCTGACGGCAACTGCCGCGCTTGCGTAGTAGAGATTAATGGCGAACGGACTTTAGCTCCAAGCTGCTGTAGAAGTGCTACTCCAGGAATGGAAGTTAAGGCTAATAGCGAGCGCGCTGTTAAGAGCCAGAAGCTTGTTCTGGAGATGTTGCTCTCCGATATGCCTGATGAAGGTTTTAAGTGGGTTGGCGATAGCAAAGAGGAAGAGCAAAAGAGCCAGCATGGTGAGCTGAGTACTTGGGCTGCCCGCATGGATGTGACTGTTCGTCCGGAACTCAAAGCATTGCGTCGCGAAAAAGTTAATGGTGATATTTCACATCCAGCGATGGCTGTGAATTTGGATGCGTGTATTCAATGTAACCGTTGTGTACGTGCTTGCCGCGAAGAGCAAGTAAATGATGTGATCGGATACGCCATGCGTGGCGGTCATAGTGAGATCGTATTCGACTTAAATGATCCAATGGGCGACAGTACGTGCGTTGCCTGTGGCGAGTGTGTACAAGCTTGCCCAACTGGCGCATTGATGCCTAAGGGTTTGATCGGTTCCCAAACGGTGGATCGCAAAGTAGACTCCGTTTGCCCATTCTGTGGCGTTGGTTGCCAAATTACTTACAACGTCAAAGACGAAAAAATTGTGAGTGTTGAGGGTCGTGATGGCCCTGCCAATCACAATCGTTTATGCGTTAAAGGCCGTTTTGGTATGGACTATATCCATAATCCACAGCGCTTAACTAAACCATTAATTCGTAAAGCGGGTGTTGCGAAAGATGAGGCCATGCTAGAGGGTAAGCAAGACTGGTCTGACATCTTCCGTGAAGCTACTTGGGAAGAGGCTTTGGAAGTTGCTGGTGGCGGCCTGAAGAAACTCAAAGATCAATACGGCAATAAAGTATTGGCAGGCTTTGGTTCCGCAAAAGGCAGTAACGAAGAAGCCTATTTATTCCAGAAGCTGGTTCGTACTGGTTTTGGTAGCAATAACGTAGACCACTGCACACGTCTTTGCCATGCATCATCTGTTGCTGCGCTATTAGAGGGCGTTGGTTCAGGTGCAGTAAGTAATCAAGTTAATGACGTTGAGCACTCGAGCATGATTTTCCTGATTGGATCCAATCCAACTGCTAATCATCCTGTTGCTGCTACCTGGTTCAAGAACGCCGCGAAACGTGGTGCAAAAATTGTTCTGTGTGATCCTCGTAAGACCGAGATTAGTAAACACGCTTGGCGCACAATGCAGTTCAAGCCAGATACCGACGTGGCTATGCTCAATGCCATGATCTTCACAATCATTGAGGAAGGTTTGGTTGACAAAGAATTTATTAAAGACCGCTCTAATAACTTCGAGGCTCTTAAAGAAAACATCAAGGGTTATAGTCCTGAAGCAATGGCGCCAATCTGCGGAATTCCAGCAGAGACTTTGCGTGAAGTAGCGCGCGAGTTTGCAACTACGAAGTCAGCCATGATTTTGTGGGGCATGGGTGTAAGTCAGCACGTGCATGGCACAGACAATGCCCGCTGCTTAATCGCTTTAGTCAGTATCACCGGGCAAATTGGTAAGCCTGGATCAGGATTGCACCCATTGCGTGGTCAAAATAACGTGCAGGGCGCTAGTGATGCTGGTTTGATTCCGATGATGTTCCCGAACTATCAGCGCGTTGATAACCCAGAAGCGCATGCATGGTTTGAGAAATTCTGGGATACGCCATTAGATAAAAAACCTGGATATACCGTGGTAGAGATCATGCATAAGATCACCGCCCCCGATTCCGATCCGGATAAGATTCGTGGCATGTATGTCGAAGGTGAAAACCCGGCGATGAGTGACCCCGATTTAAATCACGCTCGCCATGCTTTGGCTACCTTGGATCTCCTCGTAGTTCAAGATATCTTTATGACGGAGACTGCGCTCTTAGCGGACGTAATATTGCCGGCCAGCGCATGGCCAGAAAAGGCTGGCACTGCTAGTAACACTGACCGCATGGTTCAGATGGGCAAGAAAGCAATCAATCCTCCTGGTGATGCAAAACCTGACTTGTGGATTATTCAAGAGATTGCCAAGCGCATGGGCCTAGGTTGGAATTACCAAGGTCCTGATGCTGGTGTTGCTGAGGTTTATGACGAAATGCGTCAAGCAATGCATGGCGCGATCAACGGCATTACTTGGGAGCGCTTGGAAAAAGAATCTAGCGTTACCTATCCATGCTTGTCTGCTGAAGATCCGGGTCGCCCAATTGTCTTTAATGACAAGTTTGATACCAAAGATGGCAGAGTGAAGTTAGTACCAGCCGATATCATTCCTGCGAATGAGCGCCCTGATGCTGAGTACCCATTTGTATTGATTACTGGTCGTCAGCTAGAGCATTGGCACACTGGCAGTATGACGCGTCGTGCCACAGTGCTCGATGCCATTGAGCCAATGGCAACCGTATCAATGAATGGTGAAGATATGACCCAGTTAGGTGTTTCGGCTGGTGATGTGATCAAGGTTCAGTCTCGTCGTGGTGAAGTAGGTATCCACGTGAGAAGAGACGACGGCACACCAAGAGGGGTGATCTTTATTCCGTTCGCCTACTATGAGGCTGCCGCTAACTTGATTACCAATTCAGCGCTAGATCCATTTGGCAAGATTCCAGAGTTTAAGTATTGCGCTGTGAAGCTGGTTAAAGGTGGGGAAGCAGCGAAGATTATGGGGTACGGTACGAATGCCCCAGGCGGATCTAAGGTAATGTCTAACGTCTAATTACCGTTCTAGTGAGACACAAAAGGGCTCCCACAAGGAGCCTTTTTGCATTTAGAACGGGGAAGTTCATTGCCCTTTAGAATGAACCCTCTATGGCAAGCTCTAAACCCTCCCAAAACACCACCGCAAACGCCGAGCTTCCCGTCCTGATTATTGGGGCTGGATTAGCTGGGCTGACTGTCGCCTTGCATATGGCCGAATCTCAACCGGTCATTTTGATGGCTAAGCGGGGCTTAGGTGAGGCTGCTACAGCTTGGGCCCAAGGCGGTATTGTTGGGGTGGTCGACAAAGAGCATGACAGTATTGATTCTCATGTGGCCGACACCTTGGATGCGGGTGCCGGTCTCGTGGTGGAATCTACCGCTCGCTATATCGCTGAAGAAAGCGCTGATGCGATACGTTGGTTGGTCGAGCAGGGCGTTCCATTTACAGAAGATAAATCTGGTCCCATGGGTTTGCATTTAACTCGCGAGGGCGGGCATAGCCATCGTCGTATTGCGCATGCTGCAGACGCCACTGGTAAAGCGATTCATGAGGTGCTCTTAGATAAAGCCAGGGCACATAAAAATATTCAGATCTTGGAGCATTGGATTGCGCTTGATCTCATTACCAATCGTCAGCTCGATGCTAAGACCCAGCGCACCAAGCCAAATCGTTGTTACGGGGTCTATGCACTTGATATTAAAAATAATCGCGTAGAGACGATCGAAGCCAAGTCAGTGGTTTTAGCTACTGGCGGTGTTGGCAAGGTTTATCGCTACACCAGCAATCCCGATACTGCTACAGGCGATGGTATTGCCATGGCCTGGCGCGCAGGTTGCCGAGTAGGCAATATGGAATTTATTCAATTTCATCCAACTTGCTTGTATCACCCCAGTGATCGCACCTTCCTCATTACGGAAGCCATGCGGGGTGAGGGCGGTCTCCTCAAACTGCCTGATGGCACACGCTTTATGCCGGAGCATGACGAACGTCATGAGCTAGCACCACGCGATATCGTTGCCCGTGCCATTGACTTCGAAATGAAGAAGCATGGCTTAGATTATGTTCATCTTGACGCCACGCATTTAGGCGAAGCATTTATTAAAGAACATTTCCCGATGATCTATGCACGCTGCATGAGTCTTGGTCTAGATATCACTAAAGAACCCATTCCGGTTGTTCCTGCTGCGCACTACACCTGTGGCGGTGTAGTGACAGATCTCAAAGGGCGCACTGATTTGCCAGGACTCTATGCAGTTGGGGAAGCTACTTACACCGGTCTGCATGGCGCTAATCGTTTAGCAAGCAACTCCTTATTAGAGTGCGTAGTCATTGGTAAGGCGGCAGCAGAAGACATATCCAATCTCAAGACCCCAGTAATGCCCGCTCTTCCTTTATGGGATGAGAGTCAGGTTGAGGATGCGGATGAACAGGTAGTCATCGCCCACAACTGGGATGAGCTGCGTTCTTTGATGTGGAATTACGTAGGCATCGTTAGAACTAACCGCCGGTTAGAGCGAGCGCTTCATCGCATCAAACTGCTGCGTTACGAAGTGCAAGAGTACTACGCTAACTTTAAGGTCACCCGTGACCTCATTGAGCTCAGAAACCTATTGGAATGTGCCGAGCTCATCGTGCGCTCAGCCTTAATGCGCAGGGAAAGCCGTGGACTGCATTACAGCCGGGACTACCCTGGTACTTGGGCGGTGTCTTACCCAACCATCCTGACCCCTCAAGCAGAGGGTGCAGAGAGTGATGCAGCCTCGTAGGCTTTCGAAGCTATAAAACCCCGTTTATTGGTGATAAGCTAACTCAATATCACGAGGAATAACATGGCCAGTTTTAAAGAAGAAGTCAGCGAACATATCTCTGCGGTCTATCAAACGGCAGCTGATGAGATTAAAAATTGGGTTAGTGCTTTAAGAGAGGTCTGGCCACTTGTTTTCTTATTAATTCTTGCTCTATTTATTCTGGTTTGGTTTGCAAAGCCTGCACCACCTAACAAAGTATTAATGGCAACCGGTACCGGTGGCTCCTACAAAGTATTGGGTGAAAAATATAAGACCTATTTTGAGAAAAAGGGTATTGAGCTAAAGTTAGTAGAGACCCATGGTTCGAAAGAAAATCTTCAGCATCTGATTGATCGCAAAGATCCAATCCAAGCAGCCCTAGTTCAGGGCGGAATGATTGCTGTTGACAATCTTTCTGGCGTGGAATCCCTCGGCAGCGTTGACTATGAACCATTTTGGATGTTTTATCGTAAGAATGCGTTTAACGAAAGTATTCACGTATCCGATAGAGATATTGCCAAACTAAAAATCAATATTGGCCCGGTGGGGAGTGGAACACGTACGCAGGCTCTCGGAATATTTAAACTCAATGGCTTAAATGGGGATGCCCCTAATTTACTGAGTCTTGGGAATGCCGAAGGTGTATATGCCTTAGAGCGTGGCGAAATTGATGCTGTTATTTTGGTGGATGGTTTTGATTCACCAAACGTACAAAGACTTATTAAAAACCCAGGAATTAGGCTGGCTTCATTCACGCGCGCAGACGCCTACACCCGTTTGTTGCCTTACTTCGAGGAAGTAAGTGTGCCCATGGGCGGTTTTGATCTTGGGAAAAACATTCCGGATCATCCGATTCAATTGATTTCTACTACAACCAATCTCTTAATCGATGATCGTCTCCACCCAGCAATCCAAGTTTTATTTCTAGAGGCGGCCCGAGAAATTAACGGTAACAAATCCTATTTTTCTAAAGCTGGAGAATTCCCTGCTTACATGAACACTGAGGCCCCTTTGAGTGAAGAGGCTAATTTTTTCTATGAAAAGGGTACTCCGACATTGATGAAGTATTTGCCATTCTGGCTTGCAGAGTTCTTGGAGCGTATGTTCTTTCTATTGCTTCCTTTTGCTGCATTTGCTTATCCCGTTATCAAATCGATCCCCACTTACAGAACCAATTTGGCCAAGAAGCAAATTAACTCAATCTATAAAGAGCTTGATAACTTTGAGAAAAATACGATTGAAAACTTTGATCCAGCCCGTCGTGTTGAATATATTGAGGTACTCAATGAGATGGAGCGCAGGATACTCCGATCAAAAGCAGCAAAACTAGCAACTGCTGAATGCTATAGCCTACGAAACAATATTGAATTTATTCGTAATGCGCTAGAGAAGCAGTTGATTTACAAAGGCAGGGGAGCTTAAGGCCAAAGAGGCTTAACCCAAGATTCTCATTGAGAAATCAACCGCATACACATCCTTGGTGAGCTTACCAAGAGAGATGCGGTCAACGCCAGTAGATGCAATGGCGCGCATTTGATCTAAATTGATGCCGCCAGACGCTTCCAGCAAAGCCCGGCCAGCAGTGATTGCAACAGCTTGTTTCATTTGATCGGCATTGAAGTTGTCGATCAGGATGCTCTTTGCCCCGGCCACCAAAGCTTCATCAAGTTCGGCAAAGTTCTCTACTTCAATCTGAATATCTACCCCAGCATTAAGATCTTGTGCATTCTTTAATGCAGCGGTCACGCTGCCAGCAGCAGCAATATGGTTCTCTTTAATCAGGATGCCATGCCACAGGGCTAGACGTTGATTCTTGCCGCCACCCACTAGCACAGCATACTTCTGAGCCTGACGTAATCCCGGGATAGTCTTGCGTGTATCTAACACGGCACACCCCTTAGGATTGGGGCTAGCACCTGCAATTGCATCAACATGCTGACGGGTAATGCTCGCTGTCCAAGAAAGCGTTTGTAAGAAATTAATACAAGTACGTTCAGCAGAGAGCAGGGCTTGGGAGTCAGCCTCGATATCGCAAACCTTGGTATCAGGCTTCATGAGATCGCCTTCCATGTAATGCCAGGTAACTTTCGCATTGGGATCGAGCTTCTTGAGTGTTCCTTCAAACCAATCTACGCCACAAAGAACAGCCTCTTGACGAACAATGAGTTGCGCCTTGACTGGTTTGCTAGGAACGAGTTTGGCTGTCCAGTCGCCAGTGCCGATATCCTCCATCAGCGCATCAGCAATATTACGTTGACGAGCTTGCTCTAAGGTTTCGTTGTATTCAAACATAATTAAGCGGCACCAATATTCTTTACAAAGCCATGTTGCGCTTTGGTCAAAAGATCTGGATGAATTTTAGTGAAGTCGAGCATGCGCTCAATACAACCTAAAGCCTCAACACGAATAGGCTCATCAATGAAGATTTCACCAGAGGCATGTTCCAAGCAATTTAAAATTCCTTGCAAACCATTCATAGCCATCCATGGGCAGTGCGCACAACTCTTACAGGTTGCACTGTTGCCAGCGGTTGGCGCTTCGATCAATTTCTTATTCGGAGCGAGCTGACGCATGCGATGCAAGATGCCATTATCAGTTGCCACAATATATTCAGTTGCAGCGCCTTCCACTACTGCCTTAATCATGGCTGAGGTAGAGCCTACAACGTCTGCAAGGTCAACTACTGCTTGCGGAGATTCGGGGTGAACCAAAATCATGGCGTTAGGGTGAGCCGCTTTAAGCATTTCTAACTCAACTGCTTTAAATTCATCATGAACAATACAAGCGCCATTCCATAACAACATATCGGCACCAGTTTGCTCCTGAATATATCTACCCAAGTGGCGATCGGGTGCCCATAATATTTTTTTGCCCTCTACTTTGAGTTGATGAACAATAGCTAATGCACATGAGCTTGTCACCATCCAATCGGCTTGGGCTTTTACTGCAGCACTGGTATTTGCATAGACCACAACAACGCGATCAGGATGCGCTGCTCTAAATGCAGCAAAGTCAGTAGCATCGCAACCTAAATCAAGCGAACAGGTGGCATCGAGGTCGGGCATGAACACCCGTTTTTCTGGGCTAAGGATCTTTGCGGATTCACCCATGAAGCGGACGCCAGCAACAATCAGATTTTTGGCGGAATGGTTTTTGCCAAAGCGTGCCATCTCAAGTGAGTCAGCTACGTAGCCACCAGTCTCTAATGCCAAGTCTTGAATATCGCCATCAACGTAATAGTGAGCAACAAGTGCGGCATCTTTCTCAATCAACAATTGCTTGATGCGGGAAATAACGGTGGCTTTTTCTGTGCCATGAAGCTGAGGAGGGGTTTTTGCCCAAGCTTGGGAAGTACAGGTGGCTCCCGCAGCATTCTGCTGGGGGTAGTCAAACGAAATGCGTGAATTTAGGGCTGAAATTGGCATGCCAAATATTAAACTGCTAGTGGTTATTTGTCTTAAAAGACTAAATTACGGTATTCAATAAATTTATGTAACTTATTGAATAATATAGGCTTTTAATAATTTTAAATGAAGCTCGCAAATATAATTTATTTCAAATTAATGACATTTTTGCACCTAAAATGTATAATCGCCCGAGAGCTAATTTGAGGTTTTTAATATAAAAATCAATCAGTTAGGAAATAATTAATAGCAGGTTTTAGGAAGCTTCATGCAAACTGTGTCTAAAGCACGTAAGTCAGGTGTTTTTTGGTTTTTAATAGCAGCCGTATTGCTGTTAGACGGTTGTTCCATCCTTCCCAAGCCTATTACTCAAGATGAGCAGCAAAAACTCCTTTATCAAGACAGAATTAAAGCTCAGAAAGAGGTTGAGCCGGTAGGCAAGTCTCTGACATTGCATGAGGCGGTTGCTCGAGGTATCAAGTACAACCTTGATTACCGCTCAAAAATGATGGAGCAGGCTATAGCGATGGGCGTATCAGACCTATCGAATTACGATATGCTGCCTAAGGTTGTAGCTAATGCAGGTTACAACTATCGCAATAACTACTTCATCACTACTGCTACCGGCGCTTATTCAGGTAATCCGTCTTTAAATGAGCCTTTTGTTTCATCGGCTAAGACTTATGACACAACCGGTTTGATGCTGAGTTGGAATTTATTGGACTTTGGCGTCAGTTATTTTAATGCGCGTCAAAATGCAGATCGAATCATTGTTGCCTCAGAAAAACGCCGTAGAACGATGCACGTGTTGGTTCAGGATATTCAGGTTGCCTATTTAAGAGCTGCCTCCGCACAGAAATTGAAGTCTGATTTACAAAAGACAGTTAAGGAAGCTAATGAAGCTTTGGAAAATTCCAGGAAGACTGATTCCCAAGGCTTAAAGGCTCCTATTGATGCATTGAAGTATCAAAAATCTTTATTAGATAACGTCAAGATTTTAGAAACGATTGATCAAGAGCTTACATCTGCCAAGATTGAGTTGAATCAATTGATCAACTTGCCCGCAAGTACAAGCTATACCTTGGAAGATCCGGACAAAATTACAGCTCCAAACTCCTATGCTCATGCGGATGTTCGGGAGTTCGAAGTAAGGGCGCTTGCACACAATGCCGACTTGAAAGAAGGTATTTATAACGCTCGTATTGCTGTTGAGGAAACGCATAAATCAATTTTGAAGTTGCTACCAGGCATCAGCTTTAATTATGGTCCTCAAGCAACGAATAACAGTTTTTATATTAATAAAAATTGGGTGGAGGGTGCGGCGCAGATCAGCTTTAATCTCTGGAACATCCTCACGGCACCTGCCACCATAAAGCTTGCTGATGCAAATCAAGATTTAGCTCAGCAAAAGCGCATGATGGTACAGATGGCAGTAATCGGTCAGGTTTACTTATCTAAACAGCAATTAGAAAATGCATTGCAGTTGTATCAACGCTCCGCTGAGATTGATAAAGTCGATTCGAAGATTGCAAAAATTACCGCAGATAAAGAAAAAGAGGGCGCAGCAAGTCAAGCTGAAAAAGTTGCGGCAAATTCATCTGCGATCGTTAGCAAACTCAGAAAATATCAAGCGCTGTCACAGCTGTTCGCAGCCAGCGGAAAGATGCAAGCTACCTCTGGTATGGAGCCTGATATTGGTAGCGTCAATGACATCTCTTTGGGTGATCTCACCAAGATTGTGAAGAAATCTTTCGAAGAGTGGAACTCAGGCAAGTTGCCACCAGTTGAGCTGCAGCCCCAACCAGTATCTGAGACCTCAAAATCTAGCGATGCGGTTGCGGTGAATTCTAGTTCAAGTTCTGCTACCCGTTAATTAGCATTCATGCGTAAGCCATCGTCTGCTGCTGTACTAGGAGCTTTTGTGCTTTTGGTATTGGTGCTGATTGAATGGCGCCCATGGCATAGCTTGACTGAAGATAAGTCCGTTGAGGTTGAGAGCTCCCTTTCAAAAAATGAGGCTGTTATTGACGATAATGCCGGGCTAGGTGATCAGTCTATTAGGGCGCAATTAAGTCCAGTGACCTACACCACGGTCGCTTCAGAACTTGCTGCAAAAGTAGATAAATTTGATTTCAGAGAGGGTGAGTCATTCAAGGCTGGACAGACTCTTGTCACGTTTGACTGCAAAACCCAACAGGCCCAGTTTCAGAAGAGCAAAGCCTCCATGATGATTGCTGAAAGAAATTACGTTACCAATAAAAAGTTATTGGACCTAGGATCTGTAGGGCGTATTGAGTATGAAAATTCTCAGTCTGAATATCAAAAGGCAAAAGCTGAGGCCGATGAATTGGGTGCTGTAGTAGCTAAATGCAAAATTCTTGCACCATTCAATGGTCGCGTAGCGGAGCAAAAAGTCCGTGCCCAGCAGTTTGTTCAAGCAGGCCAACCGCTGTTAGATATTTTAGACAATAGCGCATTAGAGCTTGAATTTATAGTCCCCTCAAAGTGGTCTACCTGGTTGGTAAATGGCTATGACTTCCAAGTGAAGGTTGATGAGACTGGGAAATCTTATCCCGCAAAAATTACTCGAGTGGGTGCTCGCATTGACCCCGTAAGCCAGACATTTAAGGTTGCAGCAATCGTGAATGGTGAATTTGCAGAGCTCACACCAGGTATGAGTGGCACGGTAGAAATAAAGTCGCCAAGCGATACGCCGGATAAACAAGTGACCCAGCAAGGGGTGGTGAAATGAAGCAAAGTCAAAAACTAAAACACGCTTGGTTTAAAAGCAATCAACCTAGCATGATTGCTCTTGAGCAGCGTATGTTGTTTGATGGTGTTGTTGCTGCGCCAGTTGCCGCAACAAAATCTGCGCCAGCGCTCCAGCCTGAGGCAAGCGCATTGCTTGCTTTGACAAAAAATTCCCCCGTAACTGCTCCATCTGCAGTAAATCAGGTTGTCTTTGTGGACTCTCGTTCTGGCGCCTTTCCTGCGTTTGATGTGGCACCTTCTTCATCCGTCGATGTAGTGTGGGTGGACTCTACTAGCAATGGAATACAGCAAATAACTGATTACTTGGCCTCACATCAAAATGTTAGCTTGTTAGCCCTAGCTGGTGAAACAGACCTCTCGGGTCAGGTCTGGTTGGGAACTTCTCAATTCAGTGCCTCTGCATTATCTTCTGAAATTGATCGGATCTCTCAATGGGGTTCTAAATTAAGCGCATCACCACAAATTGATTTGGTGCAACTCGACTCTAATTTGGACATAAGTAGTGCAGAAGGCGCCTTGTCTGATGCCTCAGGAATTAATGTCAAGGTCACAGATTTGTCCATTGATCAAAACTCCATCTGGCATTTAGCTACCATCACAAATAACTCGCAGGCAGATTCCGTTTCAGAACTCATTTTTGCTGATGCTAATGCGATTAATGCCATGCAAATTGCAGAACTCTCAAAGCCGGGGGTTGAAGTTGTTCTTTTGAATCCCGGTGAGGATGGTTTGTCGCAGATAGCAAGTATCTCAAGCGCTTATGCTGATCTTGCTGCCATACACATCATTGCTTCTTCTTCTAATGCTAGCTTTAACTTAGGTTCCACCAATTTTGTTGGAACTGATTTATCTAGTCGTTCTAATGACGTTGTTGCGATTGCCCAAACCCTTCAACCTGATGGCGTGATCGATCTATATGTTTCGAAATCAGATACCCTGAGCGCTGAACGGCAGCTATTAGAAAAGGTGGCCGCTTTTGATAGTCAAGGCCGTTATGAAGCACGTCAACTGGTTGCTGCAGATCCCGCATTGGATGGCGGACTTCATGAAGTTGTTTTCTTGGATTCCAATGTTGCTAATTGGGAGCAGCTCGCAAGTTTTGTGAGACCTGGTGTTGAGGTTGTCTTGATCGATGGCCAGGGTGATGGCTTGCGAGAGATGGCCGATTATCTTGGCGGCCAATCCAACATCAATGCGATTCATATAGTTAGTCACGGTAACCCAGCAGAACTTTTCTTTGGCTCCCTTGATCTCACTATTGATTCTTTATCTAATTATGCCGATGATCTATCTGCAATCGGAAACTCCTTGGTCCAAGGTGGTGGAGATATTCTGCTGTATGGATGTTATGTGGGTGAAGGCGTTCAAGGACAATCTTTTATTAATGCTTTTGCTTTGGCAAGTGGGGCGCATGTCGCCGCCTCCGCCGACTTAACCGGTCCCTCTAATCTGGGGGGTAACTGGACGCTTGAGGCAAGCTCTGGCGTGGTTTTATCTGCAGCCGCTTTTGATGTGGTGGCGATCAATGGTTACGTTCATGATTTAGGTGGTTCATACACCGCTACTACCGGTACCAACGTGGATACCTCCGGATCTACCTCAGGTCTCATTGGCGCTGGCAAGCTCATCACATTTAATGCCGTCACCATAACTGCTGCAAGTAGCTCCGCATTATTAGTTCTTAAAGCATATGACGTGGATTACGGGCTATTAAGCAATGGAGTCCCATACGCAATTGGTAATGCCAATTCAGAATGGGATGGCGTCTATATACAAAAGAGTGGCGCAGCGTCTTGGCAATTTGTTGGATATCTAAACGGTACAAACAATACCTGGAGCACCACTACTTTAGATATCACCACTTTCATCAAGGCCCAAGGAGCTGGAGACTACATTGTTCGGGTGGTTCCTGATGATAATGGTACCCAGACACAAGCAAATAATGGCGGACGTTGGGTTGTAGGGGTTTCTTCAGCTCAAATTCTCATCGATGGTGGTTCTGGAACCTATACCTTAACTTCTATTGCTGAAACTAATGCAGCCGTGTCATCGGTAGTTACCGTTCCTACAACTGGAACCTATACCGTTGAGTACAACCTAATTAATAGTGCTGGGCAGGATATTGCATCTTTAACTAAAACCGGCCCAATTACACAAGCCGTAGGCACAACTGTTGCTGGAAATCTTATATTAAATAGTAATTTCTATAGCTCATCAGCAACTTGGTCTTCGGTGCCAAGCGGCACCTACTCACTGCAAGTTACTTTGCTTGATGCAAATGGAGTGGTGCGTGCAAGCGCGACGCTCCCTTATAACGTTGTTACAGCCGCAAGCATCCCAAGTAGCGGTATTGCTGCACTTGTAACTGGCCTAGACGCAGCATCCTGGACGGGATCTTCTGTAGCCGACTTGCAACATACAGCTACTACCGATACATCACCCAATATAGTCGGCCAAATTTCTGCCGTAGCTTCAACTACTGCAACTACTTACGTGGATGTCTATGCAGATGGCTCCTACGTCGGAACCGCCAGTGTTGCCGCAAATTCAAAAGCTTGGTCGATGCAATTTGGGGCGGCTTCTAATTTAATTAATCAAACTACTCGATTATTGGATCCAGGCAATCATACCTTTAGAGCGATTTATTCAACTACCGCAGTTGCTTCAACGGCTGCTAGTTACACGGTTGGCGGATCTTATGCTGTTTTAGACGCAGCCATATCCATAGTGGGGTCTACTACGCCTTCCGCAGTATATGTTTCGATCAACTCTGGGGTTACGGGGGATATCCTGGCGGCAACCACCGGATCTAAATTTACATTTACTGCATCTCCAACCGGTTACTACACTTTAACTGCTGCAAGTGGTCAAACGCCATCTATTGCCGATTATCAGGCAGCATTGCGCTCCATTACTTTTCATTCGTCAGCAACAGACCCCACTAATGCTGGTGCCAACTTAAGTAGAACAATTTCATGGCAGATTAAAACTGGTACGACTTCGGCTCTTTATAGCGCAGTAAGAACTACTACTGTGACGGTAATTCCAGTGATCACAGCACCAGTGCTAACAAGTGCCTCCTCTCCATCCACAACAGATTACAACAATAGTGGCGCTATTTCAGCTACTGGTGGAATGGCAATTAAGGTTGCAGATAACAAGACCACGCTTGCATCGGCTACTGTAGGCATCACCACTAATTTTGTTTCTGGCGTAGATCAGCTTGGATTTACAAACAACAGCAGCTCCCTCTACGGGAATATTACATCTACCTACAATTCGGGCACAGGTGTACTTTCATTAGCATCTTCTGGCGGTACTGCAACTTTATTGCAGTGGGCAAATGCGCTCTCAAGCGTGACGTATTTGAACTCCGATACAAGCGGTAGTCGGTCAACCGCTACCAGAACCCTTAGTTTTCAGGCAAATAATGGTGAGGCAAGTTCTAATTTATCAACAGTGCTGACGGCTTCCATAGCAGTATCAAGGTCTAGCCCCAGTTTAGCGCCAATACTTGCGGGCGCTAACCAAACGACCGTTGCATCCTCAGGCGTTTTGTATCCAGTTGTCCCCAGCTTGATGATTTTTGATGGCGACAGTACGCATTTCGCATCCGCAACAATGACTGTTGCATCAACCAGCTCAAGAAATGTACTGGCATTTACCAATACATCTGCTACTACATACGGAAATATTGCAGCATCTTATAACTCCTCGTCGAACGTTTTAACTTTGACCTCTAGTGGATCTACCGCAACCACTGCGCAATGGCAGGCTGCTTTAAGGGCCGTTACCTACTCGCGGACTAGCACAAGTACCTCTACCAGAACCGTTAGCATTGTCTTGAATGATGGGGCAAATAACTCAAATACCTTTGTTTCTACATTTCAGTTTGGCTCATCTAGCAGCACTTTTACATCCACCACCCACTCGGTTTCATCTTCATACCCAGATACGATTGATATTGGGTCGGGTTCAGTTGTATCTCAAACTACTTCATTCTCAACTGCAGCACCTTCATATGCTTTATTAATTGATAGCGCCAGTTCGGTCGCGCCTAATATCATTGCTGTGGATGGTGATAGTGGCTTAACCACCACAGCTGACCGATCGCCCGTACTTTCAGGCACGGCAGCAGCAGGGGTGGTCTTAGAAATTAAAAATGGCGCTACTGTGATAGGTTCCGTTACCACTAATTCAGATGGTACCTGGTCATTTTCTTTGGTGGGCGTGCAGTCTCTTGTGGATGGTAATTACACATTTACTGCTAGAGATACCATTAATAACTTAACGGATACCTTTAGCTTCGCAGTCCTTTCTCCGTTACCCACAATTACTGTTAGTAATATTGGAATATCTGCTGATACCGGAAGTTCACCCTCGGACTTTGTGACTGCAACTGCAGTCCAAACCATTACCGCAACCCTTAGTGCAACTTTGCCATCAGGATCCTTCTTGCAAGGATCGGTTGATGGTGGTCTGACGTGGACTGATGTGACCAATAAGGTGAGTGGTACAGCAATTAGCTGGAATGGAGCAACCCTAACAACGGGATATGCTGACTCTAACTACAACAAATACACTATTCAATTTAGGGTGGGCAACACCTCTGGCTTTGGATCGGTTGCTATGCAAGATTACCTTTTGTATGGATCGCTTGGGAATGTTTCAATTACTAGCGTTGCCTATCCTTCTGCCAGTCAACCTACTGTAATTGGTACTGCAGATCCACATGGGGTGGTTACTATCAGCTACGTTGTATCTGGGGTAACGCATACCGGAACCGCCACTCCTGATACAGGCGGAAACTGGAGCTTTACGACCCCAACCCCGCTTGCAAATGGTACGTACACCTTCACCGCTACAGAAACCGATCCTGTAACTGGCGCAAATGCAACCCCTGTAAGTAATACAACAACCATCACAATTGATACTACTTTGCCGACGATTAGTGGAATCGGAATTTCTGCCGATACCGGCGTTAATGCTACCGATATCATTACTTACACATCTTCCCAAACTATTACAGCAACCCTAAGCAAAGTTTTGATTTCTGGGCAGGCTCTGTTGGGCAGTGTGGATGGGGGTATCACTTGGACAGATGTCACCAATAAAGTTAGTGGCGTTAATGTCAGCTGGAATGGCGTCACATTAACTGGAGGAGTCACTGGTGCAACGACCATAGATGGCTCTAATCTTATTGAGTTCCAGGCAAAAACCCTATCTACCGGAGCACAAGGCTCTTTAACTACTTTGTCATACGTATTGGATACCACCGCTCCACTAGATTATTCTGCTGTTTTAGATCCTATTAACAATACGATTACATTAACATTTACTGAGACAGGATCGGGCTTTAATACTACAGTTGTACCCGCTACATCAGCATTTACGATTACTGACCTTTATAACGGCGGCGCCGCTAATTCTGCTAACGGTGGTGCCACATATACGATCACTCCCAGCGCGGTATCAATCGCAAGTCCAACAACTGTTGTTCTGAGTTTTGCCGGTATAAGTATTAGCGCACTGGATTCATTAAGTGTTGACTATGTTCAGCCATTATCTGGAAATCAACTGCAAGATATCGCTGGAAATAAAGTTGTCACGTTTGACCCTCCTGTATATAACCCTATTTCAATACTTGCGGTTGCTGATACTGCAGTTGCTTTAGAGGCTGGTGGGGTAAATAATGCAACGTCTGGTACAGATCCAGTTGGGAATGTCCTTTCCAATGATGCTGGAGCATCATTGACCGTAAATCAAATAACTGCGGGCGTTACTTCAACTGCAGTAAATCCAGGCACCTCTTACCAGAGTGGCGCTGCAGGTGCAGATGGTACTTACGGCATCTTGTCTATTGGATCTGATGGATCCTTCCAATACGTTGTAGATAATACGCTTGCAGCAGTTCAGGCACTTACTTCGCTAACGCACCTAACGGATACCTTTACCTATCAAGCTATAGATGGATCGGGTAACGTCTCCACCGCAACCCTCACCATCACCATTAATGGCGCTAATGATGCCGCGGTAGTGAGTGGCGCTACTACAGGCTCCGTTACAGAAAAGAGTGGAGTCAGTAATGGCACAGCAGGCACCGCCACTGCTACCGGTACTTTGACCGATACCGATGTTGATAACACCGCCAATACCTTTGCTGCCGTTGCGAGTGCAACCGCCTCTTCTGGTGGCTATGGTACATACACCATTGATGCTAGCGGTCATTGGAGCTACACCTTAGATGACACCAATGCTGCAGTACAAGCACTCAATGTTGGCCAAACGTTGACCGATACCTTCACAGTCGCTACTGCTGATGGCACGCAACAGGTGGTCACCATCACCATCAATGGCGCTAATGATGCTGCAGTGATTAGCGGCACCAGCACAGGTTCTGTAACAGAGGCTAGCGGGGTAAGCAATGCGATTACTGGAACGCCGACTGCAACTGGCACCTTGACTGATACCGATATTGATAACACCGCCAATACCTTTTCAGCTGTTTCTAGTGCAACCACTTCAACCGGTGGCTATGGCACATACACCATTGATGCCGGTGGTCATTGGAGCTATACGGTTAGTAATAGCAATGCCACAGTACAGGCTCTTAATGTTGGACAAACCTTAACCGACACCTTCACAGTCGCTACTGTTGATGGCACGCAAAAAGTAGTGACCATCACCATCAATGGCGCTAATGATGCCGCAGTAGTGGGTGGTACAAGTACGGGTTCTGTTACAGAGAAGGGTGGAGTAAGTAATGGCATATCAGGTACCGCAACTGCCACTGGTACCTTGACCGACACTGATGTTGATAACACTGCCAATACATTCACGGCAGTTGGAAGTGCAACTACATCAATTAGTGGTTATGGCACCTACACCATTGACTCTGGTGGCCACTGGAGCTACACCTTAGATGACACTAATGCTGCAGTACAAGCACTCAATGTTAGCCAAACGTTGACCGATACCTTTACAGTTGCTACTGCTGATGGCACGCAACAGGTGGTCACCATCACCATCAATGGCGCTAATGATGCACCGGTAGGTTCCGTCATTACCAGCTTGTCAGCTTCTGAAGGTACTGCTATTACTCCTAAAGTGATTCCTGCATTCACCGACGTAGATAACACAGCAGGGCAGCTAACATATTCGGCAACATTGAGTGGTGGCGCTGCGCTTTCGACAATTGGTCTGAGTTTTAATGCTAGCACTCGAACCCTTAGTGGTACACCAACTGCTGGTTCTGCAGGCACTCAGACAATTGTTGTGACGGGTACCGATTCAGGATCATTAAGCGCTACAAGTAGCTTCACAATGACTATTGTTGCTGCTGGTACGGTGATGTCCTCTGATGATTCTGCTTCTGCTACTGAGGCATCTGGTCTTTTAAATGCTATCGCGGGTACAAATCCGTCCGGAAACGTATTAACGAATGACACTGGACCAAGTTTAAGTGTTGATAAAGCAGCCGTTGGATCTTCATTGGGTCTGACCCCAACAGTGGTAACTAGTGGTGGCGTAACATTAACAGGTGCTTATGGCAGCTTGCTAGTTGCTGCGGACGGCTCATATACTTATTCTGTAGACAATGCGAACAGCACTGTTCAGGCTTTAAACGCTGGAAGTTCACCTCTTACTGACGCCTTTACCTATGAAGCTTTAGGTAATACAGGGCATGTCTCCACCGCAACCCTCACCATCACCATTAATGGCGCTAATGATGCCGCGGTAGTGAGTGGCGCTACTACAGGCTCCGTTACAGAAAAGAGTGGAGTCAGTAATGGCACAGCAGGCACCGCCACTGCTACCGGTACTTTGACCGATACCGATGTTGATAACACCGCCAATACCTTTGCTGCCGTTGCGAGTGCAACCGCCTCTTCTGGTGGCTATGGTACATACACCATTGATGCTAGCGGTCATTGGAGCTACACCTTAGATGACACCAATGCTGCAGTACAAGCACTCAATGTTGGCCAAACGTTGACCGATACCTTCACAGTCGCTACTGCTGATGGCACGCAACAGGTGGTCACCATCACCATCAATGGCGCTAATGATGCTGCAGTGATTAGCGGCACCAGCACAGGTTCTGTAACAGAGGCTAGCGGGGTAAGCAATGCGATTACTGGAACGCCGACTGCAACTGGCACCTTGACTGATACCGATATTGATAACACCGCCAATACCTTTTCAGCTGTTTCTAGTGCAACCACTTCAACCGGTGGCTATGGCACATACACCATTGATGCCGGTGGTCATTGGAGCTATACGGTTAGTAATAGCAATGCCACAGTACAGGCTCTTAATGTTGGACAAACCTTAACCGACACCTTCACAGTCGCTACTGTTGATGGCACGCAAAAAGTAGTGACCATCACCATCAATGGCGCTAATGATGCCGCAGTAGTGGGTGGTACAAGTACGGGTTCTGTTACGGAATCTATTAATTTAATGACAGTATCAACTTCAGGAACTCTGGCTGATTCTGATGTCGACAATACCGCCAATACGTTTACTCCGGCATTAGTTGAAACGATGTCGTCTAATGGTTATGGAACCTATACGATTGATGCCTCTGGAAATTGGAATTTCACTTTAAGTAATAGCAACCCAACAATACAAGCGCTTAATGTTGGACAGTTCTTAACGGATACTTTTACCGTTACTACTGCTGACGGCACACAAAAAGTAGTGACTATTACTATCAATGGGGCTAATGATGCCGCAGCGATTAGCGGTACAGTAGCTGGTTCTGTATTGGAGGCTGGCGGCGTCAACAATGCTACCGCAGGTATCGCTACTGTTACTGGTACCTTAACCGATACCGACATTGATAATACGCCCAACGCTTTCACCGCAATTTCGAGCGCTGCTAGTACACATGGAACATATTCGATTGATTCATCGGGTCATTGGAGTTACACCCTTAACGACAGCGACTCCCAAGTCCAGGCCTTGAATGATCATCAGACCTTAGCCGATACCTTCACAGTAACTACTATTGATGGCACACAACAGGTGGTGACAATCACTATTAATGGCGCTAATGATGCAGCAGTAGCACCAAATATTTCAAATGAAACCGGTATTGAGGATGTTGCTATTACTCCTAAAGTTATTCCCGCATTCATGGATGTGGATAACTCAGCAGGGCAGTTAACATATTCGGCAACATTAAGTGGTGGCGCTGCGCTTTCTACCATAGGCTTGAGTTTTGACTCTGCAACAAGAACTATTAGCGGTACCCCGCTTGCAGGATCTGCGGGTGTTTATCACATTGCCGTTACCGCAACCGATCCAGGTGGAGAAAGTGCTACTGCTACCTATACAGTTACGGTGAACTCTGCGGATTCAACTACTACAACGGTTGCAGTAGGCCCTCAAACTTACCCAATTTTCTACCCGCAAGTCGTCCCACCAAGCTCAGGCCCTAATACGTTCGATGCCTTAATGCAAGTTGAGTTTATTGATCTCTCTGGGGAAATGGATGCATGGGGCAGACCAATTCTGAAGGATAAAGATAGGCTTAATTTGAGTGTCACTCCTAGTCAAGCTCAAAAGTCTCAGTTTGTGAAAGCGTCTTTGGCCAATACTGCACTTAATGGCCCAATACCATTGCCGGTTGCATCTCCTCAAGCGCCAGATAGGCCTGCAGAGAAAGCGACAGTAGTAACGCAGGCTGGTCTTCGTAATACCTTAACTCCACCTGATGCGGTTCCATCTGTATCTGGCCAGGTAAATTACGACCTCCCGCGAGGCACTTTTACTGGCGGCCATGGTGCGCTGACCTTAGTTGCAACTCAGAAAGATGGCGCACCATTGCCAACATGGGTAAAGTTTGATGCCGCTACTGGCAAGGTAACTGCTGATGTTCCAGCGACGATGCAAACTCCATTGGATATTAAGATTCATGCAACTGATAGCAAAGGTGATAAGGCAGAAACAAATCTGAAAATCAAACCTCTTGCGCCGCGCCCTCAAAGCTTCACTGGAAAACCACCTTTATCCGCTCAAATTGAATCGATTGTGCGTCTCGTTGCTTAATGACTGAATCCATAGCGCAACCTCAGCAAAAACCGCCAGTACTAGTTCTTTTGGATCTGGCGCGGCGTGCGCGGCATGCTGAAAGCGCAGCGTCTCTCCAATTCATTCTGACGAATGAGACTTATGCGCTTGCACCATATCAACTCGCCGCTTTTTGGGTAAGGGAAGAGGGTGTTCTGAGTCAATCAAGCGTTTCTCAATTAGATAGAAATTCTCCATTTATATTATGGCTCTCTCGGGTTTGTAAATCGCTTTCAGCCCAAGAGAAACCGGTTTCTGTAACTCCTTCCATGATTGAAGCGGAAGACTTGCCGGAGTGGGGCGAGTCTTTGCCAAGTCAGGCACTATGGTTGCCAATTGGTAATGAAAATCTCTCGGCCGGCCTTTTACTTTGCCGCGAAGATCCTTGGCAAGAGCAAGATATGGGTTTGCTGGCTGAGTGGATGGATATTTGGTCCCATGCCTGGATTAAATTACATGCACCAACAATCCATGGCGAGCTGAGCAAGTGGTGGTTGAAGTTTTTCGCCGTGCTTCCAGGCCAGGAAGAGATTAAAAAATACCACAACGACTTAAGTGCTGGTATTGATGGCGTTGTTCATAATGTTGTTAAAAAGCCAAGCACCTGGTTTGGTCTGATTAAAAAAGGTATGCAGTTTGTTGGTGGAAAAATTAAATCCGCCTTATCTTTTTTGAAAGCAAAAGGACTACACGGGACATTCGAAACTATTGAGTCGGAAATCAAGGCAATTTGGCAGGATAAAAAGCGTCGCATCAAATGGCTTATTTGGATTGCGATTCTATTTCCGGTGCGCCTGACGATATTAGCGCCAGCAGAACTTGTTCCCGCTAATCCTGCCATCATTCGAGTGCCCATTGAAGGTGTAGTCGATGAGTTTTTTGTCACCCCCAATCAAAAAGTTGTGGAAGGGCAACCTTTATTCAAATTAGACCTCACTTCTTTGAATAGTCGCTTGCAGGTTGCTCAGCAAGAGATGCAAATTGCCACCACAGAATATCGTCAAAGCTCACTTCAGTCCTTATCTGATTCGAAGAGCCGTGGGCTGTTAGTGCCACAAGAGGGCAAGGCAACCGAAAAGCGCCTAGAGGCTGACTATCTCAAAGAATTATTGGCCAAGGCGCAAATCAAGGCCCCAAGATCTGGAGTTGCACTTTTTGATGAGCCTTCAGAGTGGATTGGCAAACCAGTAGTTGCGGGTGAAAAGATTATGGTGATTGCAAATGAAAACCAATCAGAAATTGAAGCCTGGATACCGCTAAATGAAGCAATCCAACTGCCAGATGAAGCTTCTGTAACCCTCTATTTAAATGCCAGCCCTTTATCCCCAATAGATGCCAAGATGCGCTATCTAGGTCATGAGGCAATGCAGCGCCCCGATGGCACTTATGCCTATCGCTTAAGGGCTACTATCGATTCTGGTGAGTCACCGGCTCGAATAGGATTAAAAGGTACCGCAAGAGTCTCTGGACAATTTGTACCCTTGTCCTATTGGGTGTTGCGTAAGCCAATCGCATTTGTACGTCAGTATCTAGGACTGTAATTCATGTTTAGCCAGGAGAAACCGTGGCCTAGTCTGCGCGAAGACCTGACTATTCATGCTGGGCCGGCTGATCCTTCCGGGGCGCCTACCTGGACACTGCATGATCCTGCGCGAAACCAGTACTTCTCTTTAGATTGGATTGCCTTTGAAGTGATTTCCCGCATTAAGATGGGTAATGCAGCGCAAATTACTGAAGCGATTAATGATGGCACTACATTGCATGTTGATGAAGAGTCTATCGGAGTAGTTCTCCAGTTTTTAGAAGAGAATGAGCTCGTTCAACGCAACGACTTTGCCGGTACATCCTGGCTAAATGCCAAAAATAATGCGCGAGAGAAGGGTATTTTTCAACATCTTTTGCATGGCTATTTATTTTTTAGGGTGCCCCTCTTTAAGCCTGATAAATATCTAGGTAAAGCCTTAGGACAACTCCAATTCTTATATAGCCCCCTGTTCTTCAAGGTAACAGCTTGTGCGTTCTTATTGGGTGTGTGGGGTGTATTTAGGCAGTGGCAGTTATTTAGTGCAACTTTAGTGGATACGTTTAGTTGGGATGGCTTGATCGGATATTCCGCTGCATTACTGCTGATCAAAATCTTGCATGAACTAGGTCATGCCTTAACTGCAAAACGCTTTGGCTGTCGGGTTCCTACAATGGGTGTTGCATTCCTTGTGATGATGCCAGTTGCTTATACGGATGTGACTGAGTCATGGAAGCTCAATTCTCATCACAAGCGTTTAGTAATTGCTGGCGCTGGAATTATGACGGAAATTATATTAGCGGCCTGGGCTTTATTGGCCTGGACACTCATGCCTGATGGCGCGCTGCGGGGGGTTTGCTTTTTTGTGGCCACCACTTCTTTGGTGGCAACCTTTGCTGTAAATGCCAGTCCTTTTATGCGCTTTGATGGTTATTTCCTCTTATGTGATGCAGTAGGCATTCCAAATCTTCACGCCAGGAGCTTTGGATATGCTCGGTGGTGGCTGCGTGAAAAATTATTTCATTTGGGTGACCCTAAGCCTGAAGAATTTTCACCAAAGTATGAAACCTTTATTTTGCTATTTGCTTTTATTACTTGGGTTTATCGCTTGGTGGTATTTTTTGGTATTGCTTTATTGGTTTATCACTACTTCTTTAAAGCCCTAGGCATTATTCTTTTTGGCGTGGAGCTTTGGTATTTTTTAACCAGACCCATTTGGAATGAATTCATTGTTTGGAAGAAACGTTGGTCTGAAATTGGGCCGGTAGTGCGGCATCGGCCAGCCTATTACGTATCACTTATTTTGTTAGGCTTAATTGTCATTCCCTATGATGTGACCATTAATACCCAAGGCATGCTAAAGCCAGAGAGAAGCTTTTCAGTCATCGCCTTCCAGGCTGCTCAAGTATTGGTTTTGCCACCCCCAATTGCAAGCAATGTTAAATCTGGTGAGTTGATTATGAAATTAGACTCCCCTGAGTTGGATGTCAAATTGCTTAAAGCGCGAGCTAAAGTTCAAACCCTTACAAAGCAATTTGGGGCGGCTGGTTTTTCTGCGGACACAATCACGCAGCAACCCATTTTTCGTGATCAACTTCAGTCAGCCACAGAAGAATTAAAAGGTCTCGTAGCAGAACGTGGTCGTCTTTATGCTACAGCTCCTTTTACAGGCTCAATTGTCGATGTTGAGCCCGATCTATTTGTTGGTGAATGGGTTCCCAAGGGAATGCAATTGGTAACGCTGATTGATGATGAACACTGGGTGGTTGATTGTTATATCGACGAATCAGACCTGCACCGTATTGACTTGGGTAACTGGGGTAGATTTGTGCCTGAAGCGCCTGGTTTGGGGTCTGTGGGTTTAAGTGTCATCGCTATAGATCGAGACGCCAGTAAAAGCTTGTTAGATGGTTCCTTGGCCTCTTCAGCTGGCGGTCAAGTATTGGTCAGACAGCAAGGCAGTAAATCTATTCCTGAGCGATCCATCTATCGAGTCCGCTTGAAGGTTGATGGGAGCCCAGGGAAGATATCTACCGGATACCTACGAGGTGCTGTCACTATCTTTGCTTGGCCCAAGTCAGTCCTGGGTGACGTGTTACGTGGCGGCTTAGCAACATTTGTGCGTGAGGCGGGTTTTTAACAGCACTAGTCAAAAATTATCTATAAAATCAATCATTTATTGATTCACTTAGATCCTTTGCCTCCATTTCATGAATAACTTGCGACAGATGTTTTTTAAGCAAATTGGCCCACTAGCCATTCTTATAGCCGTAATTGGTGCTTTTCCGTCAGTTGTATTTGCACAGGTTGATGCTGGAGCCCTGCAACAGGGCCTAGAGAAGCAGTTGCCAATGCCATCACCTCTAGCGTTGCCGGAGCCAACAGCAAAAGAACCATTACGTCAAACTCAGCCAAGCCAAGGTGAGGTCACTTTTGAGGTTAAATCTTTCACCTTAGAAGGCGTCAATTTGCTGCCAGAGTCAAGCGTGCAAGAGGTGCTGAAAGCTTGGGTAGGACGCCCCGTTAATTTTGATGACTTACAAAATGCTTGTAATGCGGTAATGGATTTCTATCGCAAGAGTGGTTATACCGTTCAAGCTATTTTGCCCCCACAAAAAATTGCCAACGGTGTAGTCAAAATCTTGGTGACAGAAGCAAAGCTCAGTAGCGTAATAGTGGACACTCCGAATGGCCCAACACGCTTTGGCAAAGATCGGGCGGCTGAATATATTACCTATGCAAATCCGATTGGTCAGCCATTAAATACAAAGGCAGTTGAACGTGCCTTGTTAATTTTGAACGAAACCCCAGGCGCCATTGTTGCAAGTCAGCTAGAGCCAGGTGATAAGGATGGCGATACCGCATTAAGACTGCAGCTTACTGAGCCGCAATGGTATCAAGGCAAAGTTGAGGCAAATAACTACGGCAGTAGAACTACTGGTGCAAACCAAGGGGTGGTTGTCTTGAATGGCATTAATCCTTTAGGTATTGGCGATCAGGTATCTATAAATGGTATTTATTCCGAGGGCTCTCAGTATGTGCAGGGCGCTTATTCATTGCCAGTTTCTCCAGATGGTTTGCGTCTAGGTGTATCTGGTACTTATCTGAACTATAAGAATGTCAGTAATTATGCGCAAAGTGCTAGTGCTGGCTATGGTGATGCCTGGACCGGTGGCGTATCACTTGCTTACCCCTTGGTGCGTGAGCAAGGCACGAACGTAAACATTAACGCCAATTACGATGTCAAAAGTTATATGAATAAAAACTTATTGACGATGCAAACAATGAGTAGCTACAACATCAACAATGCCACGCTTGGACTGTCGGGGAATCATTATGATAGTTTTGGCGGCGGCGGCGTTAGTGCGGGCTCTGTATCGGTTGTACACGGCTATCTCGATATCATGGCGACGAGTTTGCAGGGTTACGGTCAGTACACGCCAGCCAACTTTACAAAATTTAATTTCTCTGGAAATCGTACGCAGCAATTAAGTGAGAGTGGTGAAACTTCTGCGTATGTTGGCGTGACCGGTCAATTGTCGACCGTGAACTTAAATTCAGCCGAACAAATCTATATGGGCGGTCCATACGCTGTGCGTGCTTATCCAGTTGCACAGGGTGGCGGATCACAGGGCGGCATTGCAACTGCAGAGTTGCGCCATCAATTTCCAGGGCGGATTACTGGTACCATGTTTTATGACCTAGGATTAGTTCAGCAATACAAAAATACCTACCCCAACTGGCAGGGCCTGACAAACGCTAATAACTTCTATTCTTTGCAAGGCGCAGGATTTGGCGCTAAGTGGGATTGGGAAGGTTGGAACTTGGGGGCAATGGTTGCCTGGCAGATTGGCAAAAATCCTCTCTATAGCTCTACAGGACAGCCCGTCAATACAGATGGCTCGACCACTAATCCCCGCGGCTGGTTTACTGGAAGTTATCAGTTCTAAAAAATTATTAATTTTGTGAGTTGTTCGCCAATGAAAAAAAATGCTCTTATCAGTTTATTAACATTGGCCGCAACAGCCATTGTTACCAATGTATATGCGCAAGCAAAGTCTGAATCTAATTTGGCTTATGAGTTTGTTGCCACAGTTAATGGAACAGCCATCACTCAAGGTCTTCTTAATCTCAATGTAAAGGCTGTTACGAGCCAGGGGCAAAAAGATAGCCCAGAACTGCGTCAGGCAATCAAAGAAGATCTCATTAATAAAGAATTGATTGCGCAAGAGGCAACGAAGCTGGGTCTTGCTAAGGAAATTGATTTCCCCGATCAAGTGACGCAGCTAAAACAAAACTTGCTGCTACAAGCATTCCTTGAGGACCATTTCAAAAAAGATCCTATTACGGATGCCAAGATGCGAGAAGAGTATGACCGCCAGCGCAAACTCATGGGTGAGGGTGGCAATGGCACCCAATACCGCTTGAGTCAAATTTTGGTCTCTAATGAGACTGATGCGATCGACCTGATCCGCCGAATTCAGAAGGGTGAGTTATTTGGCAAGCTCGCGCAAGAGTATTCAATTGATCAAGCCTCTAAGGCTCAGGGTGGCTCTTTGGGCTGGGTGATGCCTGGCCAGGTAATAGCCCCGGTTGCCAGTGTTATTCCTAACTTATCTAAGGGTGCAATTACCCAAGCCCCCATTCAGACTCAAGCGGGTTGGGTGATCCTCAAGCTGGACGATAAGCGGGCTTTTAAGATTCCCAGCTTCGATGAGGCTAAGCCGCAGATCCGCCAAGCAATTGTTCAGCAGTATGTTGCCGAAACCGTTAAAAACCTACGTGCGAATGCAAGGATTGTGCAATGACCTTCATAAAGAACCTCATCGCCATGGGCTTGCTATTGCTTGCCTTGACCGCTCAAGCTGAGAAATTAGCCTCCCAGAACTGGGTTGTAGACCTTAATGGGCAAACAAATGAGGCATACACAGCTAATGACTCCAAATCCTCGTTTGGGGTCTTCTGTTCGGGTGAGAAGTGTTTGTTTTACCTTCACCAGGCCCTTAAATGCGATCCAGGGACCAAATACTCTGTTCTGATGAATAGCCAGAGCATATCTACGGCCCTGAGCATGGAATGCACCCAAATTGGGGGTAATCTATTCCAGATTCTGGACCCATTTGATGCTGTTTTAAAGGCTACCCAGACAGGGGAAATGATCGGTTTTGCAGTAGCCCTCCAGTCCGGTGCATTTGCCGTCACCCGCTTCAGTTTGGTGGGGGCAAAACCCGCTATTGAAAGGGCACTTTTGGAGGCTGCAAAAAGCAAATTTCGGGACCAAAAACCACCCCCTGAAAACACCCCAAAATCGACCCTAAAAGATATCTCCATTTGAGTTCTATTTGCATCCTATTTTAGTCAACAATCAATACAAAAATAATGCGTGTAATTCATTTATGCAATCAATCAATTGAAGTGTACTCAAAGCAAAATTCTTGTGTGGAGAGAGTGGAAACGATGTTTTGTGAGTGTGATGCAAGCTAAAGTTAAAGTAAAAAATCACATAGCCATAGCGCAATTTTCAAATACTTAAAGTAATACATGAACTCAAAATAGTTCATTAACGGGCCAAAATTGACACCCGCCAAGGATCAGAAATTTCCTAAAAATGATCATCCAGAATTGGGAAATTTAAGCAGGGGATAAGCTAAATTTTGGGTGCAAAATCCGCTGTCAAAATGACCTGAAATTGACATCAAAAAAGCGTGTTTGATGGGGCAAATTTTTGACTACCACTGGATCCAAAATTGTTAAAAACTGACCCTCCAATTTGACCTCATTTTTACCCAAATTCGAAGGTATATTTGTAGCAAAATTTCTTAAAAATTCGTCAAGCATTCAGCTTCAAAACCACGTTAATTTTGAAGTAATCCGTTTACAAAATTCACTGAAAAATTTAATCAAAATTGCAGTAAAAAATACTCAAAAATTCACTGTAAAAATAGTCCAAAATTGACCCTATTTTGAGCTTAAAAGAGGGTAATTTTTAGCCCTGAGGAGTAGCTCAAACTGCTGCAAAAAATCCAAAACTGAGGATTTTGAGTGTGCACAGAAGTAGGGCATGTCAATTCAGGCGCCTTCAGACCCTTGTACTAACAGGGTGTCATTTATGCAGAAAATTGATCTACATCAAGGTTAGCTTTAAGGCTAATTATTGTGTATCCTGATTACTCCCTAAGCCATATAAACAGGGCTTTCCAGGGTGATCTGTAGTAAATAAAAAGTAGTAAAAAATTTGTCTTATCAACAGTTGTTAATTAATAACTGATTGCGTATTTTTGCAATCAAACAGTACGTAATTTTTTTGAAAAAACTAGTAGCAAAAATTCTCGATCAGCATGCATTTTTCTTTGCGAAAGCGAAGAGGAATTTTGTCGCGAAAAATTCGCACAATAAGACACGCTACGCAGTTGGATTTTTGATTCTCAGTCAGTTCAATTTTGCGATCTCACAGACCGCTCCAAATGCACTTCCAACTGGTGGAAAAATAGTCTCCGGAAGCGCCTCCATTTCGCAGACCCAAACGGCTAATTCTGCGACCATGAATATCAATCAAACTTCACAACGTGCGGTTGTGAATTGGGATAGCTTTAACGTTGGAAAAAATGCTACGGTTAACTTTAACCAGCCAAATGCCTCTGCAGTTACTTTAAATCGAGTAACGGGCACTACTCAATCGATGATCGATGGTGTTGTGCGTGCAAATGGACAAGTGGTGCTGGTAAATCCAAATGGTGTGACCATCAGTAAGGGCGCAGAAATTAATGCAGCCGGTGTTGTTGCGACAACAATGGACATCGCAAACAAAGATTTCATGGATGGAAAATCCACCTACAAAGGCAACGGCAAAGGCGCGGTTGTTAATGAGGGAAAAGTCAGTGCAAATGACCCCAATGGATACATCGCCCTTTTGTCCCCAGAAATCCGTAATGAAGGCTACCTTTTAGCCCGAAAAGGGGCCAATTCTGCGGTCGCTATGGCTGCTGGCGAGCAGATTACCCTCGATTTCCGGGGTGACCAGCTCATTTCGGTCAATGTGGACAAGGCGACTTATGGCGCCCTGATCGAAAATAAGCGGGTTGTAGAGGTCAAGGGTGGTTTGATCGTGGTAGCTGCAGGCTCAGCAAATCAGCTCATGGGATCGGTTATTAAGAACACCGGCCGTATTTCAGCATCTTCAGTGGTCAATAGCGGGGGTGTCATTGAATTGGTCGCCTCTAACGTTACCCAGGCAGGCACCGTATCCGCAAACGGTAAGGGCGCCAACTCTAAGGGTGGTCAGGTCTATATCGTTGGTGAAAACATCACCTTGGCCCAAAACTCCAAAACTACGGCTACTGGTAAAGCAGGTGGTGGTAGTGTCGAGGTAGGTCTTGGCAGAACTCAAGTTACCAATACAAACCAAGCGCCTGTCCAAGAAGTGGCAAAAGCAGCAACCGCGCTTACCACCACTGCAAGCATCGATACTCGTCAAGCAGCTGCGCAACAAGTTGCTACTGTAGCAACTCAGACAAAACAAATTGCTAAAACTGTCACGGTTCAAGATAACGCACTGGTAGATGTCTCATCTACTAAAAAGGGTGATGCTGGAAACATTGTGATTTGGTCTGAAGTGAAAACGACTGTGAACGGAATTCTGAAAGCCGTTGGTGGATCACTTGGTGGTAACGGTGGATTTGTTGAGACCAGTTCAAAAGGAATTGTGAATGTTGGTAAACAACTAGTCATTGATACGAGCGCTGCAAAAGGTAAGTCTGGTTTGTGGTTCTTAGATCCAATTGATTTGATCATCGATGCTAGCGCGGCGAATGTTATTTCATCTGCGTTAACAAACAACAACGTAACGATTGCTGTGAATGGCAATATCTGTCCGAGCCTTGGCAGCTGTACTCAAAACGGTAGTGGTAGCTTGACACTTGCAAGTGGCGCAGATATCTTGAAGCAGGGTGGCTCACTCACGACATTGAAATTAATTTCCTCTGGAATCTTTAATCTCAACGCAAATATTTCTGGCGCAGATCTGAATGTCATCATCAATAGTTCAATTGCATATCTGAACGTTGGTACTACGATTAACGCATCACAAGTAACAGTGCAAGCGCAAAGTATTTATTCGAATGGAACGATCAATGCATACGGTGTAAGTAATGCATCAACACCATTGGGCGCTGCAATTCAATTGCTTGCGCAAGCAGTGTATGTATCTGGTCGCCTGAACGTTGCAACCAATACCAACACAAGCAACAACACAAATACAAACAGCAATACGATTACGTATAACGGTAATGTGATTCGTAAGGAAGACATCCCAACGTTCTTGACGGCGCAAAACAATGCAACAACCGCACTTGATGTGGTGTATTCAACGACTGCGGCGAACGATTCGGTCGCGGATCGCATTAATACACAGACCAATGTCATCTATTTGAATGCGGTAAGAGAGATCAATCTCTACAGCACAGCAGAAATCAAGGCTAACGGTACTACCGGTGGCGCTATCAATATCACTGCGCAGGCATTTAATGCCGAAAGCGGTTCATTAATTCAAGCCAACGGCAACAACGGCCCCGGTGGTGTAATCACTCTAACAACTAGCGATGTACACCTTTCAGGAGCGATCAGTGCTAACGGCACAACGGGTGGCTCTTTTGCGCTTTCTGCAAATTCTGCCCAATTTGACGGCACTGCGACCATTCAGACCAATGGCTCAAGCGGCCCTGGAGGCACCATATCTATTGATGTTTCACAAGATTCGGTGTTTGTCAATAGTGGTTTATACGCAAACGGTTTAACAGATGGCGGAAGCATCCGAATCCTCTCTCGAGCAGGGAATTTAAGTCTTTTTGACTCATTAATTCAGACTAATGGCGGCAATGGTCGCGGCGGTAGCATTCTGCTTTCCGCAAATAATGGCAGTACCAGCATCTCTAGCGCAATCGAATCCATCGGCGTAACCCAAGGCGGCAATATCCTCATCACCGCCAACGACATCACCCTAGAAAACAACTCAAATATCACCGTAACAGGTAACACTGGCGGCGGAACTGTGCTCGTCGGCGGCGATTGGCAGGGTAGCAATGGCGTTTATCAAGCCACAACAGTCACGATGAAGCAAAGCGCAGTGATTGATGCCAGCGCATTGGTCAACGGAGATGGCGGTAAGGTGGTTTTGTGGAGCGATGTTCAAAATCACAACTCGCGCACAGAAGCCCACGGCTCAATCTATGCAAAAGGCGGCGTCATCAGTGGACGCGGCGGTAATGTAGAAACTTCTGCTGGCACTCTTAACGCTGAAAATATATTTGTAGATACAAGGGCGGCCGATGGTACTGCAGGTAACTGGCTACTAGATCCATATAACTATGTAATCAGAGGAACAGCAGCGGCCAATATTGCAAGCGCACTTTCTACATCTAACATTACTATTGATACAAGTGCATCTTTATCATCTTCCTACTACAACGACATAGGAAATTGCACTACATGTGGCGATATCACCGTCTATAACGCCATCACCTATACGGGCTCAGGCGCGAGAACACTAACCTTAAAGGCAGATAGCTCAATCTCGATTTACGCCAATATCACTTCTACTAATGCTGCACTCAATGTGATTTTATGGTCTGATCAGCAACAGAAGGGTGGTAATGGCGTTGGCGGATGGATATATCTAGATTCTGGCGTAACCATCTCATCTAATGGCGGCAAGATTGTTCTAGCAGGTGGTAGCGATAATGGCGCAAACGGCGGCACGTCTGGAGACGGAATTCCGGATAACTTTGCTTGGAACGCCTTAACAAACGATAAAGCCGGTATTCAGTTTGGACCTATCGGTGGAGCTAGCGCTATTAGCGGAAGCTCAATTAACCTGCTGAGTAATGGCGGCGATATTATTATGCGCGGATACACATCCGGCGTAACTCCATACCCTGGCATGACCACGCAAAAGACGTTCAAGATTGATTCTGGAGTTGGAACGATTTCAATTTTTGGCGCAAGTAATGTTGGACATGGATTTGAGTGGGTATATGGAATCGATGCGGCTGATTTTGTTATTACGTCAGCCAGCACAAGCTCCAATGCAATCTCTATTACTGGCTCAACAGCAAGATCTGGGTATACGGCCGGAATTGTTGCATTAAGAAGCGGAAACTATCTCATTCAGTCAACAGCATCTACTGGTGGCGGCATTCAATTTGTTGCTGATAACCAAACTGCGTCTGGCGATCAGATGATTTTCAGTGGTGCTGGTGGCACAGCATATATTTTGTCTGCAAATGGCCCAATTAATTTTTCTGGTTCTGGTGGCGCCTCAGGGTTCAACGCTAACGGGGGCGCAATTAAGTTGGGCAGTAATTCTGCGGTGACCGTTAATGGCGTCACTTCAAGCGTTGCATCGTCAACCAGTAACATCATATTGACCACTAATCATTTTTCATTTGGCGCTAGCTCAGCTATCAATACCACTGGTTCATTGACCATCCAGCCTTTTGGAACTTCATTCAGTGACGTCACTTTATCGAATCTTAGCTTTGCCTCAAGTTTCAGCCAAGTTACCCTTGGTAAAGCGGGTAATGCAGGTCGATTGACGATCAGTAGCAATATTGCATCAGCTGGTGCGTTCACCATTTATAGCGGTAGGCTACTTATTAGCACCAATATCTCTGTTACTTCAGTTGGCAATATGTCCGTAACGACGGTTTTCCCTACAAACGAGATCGGTCTTTATCTTTATAGCGGCGCATTGCTAGAGTCCACTGGCGGCACGATGAATATCACTGCCGGCTCCGGTGGCTCATATGATATTTACACAACCAATGCCACAATCCGGTCATATGGCGATTTAACAATCACTGCTAACGCTACAAGTAATAGAGCTATCACACTAGATCCGAGCAGCTTGATTCGATCTACCAATGGCGCCTTAACTATTACAACAACATCAACGGCTGAGATTGCTCTCTGGCTGAATACTAGTACCCAGATTTTGGCATCAGGTGCAATTTCGATTACAGCGAATTCCTCCACTAATGAAGGATTGTTTTTAGAGGCAAATTCAAAGATTCAATCTACTGGCAGCACATTGGATATTTCAGCTTCAGGCGGAATCCTTTTAAAAACTGGAACCCAGCTTTTATCAAGTGGCAACTTAAATATCTTTAGCAATGGAACTGCAACAAGTAGAGAGGGGCTCGATATTTACGAAGGCGGCTCTGTCGTAGTTCAATCCAGTGCCGGCAATGTCAACATTAATGCAATTGGTTATCACGGCATTTATTTGAGTAATGCCTCGACGACGATTCGTGCGTATGGCGATTTAAATATCAATGCGCTTGCTAATACAGAAATTGCTATTTATGGTTCAGCATCCGGAACTTGCGCAACAAGTCAGTGCGGATTAATTTCCGATACTGGCAACATCACAATCAATGCTATTTCAAAAGATAATAGCGTTAATGGCTACTACGCATACTATTTGCGTAACCCGATAGTGGCTAATGGAACTGATAGCGGCAAGGGAAATGTTTATATCAGCGCTACTGGTAAATATGGCGGTATCTATGGTGATGGTGGAACTTATGCCTATCTTAAAGCGCAGGGGAATATTGATGTAATTGCTTATGGTGGCGCATCAGGCGGTTATGGTTACTACAGTAACGCGGCGGGTCCATCTTTAACTTCAAATGCTGCTGGTGGATTGATGCGCTCCACAGCTGGCAACATTACTATTTCCGCATATAGTGCATGGGATGTAGGATATGCCTCTGACAGTACTAGTGCGAACTATGTGGCATTAGCTGGAAATATTGCTATTCAAGGATCCACGCTATCTAGCAATTCTGGAGATGCCGTTTCAACTGCAAATGCGGCAATCCTTGCCGCATATAACTCGATTTACTCGACCCTTACTGGCGCCGCCAATCCACGTACTGCAACGGCAACCGGATATGCAACTGCTAGCGCCGGTAGTGCGGCAACTGGACAGTATTGGGGGGTTGGACTTAAAGGAAAATTCTTTGCTCTTAATAATCCATACACCGTAACCTCTGGAACTGCACCCACATCAGGGGGGGCGATTACGATCCAGGGAAGAAATTTATATGCCGTCACTCCAGGTACCGTTGATACGGGATCAGGTTTAACAATTTGGGATGGTGGAAATATCTATTCCTATGGTGCATTAAGCATTACTGGCTACGCAATTGGTGGCCGAACTGTTGCTGATGGTGTCAATGCCAGCACTGGTGCCAATCATGGCATCAACATCTGGTCCACCACAACAACACTACGCAGCTATGCCTCTTCAGTAACGCTCGCAGGATATGCTAACGGACAGAGGACTGCCAGTAATTATCAAGCAAATCTAGAGTCTGCGGGCATTTTCATTTATTCAGACGCTAATATTATTAAGGCGTATACCAATGTCAGTATTACTGGCATCGATATGAGTGGAATTGGACTTTATATTGGTAATTTCTATGCTGGATCGAATGGCATAGTTGCTGATACAGGTTCAGTAACCATTAATAGTATTAACAATAATTCAAACTGGTATTCGACTTATTTGCGCCAATCAGTAACAGCTACGGCCGGCGCAGTCACAATCAATGTAGCCGGTCAATTTGGCTTGTCCATGGATGATGGTCAAGGTGTAATTACCGCAGCAGGGAATGTCAATATCAATGCCTACACTAGTTTGTATACCTCGTTTTATCTGAGCACGGGTGTAAGTAACACCATCCAATCATCTGGAGGCAGCATTATTATTTCTGCCACGAATGCTGGTAGCAATACTGATAATTACGCCGTCAATGAAGGCTCCACAACCAGCATTACAGCAAACCAAAATATTATTTTCCAGGGTGCTAGCTTAGCTTCGGCTACCCCAGGAAGTCTTACTAGCGCCGCTGGAGCTGCAACACCAGTATTCGCTTCCGCAAATTCTGGTTCGGTGATGACTGGACCAAATGCAACGCGCACACTTTCATGGGCTGGTGCCATGACAGCCACTAATGGCTATATCTCCCTGAGTGGTAGCTCAGTAGTTAGTGGCTTAATGACTGCAAGCAACGCTAGCGGCGGCTTGGTATTAAGCGGTACAGGAACCTATAACCTTTCCAATACATCAAATGCTATTTCCACCATTGGTGCAAGCATTGGTAGCTCAAGCCTCACATTTGTTGATGGAAGCTCTTTAAAGATTGGTACCGTCAATAGCGTAACTGGTATTACTGCAGGCGCCTTGACTCTAACTGCAGCAGGGTTGACTGGATCTTCTAACATCACCCCGAGCTCAGCAAGCACCATCACCATTAATAATTCCAGCGGTAGCCCTGAATACAGTGGCATTATTTCTGGATCTACGGCTGTAACGAAGTCTGGTAACGGCACTCAAATATTCTCAGGAGCTAATTCCTATAGCAGTGGAACTACTGTCAGTGGCGGTACGCTTCAGGTAAATGATGGCGGAACATTTGGTAGTGGTACTGTTGCCGCAACTGCAACAGTCAAATTTAACCTCACAGCCGATGCATCGTTTGCCAATGGTTTTAATTTAACCAGCAACGGTACGATCATGAATATTGGTACGGCAGTGCCTACCTTTACTGGGGTAATTAATACTGCCGCTACGTCTACAACTTTGCTAGATGGCGGTACAGCTGGTTTGATCGTTTCTGGTAATGCAGCGCCAACAGCCTCGGGCGCTGGTTACTGGGTCAAGGGTAACGTCACTTTCATGGGTAACGCCTTAAATACACTGGTAATTAGGGGTGTAAGTAGTGGGGTGGCAACCGTCACATTTGCATCCTCGAATGGGGTGACGACCTTTACTCCTTGGTTCGTCGGTACAAGTGAATCCACCGCCCCAATGAATATTGTGGTGAATTCTGGTGTGACAGTCACTGAAGATGCCTCGCAGGGAGCGGGCTCTTTGTATTACGGCAGCCTCAGTGGGTTGGGTACGTTAAATCTTCGCGGTTCAAGTGCTACAGCCTATATCTTAGGTGCTTCATCTATTGACACATTAACTGCAACTTCAAATATCGCATTGAACGTCGGCAATAACACGACATCCGGTTCCATTGCCTCTGGAAACATTACGGCTAATGGAGGAATCACTTTAGATTCCTCGTCAGCATCTTATACGTATTCAGGAAGATTAAGCGGCACAACTTTAACTAAAAACGGTTCTGGTGCAGTGACCTTGAGTGGCGCTAATGACTACACTGGTTTAACTACCATTTCTGCCGGAACTCTCAAGCTGGGTAATGCTACCGCCTTAGGAACCACAGCAGCCGGAACAACTATTACTGCTGGAGCGGTGCTTGATTTAAATGGCCAAACTATTGCTAATGCTGAGGCATTAACCATTAACGGTACTGGTATTAGTAGTGGTGGCGCAGTGATCAATAGTAGCGCTACAGCAGCTTCTTATTCTGGCCTTGTTACTCTTGGAAGTGCAAGCTCAATTGTTGCTGGCACGGGAACAATTGCACTAACTCATAGCGGAACTATTTCTGGAACTTACGGATTAACCTTAGGTGGTGCTCAAGGCGGAACAGTGAGTTCTATCATTGGCACATCCACAGGAACATTAACAAAAGCGGATGCTGGTACTTGGACGCTTAATGGCGTAAACACCTTCACTGGTGCCATCACCATCAGCGCTGGTAACTTAACAATTGGTGGGTCTGGTTCTTTGAATTCTGGTTCCTATGCTGGAAACATCTCTGTTGCCAATACAAGTAGCGGTAAGCTTCAGTTTGCATCCAGTGCTACACAAACCCTCTCGGGCATTGTTAGTGGAGCAGGAGCGGTAACGATTTCCGGAACGGGAGCGCTTACCCTTACTGGAAACAATACTTACACTGGAACCACTACTGTTAACCTGGGAAGTACGCTGAATTTAACCCCGGCTTCTGCCTTTACAGAAACCTTGAGTGGTGATTTCGTCAATAACGGAACAGTCAATTTTGACGGTTCCAATGGATATGGCGCTGGTCTTACAGCCTCCCCGATCAATATTGGAAATGCTTCCGGCTCAGGCGCATGGAACATTACAAGTTCAGTAAATCCAGGACTATGGAATAACCGCCTCGTATTTCAGGGAACCTTAACAACCAGCGGTCTAATGACTGTAAGCAATTACGGTAATCTCTGGATTGTTGCCTCGACTACATCAGGCATTAACTCCACATCAGCAATCTATTTGAATGGTGTCAATACTTATCTGCGTGTTTATGGCGTAGCCAACGCAGTCTTAAAGGTTGGTACGCTTACCGGAAGCGGTAAGGTAGATTTTGCCGATGGCGGCGGTGGCAAGGCACTCACTTTATCTATTGGCAATGACAATGGTACTGGTGCCTTCACAGGAACTATCTTAAACTCAGGCGCCTCATCTCCAACAACGGTCCTTGGTTTAACCAAGGAAGGCAGTGGCACTCAAACCCTATCAGGAACTAATACCTACACTGGTGCAACTGCAGTAAATGGTGGAACACTAACATTTGGCATTGCTGATTCGATTGCCAATAGTGCAAGCGTCACATTGGCAAATACTGCAGGTGTTGCCTTCAATTTGGGTGGATATAACCAAAGCATTAAAAACTTGAGCGGTGGCGGTGCAACAGGTGGAAATATCACCTTAGGTGATAAAAAGCTCACTGTGACACAAACTTCTGGTGCTAGCTATGACGGTGTTATGTCAGGTACGGGCGGTCAACTTACAAAAGAGGGTGGTAGTCAACTTACGCTAACGGGCTCAAATACTTATACAGGTGCAACCACTATCAACGGCGGAACTCTCAAGGTTGGCGCATCGGGTGGCGTTCTTTCAGATTCAACAGCAGTCGTGCTTGGTGGCAGCGGAACCCTCGATGTGTACTACAGCGAAACTGTTGGGTCAATTGCTGGTTCTGGAACTATATACACACAAAATCCAGGTAGTGGCGTAGTGCTGACTATGGGTGGAGATAATTCCTCAACAAGCTTTAGCGGTAACTTGTCTTATGGAATGACCGGTCTTGGCTACATTAAAAACGGATCTGGCACGCTCACACTATCAGGCACCAGCACATTCACTAACTTTAGCGTTACAGTGGGTATCGATATTAATGGCGGTGTAGTTTCACTTGGCTCATCCGCTGCACTGGGCAACATGTCAGGCACTGCATATATTGGATTTGGTGGCGGAACATTACAGTACTCATCAAGCAATACAACAGACTACTCCGGTAAATTCAAGTCCAGCCCAACACAATCATTTTCGATTGATACCAATGGTCAGGATGTGACCTTTGCTTCTGCCTTAGGCGGTGCAAGCTCTACGCTTACTAAGTTAGGTACAGGAAAACTGACGTTGACTAATGCCAATACCTACGGTGGCATTACAACAATTTCTGCAGGAACCCTGGCAATAGGGGGTTCTGGATCTTTGGGATCTGGTGCTTATGCAGCCAACATTACTAATAATGCGGCGTTGTTGTATTCCTCTAGCGCTGCTCAGACCTTATCCGGAATCATCTCTGGCAGCGGAACAGTAACAAAAGACACATCGAGCAGCAGCACCTTAACACTATCTAATACCAATACCTATAGTGGTCTTACCAGTCTTAATAGCGGTGTTATTAGCGTTGCGGCTGACGGCAACCTAGGTACAAATGCCGGCCTGGCATTTAACACCGGAACTTTGACTATTACTGGATCTAGTTTCAGTTCAGCTAAGAACATCACCTTAAATGGTGCCGGTACTATTACTAATAACAATAGCGCTGGCGCTACCTTGAGCGGAAGCGTAACCAACGGCTCTAACTTACTTACCGTAAATGGCACAGGTAATACCACTATCTCCGGAGTAATTGGTTCTGGTTCAGGTGGTTTGACTAAGGCAGGCGCAGGTACCTTAACTCTATCTAATACCAACACCTATAGTGGTCTAACCAGCATTAATGGTGGAGTTATTAGCGTTGCGGCTGACGGCAACCTAGGTACAAATGCCGGCCTGGCATTTAACACCGGAACTTTGACTATTACTGGCTCTAGTTTCAGTACAGCAAAGAACATCACTTTAAATGGCGCTGGCACCATTACTAACAACAATAGCGCTGGTGCTACCTTGAGTGGCAGCATTACCAACGGCTCTAACTTACTTACCGTAAATGGCACAGGTGATACCACTATCTCTGGAGTGATTGGTTCTGGTTCAGGTGGTTTGACTAAAGCAGGGGCGGGTACTTTAACCCTATCCAATACCAATACTTATAGCGGCGATACCGCCATCAGTGCAGGTACCTTGGTAATTGGTAGCGCAGGAACACTTGGTTCAGGCGCATACGCCGGGGCTATTCTCAATAACGGCATCTTTAAGTATTCATCTAGTGCAGATCAGACGATCTCCGGCGCAATCTCTGGTACGGGCGATCTATATAAAGACACTAATTCAATCTCAACGTTGACCCTGTCATATGCCAATACTTATGGAGGTAGCACCACCATCTCCGCTGGTACTTTGGCGTTGGGCATTAATAATGCATTACCTACCGGAACAGCATTAACAGTGAACGGTATCTTGAATCTCAGTGGTTACGCTCAGACCGTTGGCTCTCTGACTGGTTCAGGAACAATTGCCAACGAGATTAATGTCTCTAAAGTTGGTTTAGTTCTGTATTTGGATGCAGCAAACGTGTTGTCATATACAGGTTCTGGATCAATGACCTGGACAGACTTAAGTAGCTCAGGCTACAACGGTACCTTTACTGGTACTCCTACTTATGATGCTGTTAATAAGGCAATCGTATTCTCAGGCGATGACTATGTGACGCTGCCTTCCGGATTTGCCAACTTTACTAACGGTATCACCATTGTCTCCAAGGCAAATCTTGGAACAGCAAATATCTGGGAACGCATCATTGACCTTGGCGGCGGCGGTGAAGTCAATAACATTCTGTTCTCAAGAGGTGGCACTACAACCAACTTGATGTACCAGCTCTACAACACCAATTTGCCGACATCTTATAACGGTGGAAGTAGGATAGTTGACAGTACTTTTGCGAACTACGCAGCTAGTCAAAATCTCTCTGGTACTCCAGCGCTGTATGTGAATGGTTCGGTTGTTAGTGGCACAGTAGATGGTGGTACTTGGAATGCACTCCCTAATAATGTCACTCGTACCAGCAACTTTATTGGTAAGAGTAATTGGAGTGCTGATGCCTTATTGCAGGGATCTTTAGGTTTAGTGACTTTGTATAACCGTACATTAAGCGCTGCAGAAATTAGCGCCTTAAATACACAGATCAATCGTAGCGCTAGCCTAGCATCATCAACTCTGACTGTTGGCGGATCTGCGACAACTTCATTCTCTGGTTCTATTAAGGATGGCGGGGCAACAATTGCGCTAGCGAAGTCTGGCTCCGGAACTCTAACCCTTTCTGGCACAAACTCCTACTCTGGCGGCACATCAATTAATGCTGGCACTTTATTAGTCTCTGCAGATAACAACCTTGGAACTGCACCAAGCTCAGCTACCGCCGGTAACATTACTTTTAATGGTGGCACTTTAAAAACTACCAGCACATTTACTCTGGATGCTAATCGTGGCATAGCCATGACTGGTAATGGCGGTATTAATGTCGATGGTTCAACAACATTAACTTACGGCGGCATCATTTCTGGCGCCGGTAGCTTTACTAAATCCGGTACAGGTGCATTGCTCCTGTCAGGCAACAGTACCTTTACTGGTGCAACCAATATCAATGCTGGTACTGTAGCTGTAAGCCATAGCAATGCGTTAGGTACTTCTGCTGGTGGAGTGGTTATTGCTAGCGGTGCAACCTTGTCTCTTTCTGGTGATATCACTATTTCTGATGCAATCAGCGTAGCTGGCACCGGCGTTGGAGGTAATGGCGCAATTGTGAATACCTCAGGTGCTAACAGCATTACTGGTGCGGTGACACTTACAGCGGCAAGTACAATCAAGACTACCTCTGGAACGCTTATTTTTGATGTAGCAAGTGGCAATGGTTTCACTGGAAACTTTGATCTCACCATTGATGGATCGGGTAACACTACTATTACCGATCCTATTGCTACAGGTACGGGCGGTGTGATTAAGAATGGTTCTGGCACACTAAACATGACTGGTGCCAATACCTACACTGGTGATACCACCCTAAATGCTGGTGCCCTAAGTTTTAATACCATTACCTCGAATTCTTTAACTATTAATTCTGGTACTACAGTGATTTTGGGTACGTCTGGTGTGATTTCAGATACAGCAGCCGTGACTGTTAATGGTACGTTTGATCTGAACGGCTACTCAGAGACAGTTGGCTCTATCGCTGGCACTGGCTTGATTACTAGCTCAAGAGTGGGTACTCCAACCTTAACTGTGGGTGGCGATAACTCTACAACCACATTTAGCGGCGTCTTGGAAAATGGCTTATCAACAGTTTCCTTAACCAAGCTTGGAACCGGCATATTGACGCTCGGTACATCCAATACCTATACCGGCGTAACCACTGTTGGCGGTGGTGCAATAGCGATTGGCGCTGATACTAGTTTGGGCGTTGCGCCTGGCTCAGCTACAACGGGCCAATTAGTATTGGATGGCGGTAGCCTGAATGCCACCAACAGCTTCACATTAAGTGCTAATCGCGGTATTTCATTAACTGGCGCTACATCTATTGATGTAGCTAGCACGAAGACTCTGACCTATAACGGCGTGATGGCTGGTGCAGGTAATTTCACGAAATCTGGTGCGGGTACTTTAATTCTTGGCGGCGCAAATCAAAATAACGGAACCTTTGCGGTTACTGCTGGAGCAGTTACTCTGAACGTGGCCGATGCTATTAGTGCTGTTAGTTCTGTTTCGTTAACCAATGCTGCTGGAGTTGCTATCAACCTGGGTGGTAATAACCAAACCTTTACTGCGCTGAGTGGCGGTGGATCAACTGGTGGCAATATTTCTCTCGGTAGTGCAGTGCTCACTATTAATAGTGGTGCAAATGCAACCTATGCAGGTGTAATTTCTGGTGTTGGCGGCTCTGTAATCAAAACTGGTTCTGCAGCACTCACTCTTTCTGGTGCCAATACATTTACTGGCGGTATTACTGTTAACGCGGGTTCTATCAAGGCAGGAGCAGCGACTACCGGCTCCATAACTAATGGTCCATTTGGTACGGGGACCGTCACCATCACCTCTGGCACTAGTCTTGATCTCAATGGCAATGCGATTGCAAATGCCTTAAGTATTGCCGGTACAGGCGATGGCACTACTGGCGCACTCTATAACAGCAGTGCTTCTGCAGGTTCCGCTAGCGGCGCAATGACATTAACAGGTGCTACTACGATCAAAACAACGGGTGCAATGACGCTCGGCACTATTAATGGTGCATATGCATTGACGGCTTACACCACCAGCACTGGGGCTATTACTTTTGGCGGTGCTATTGGCGGATCTGCAAACTTAGTAAGCCTTACTACAAACGCATCAGCAGGTTCCGCTGGAATCGTATTATCTGGTGGTGCAATCACAACTACTGGTGACTTAAGCTTGGGTAACACCATCACCTTGGCGGCCAACACAACCTTATCTAGTGGTAATACGATTACATTGGGCAATGCGCTCACCGGATCGGGCTACTCAATCACTATTACCAATAGCGCCATTATTAATGCGGCTCTATCGGGCCTATCTTCGATCTCCGTTGGTGGCACCACTAGCTTGGGCGGTAATGTCACCACTACTGGTACGCAAACCTATAGCGGTGCAGTCACACTCACTGGCGCTAATCGAACCTTGACTTCTAGCTCTAATGGCGCAATTAGCTTAGGCACATCCGATGGTGCATACGGCTTAACAATCAGTAATGGTAGCGGCGCAATTACTTTGGGCGCTGTCGGTGGCAGCTCACCGTTGACTACCTTGACCTTGCAAGGTACTGGCCTCAATACTCTGAACGGTGATATCAACACTAGCGGAGCCGTTGATCTTAAGGGCACATCACGTCAGACAGCCTTTGCTGCTAATCGCGCTATTACAACAACGAATAGCAGTGGTAATGGCAATATCACCTTAGGTACTTCCAATAGTGCCTACAGCTTGACGCTCAATGCAGGCAGTGGCGCAGTATCTTTGGGCGTTTTGGGAAGAACTGCTGATGGCCAAACTGGTGTCCCATTGGCAGCTGTCACTATTACTGGTACTGGCACTAATACACTTGCAGGCAATATCAGCTCAACAGGTAACGTCAATCTTGGAACTGGAAGAGCAACGAGCATCACCAGCTCACTCACCATTGGATCCGGTTCTGGTGCGATGACTTTGGGTGATCTGACTTTGGCTAATGGCATTAGCTTAGTTTTGGGTGATGCTGGATCCGGCAATATCTCTGTTACGAGCATCACCGGTCAAAGTGGAGGCACCTCAAATGTCACATTCAGTAATAGCGGCACCGTTAACGTTAGCGGTGACCTCAAAACTGGTATTGGCACCCTCTGGCTCAATAAGGTTGCTGGTAACGTCACTTTTGCTGGCTCAACACAGGTCACTCAGCTTAGAACTGATGGTAGCGCTACTTATAACATTAGCCTGACTGGTGCAAGCAATAGCATTGCCAGTTTCTATACCTCCACTCCATTTGAGACCACTGGTACTGTCACCATTGGAGATGAGGCAACAGATAGCTTTACGTATTCAGGCGGTGCATTTAATCCAAGTAGCCCAGCAACCCTTAGCTTGGCCGGCTCGATCATCACCAGTAATGTGACTGCTGGCAATGGCGCTGTGACTCTAGGAGATGCTAATACTGCCGTTACATTGGGTGCAGGCTTAACCGTTAATACCAGCGCAAGTAATTCCAATATCACTATAGCTAGCTCTGCAACCATTGCTGGAGCAGGTAAGGCCTTGACCCTCAATGCCGGCACAGGATCAATTTCGATTACCTCAGCCTTGAGCGGAATGGGTAACCTCATCTTTACCGGCAATGAAATTGATTGGTCTGCAGCTATTGCTGGAACTGGCACATTGACACTTAAGCCAACTACGGCAACCAACGTGATTAACGTTGGAGCCTCAAGCGATGCTGGCGCACCTACATTGGATCTCACTTCTGCTGAGTTGGCCCTTTTAGGCGGCACATTTACTGGCGTAACGATTGGCGGCGGCTCACAAAGCGGCAACATTAGTATTGCAGCCGCATCTTCATTTGCTAATCCAGTGACATTTACAACATCGGGTTCAACCATCTTGTCTGGCAATCTCACTGCAACTGGTTCTGCTGGCATAACAGTTACTAACGGATTGCAAGTTTCTGGCGCCGCTCGCACGATCACGAGCTCAACTGGCGATATCACTTTGGCTGCGGTAGATGCTACTGGTACTGCTTATGGCTTAACCCTGACAACAACCAGCGGAACGATTAATGTTGCAAGGGTAGGTGGAGTTGCTGCTTTAGCTTCATTAACCACTTCTGCTGGCGGAACAACTAACTTTACAGGCGCAGGTGTTACGACTACCGGCGCACAAACCTATAACAATGCAGTTACATTAGCGGCGGATAATGCTTTCGCTACAACAAATAGTGCTATTCAGTTCGCTGGCACAGTGAATAGCGCCACATCAACACCGCGTGCATTAACCGCAAATGCTGGAACATCTACGATCACCTTTACTGGTGCAGTAGGTGGTTCCCAAGGCTTGGGCAATATCTCTTTAACTAGCACTGGCACAACTACCATTAGCAGCACCGTAAATGCAGCAACATTTACTCAAAATTCCGTCACAGGAACAACCGCAATCAATGGCGGCAGTATTATCACCACAGGTGCACAGGCCTACGGAAATGCAGTAACCCTTGGCTCAGCCTTGACTACGCTATCCACCACAAATAGCAACATCACTTTCAGTAACGCGTTAAATAGCACCACATCAGCTAGGGCGCTTACATTAACTGCTGGATCAGGAGCGGTAAGCTTTAACGGAATCGTTGGCGGCACTCTTGCTTTGGGCGCAGTTAACAGCACTGCAGCAACAACTACTAATAGTGCCAATATTTCAGGTGCTGGCGCCTATGGCGTGACTGGTGCTGCAGCATTTAATGCGATAGTCAGTGGTGTGGCGAGTATTTCCGTATCTGGTGCTACAACCATTGGTGCAAATATCACCACCATCGGTGCTCAGACTTATAACGGAAACACCACCTTAACCGCCAATACCACGCTGACAACTACTAATAGTGATGTGAGCTTTGGTGGAACACTCAATGGCAATGCCGCAGGCAGGACATTAATCATTGCCGCTGGTACTGGCGCAGCAACCTTCACTGGTGCGGTTGGCGGCTCTTATGCCTTAGGTGCAACAAGCATTACTGCAGCAACAGCGACTAATAGCGCTACTTTTGCTGGTAACAGCACCTTAGGTATTACTGGTAACGCCGTGATGAATGGCGCTATCTCTGGCATCACTACTTTAAGTGTCTCTGGTACTTCTAGTATTGCCGCCAATATCACTAGCTCTAGCAACCAGACTTACACAGGCGCAGTGACGATCACTGGCTCATCCGTCACTCTCAATAGCTCTTCTAGTAACGGCACTGTACTCTTTAGCTCTACAGTCAATAGCGCTGCTACTGCTGCAAATCCGCTTACGGTATCTGCTGGATCTGGCAACATCACCTTTACCGGTGTAGTAGGCGGTGCAACCGATGGTGCACTGGGTGCCTTGACTGTCAATACCACTGGTACAAGCACCTTTAGTGCTGCAGTGACTGCCGCTTCAGTAACGACTGATGCTGGCGGTACTACTGCGATGAACGGTGGCACCATTATTACTACTGGTGCACAAACGTATAACGATGCGGTTACCTTGGGGGCTGCAACAACCCTGACTAGCAGCAGCTCTGGCGCAATCAATCTGGCCTCAACAGTTAATGGCGCTCAAACCCTAGCAATTAATACTGCTGGTGCTACTACCTTTGGTGGTGCAGTAGGCGCTAGCACGAACTTAACTAGCATTACAACCGATGCAGCTGGTACGGTGGCGATTAACGGTGGCACGATCACTACTACGGGTGCACAAACTTATAACGAAGCCGTGAGTTTAGGCGCTGCGACTACCTTGTCAGCATCAAGCATTACTACTAGCTCGACGATGGCCGCTGGCAGCAATGCAGTGACCTTCACAACCGATGCTATTGCCTTGGGTGGCAACCTGTCTGGTAGCTCCACCTTAACCATCCAGCCTAAGACTGCTGCAACTACGATTGCGATTGGTAGCGCGGCGACTGGCGCACTCAAACTCGATGATGCCGAGCTTGCTTACTTGGTAGATGGCTTTACCAATATCTACCTAGGTAGCACTACTGGCACTGGCGCGATTGCGGTGAACTACACCACGCCATATACCTTTACTGATCCACTGACGATCCGCAGCAATACCAGCGGCGGCGGTGCAATCACTGCTACGAGTGCGCTCAATACTGGTACTAATGCCTTGACCGTGACTAGCGGTGGTGCGGTATCTGTTGCCGGTATTACTTCTGGCAATCTAGCAATCACTGGTACTGGCATTACCCTAAATGGTGATATCACCACTAGCGGTACGCAAACCTATACCGGCGCAGTGACTTTGGGTAACTCGATCACCTTGGCTGCTACGAATAATGCTGTGACATTTAGTGGTAGCGGTTCTACTATTAACGGTGCTAAAGACTTCACAGTGAGCGCTGGTTCAGGTGCAATTAGCTTTGGTGGTGTAGTAGGGGGCTCAAGTGTTCTGTCTTCACTCACACTAACAACTACACACGCTACTGGTATTACCTTAAGTGGCAACATCACCACCATCGGTGCTCAGACTTATAACGGAAACACCACCTTAACCGCCAATACCACGCTGACAACTACTAATAGTGATGTGAGCTTTGGTGGAACACTCAATGGCAATGCCGCAGGCAGGACATTAATCATTGCCGCTGGTACTGGCGCAGCAACCTTCACTGGTGCGGTTGGCGGCTCTTATGCCTTAGGTGCAACAAGCATTACTGCAGCAACAGCGACTAATAGCGCTACTTTTGCTGGTAACAGCACCTTAGGTATTACTGGTAACGCCGTGATGAATGGCGCTATCTCTGGCATCACTACTTTAAGTGTCTCTGGTACTTCTAGTATTGCCGCCAATATCACTAGCTCTAGCAACCAGACTTACACAGGCGCAGTGACGATCACTGGCTCATCCGTCACTCTCAATAGCTCTTCTAGTAACGGCACTGTACTCTTTAGCTCTACAGTCAATAGCGCTGCTACTGCTGCAAATCCGCTTACGGTATCTGCTGGATCTGGCAACATCACCTTTACCGGTGTAGTAGGCGGTGCAACCGATGGTGCACTGGGTGCCTTGACTGTCAATACCACTGGTACAAGCACCTTTAGTGCTGCAGTGACTGCCGCTTCAGTAACGACTGATGCTGGCGGTACTACTGCGATGAACGGTGGCACCATTATTACTACTGGTGCACAAACGTATAACGATGCGGTTACCTTGGGGGCTGCAACAACCCTGACTAGCAGCAGCTCTGGCGCAATCAATCTGGCCTCAACAGTTAATGGCGCTCAAACCCTAGCAATTAATACTGCTGGTGCTACTACCTTTGGTGGTGCAGTAGGCGCTAGCACGAACTTAACTAGCATTACAACCGATGCAGCTGGTACGGTGGCGATTAACGGTGGCACGATCACTACTACGGGTGCACAAACTTATAACGAAGCCGTGAGTTTAGGCGCTGCGACTACCTTGTCAGCATCAAGCATTACTACTAGCTCGACGATGGCCGCTGGCAGCAATGCAGTGACCTTCACAACCGATGCTATTGCCTTGGGTGGCAACCTGTCTGGTAGCTCCACCTTAACCATCCAGCCTAAGACTGCTGCAACTACGATTGCGATTGGTAGCGCGGCGACTGGCGCACTCAAACTCGATGATGCCGAGCTTGCTTACTTGGTAGATGGCTTTACCAATATCTACCTAGGTAGCACTACTGGCACTGGCGCGATTGCGGTGAACTACACCACGCCATATACCTTTACTGATCCACTGACGATCCGCAGCAATACCAGCGGCGGCGGTGCAATCACTGCTACGAGTGCGCTCAATACTGGTACTAATGCCTTGACCGTGACTAGCGGTGGTGCGGTATCTGTTGCCGGTATTACTTCTGGCAATCTAGCAATCACTGGTACTGGCATTACCCTAAATGGTGATATCACCACTAGCGGTACGCAAACCTATACCGGCGCAGTGACTTTGGGTAACTCGATCACCTTGGCTGCTACGAATAATGCTGTGACATTTAGTGGTAGCGGTTCTACTATTAACGGTGCTAAAGACTTCACAGTGAGCGCTGGTTCAGGTGCAATTAGCTTTGGTGGTGTAGTAGGGGGCTCAAGTGTTCTGTCTTCACTCACACTAACAACTACACACGCTACTGGTATTACCTTAAGTGGCAACATCACCACCATCGGTGCTCAGACTTATAACGGAAACGTTTTCCTGGCTGGCGCCAACATTAATTTGGTTACCACCAATAGTGACGTCAACATTACAGGTAAGGTCGAGGGCGGCTCTGCTTCTGTAGATATGATCTTGCAGTTCTTGGGCGGTGGCACATATCTATATAACGGCACTTCATACACTGCTGGAAGTGGTTCCCAGCCAGCCGGTATTACTGTTTCATATAACTCTGGAACAGCCGCATATTCATGGACTCCATCAGTAACAACAACAGCCACAGTGTTGGTTGTTGGTGGCGGCGGTGGTGGTGGCTACGATGGCGCCGGCGGTGGCGGCGGTGGCGGCGTCATTTACACAACTTATGCAGTGTCATCTGGTTCCGCTTTGGCTGTTAGCGTTGGCGGTGGTGGTTTATATTCAAGCGCACAGGGTGGTCAAGCGAGCAATGGTGGTTCCTCAGCTTTCGGTACATTAACAGCGTTAGGCGGTGGTGGTGGTGGATCTAAACAGGCTAATGGCGTAGCTGGGGCTTCCGGTGGCGGCGGTGGTCATAACAATTCCACCAGTGGACAAACTGGCGGAGCTGGATCCTATGCAACTGATGGCTTAAGTTATACCTACGGTAACGCAGGCGGTACTTCTTATAACAGCGCAGGCGGTGGCGGTGGCGGTGCTGGAACTGCTGGTTCAAATGCCACAGATACTTTGGCCGGTAATGGAGGCCAGGGATATTACACCAATATCAGCGGGGCTTATGACTACTATGGTAGCGGCGGCGGCGGCGGTACATGGAGTTTATCTGCTGGAGGTAACGGAGGTACTAATGCTGGTAATGGTGCAGCAGCTAGTAATGTAGCGGTTACCAATCCAGTTGCCAATCGTGGCGGCGGCGGTGGCGGTAGTGGTAACTTGGGTGGCTCTCCACCAACACCGAGTTCTGGTGCTTCTGGGATTGTGATTGTTAATGCCAGCTCGACAGGAACTGGGTTAACAATCAATGCTGGATCCGGTGTAATTAGCCTGGGATCCACCGTTGGTGCAACTAACGCTTTATCGACACTGAGCTTAACCTCATCTGTTGGCATTAACCTCGGTGGCAATATCAGTACGGCTGGAACACAAACCTATACAGGTCCGGTAGTTGTTAAAGCCTCTACAACTGCTACTACAACCAACAGCGCTGTTCTCTTCTCCTCCACAGTCAATAGCTACGCTACTGCTGCTAATCCACTGACAGTTTCTGCTGGCTCTGGTAACGTGACCTTCACCGGTATCGTCGGTGGTGCAACAGATGGCGCTCTTGGTGCCTTGACTGTCAACACTACTGGCGCAACCACCTTTAGTGCCGCAGTCACAGCTGCTTCTGTAACAACCAATGCGGGCGGTACCGTAGCTCTCAATGGCGCTACAGTCACTACCTCTGGTGCACAAACCTATAACGATGCCGTTATTTTGGGTGTTGACACCACCTTAGCTGCAACTACAGCAACCTTCAAAGATACGGTGACTGGTGCTTATGGTCTTACCATTACCGGTAACGCAGTATTTGGTGATGCAACAGCCGATACCGTAACCTTAACTGGTGCTAATAAAGCCTTATCTGTATCAGGCACTTCAACCATTAACGCTAACATCACTACCAGTGGCGGTCAGACCTATGCCGGCGCTACTACCGTAGGCGCTGCATTAACACTCTCCGCTTCTAGCATTACTACAGGCTCTACCTTAGCGGCTAGCGGCAATGCATTGACCTTAACTACTGATGCGATTAGCTTAGGTGGCGCACTCTCTGGTAGTGCAGCGCTCGTAATTCAGCCAAAGACCGATGCAACGACGATCGGTTTAGGTAGTTCTATTACCTCAACCTCATGCGGTGGCGCTGCTTGTGCATTAGCGCTTGACGATACTGAGTTAGGTCGCTTGACTGATGGCTTTGCTTCAATCACGATTGGCAGCGCAACAGGTACTGGCGCAATTGCGATTAACTACACGACGCCTTATACCTTTACTGACCCAGTCACCATCCGTAGTAAAGCCACTTCAGGCGGCGGTTCAATTACTGCAAGTAGTGCATTGGCTAGCGGCACAAATAGCCTCACATTAAGTACTTATGGAGCAGTCTCCGTAGCGGGCATTACTTCTGGCACTCTAGCAATTACCGGTAACGGCATCACCTTAAATGGTGATATCACCACTAGTGGCACACAAACCTATACCGGTGCGGTGACTTTGGGTGCAGCTGTAAATACCTCATCTAAAGGCGCATCTTCAACTGGTAATGCCATCAGCTTTGGAAGCACTATTAATGGTGCTCAGGCATTTACAGTGGATGCTGGAGTAGGGGCTATTACCTTTAGCGGCGCTCTTGGTAATTCAACTGGCCTGGCTTCAATCTCATTAACAACAAGTCATGCAACTGGCATTACATTGACTGGTAATGTAACGACTACAGGAACTCAGACATATACCGGCGCAGTGAGATTGGCAACCAATATCACCCTGACTACTACTAATAGCAACGTAGGATTTGGCGGCACGCTGAATAGCGATGCTACTACCCGTACACTGAATATTGCTGCGGGTAGCGGAGCGGTTACCTTTACAGGCGCGGTTGGCGGTTCAGCTGCGCTAGGAGCAACAGCGATTACCGCAGCAACAACAACGAATAGTTCAACTTGGGTTGGTAATAGTACCTTGGCTATCACTGGTAACGCTGTAGTGAATGGCGCTATTTCTGGCATAACTACTTTAAGTGTCTCCGGCACTTCGAATATTGCTGCCAATATCACTAGCTCTAGCAATCAAGCTTATATCGGAGCCGTAACAATTACTGGCTCTGCAGTAAATCTGAATAGCTCCTCTAGTAACGGTACAGTCGCCTTCTCCTCCACAGTCAATAGCTACGCTACTGCTGCTAATCCACTGACAGTTTCTGCTGGCTCTGGTAACGTGACCTTCACCGGTATCGTCGGTGGTGCAACAGATGGCGCTCTTGGTGCCTTGACTGTCAACACTACTGGCGCAACCACCTTTAGTGCCGCAGTCACAGCTGCTTCTGTAACAACCAATGCGGGCGGTACCGTAGCTCTCAATGGCGCTACAGTCACTACCTCTGGTGCACAAACCTATAACGATGCCGTTATTTTGGGTGTTGACACCACCTTAGCTGCAACTACAGCAACCTTCAAAGATACGGTGACTGGTGCTTATGGTCTTACCATTACCGGTAACGCAGTATTTGGTGATGCAACAGCCGATACCGTAACCTTAACTGGTGCTAATAAAGCCTTATCTGTATCAGGCACTTCAACCATTAACGCTAACATCACTACCAGTGGCGGTCAGACCTATGCCGGCGCTACTACCGTAGGCGCTGCATTAACACTCTCCGCTTCTAGCATTACTACAGGCTCTACCTTAGCGGCTAGCGGCAATGCATTGACCTTAACTACTGATGCGATTAGCTTAGGTGGCGCACTCTCTGGTAGTGCAGCGCTCGTAATTCAGCCAAAGACCGATGCAACGACGATCGGTTTAGGTAGTTCTATTACCTCAACCTCATGCGGTGGCGCTGCTTGTGCATTAGCGCTTGACGATACTGAGTTAGGTCGCTTGACTGATGGCTTTGCTTCAATCACGATTGGCAGCGCAACAGGTACTGGCGCAATTGCGATTAACTACACGACGCCTTATACCTTTACTGACCCAGTCACCATCCGTAGTAAAGCCACTTCAGGCGGCGGTTCAATTACTGCAAGTAGTGCATTGGCTAGCGGCACAAATAGCCTCACATTAAGTACTTATGGAGCAGTCTCCGTAGCGGGCATTACTTCTGGCACTCTAGCAATTACCGGTAACGGCATCACCTTAAATGGTGATATCACCACTAGTGGCACACAAACCTATACCGGTGCGGTGACTTTGGCAACTGGCAATATTACCCTCTCAGGCACGAGCGCTACCTTTAACTCAACAGTAGCTGGTGGCACCAATGCTTTGGCCATTACCGGTAATGCAGTATTTAACGGTGCACTCTCCAATGTGACCAATCTATCTGTTTCTGGGACCACCACTATTAATGCTGCCAGCATTACTACTACAGGTTCTCAAACATATACAGGCGTTGTTACCGTTGCAACACCTGCGACTATTACAGCAAATACGCTGACCACAAGCTCAACTGTGGCTGCTTCTGCTAATAACTTAACGTTGTCTGTTGATGTCATTACATTAGGCGGAAATTTATCTGGTACAGGCGCTTTGGCAATTATTCCGAAGACTCTGACTAGAGGTATTTATCTAGGTTCCGCAGATAACACTATATCTACCGTCCTAAATCTGAAGACTGCAGATATTGCCTATCTGGTTGATGGCTTTAGCGGCATCACGATAGGTGGAGTTGGCTACTCAGGTGCTATCACCTCACAATCCAACCTTAGCTTTAAAGACCCAGTGACCTTTACCTCCAGCAATACGATGACATTGAGTCACGATCTTGCCGCTGCAAGTTCTACAAATGCGGCATTTACAGTTGGCGGTCCTTTAACCTGGAATGCAGGAAGCATCACAACCAGTTCTGGTCCAGTAACTCTCAATGGTGACATCGTATTGGGTGGTAGCGGTACTCGCGCTATTACTACCGCAAGCGGAATTATCACGATTGGCGCATCAACATCCAATACGGTAACTGGTAACAGTACAAACCTGACATTGAATAGTGGTTCTGCAGCAATCAATGTGAATTCTGCATTAAATGGTATTGGCGCTCTTGGGCTTGGAACCACTGGTCAAGCAGGTTTAATAACAACGAATGGTGTCATTACTGCTACAAGTTTGGTAACAGGTAATACTGCCTACAACATTATTCTGAATAATGGCTCAAACGGCACTAGTGTAATTGGTACAACAGGTTCGAATTCTTATAGCTTGGTATTTAACAATACCGGCACCTTAACAATTAATAGTCAAACTGGCGATACATTTGCTGTATTAGGCTCTTTGACAATTTCTGCACCAAGCGCCTTGAATGTAATGGGCACAGTTCAAACATCTGGTGATATGACTATTGGAAGCTCAGTCAATATGGCCGGCAACGTTTCGCTTGATACAACCGGAAATACATCCGGTATTTCCGGTTTAGGTACAGGTGGCAATGCGACAGTAAACGGCAGTATTTCAGCAAATACAGCCGGGTTAACGCTTTCTATCAAGACGGGTGCCGGAAGCTTTAATGCTGCAGCAGACGTAGGCAATGGAAATGGTTCATCTACTAGTTATATATCCGGTGGCACTACGTGGGTAACTACATCTAACGGCACCAATCCTTACCAGATGACTATTAACTTGGGTCAAACTTGGACCTATCAGGCTGATTACATGGTTAATTCTGGCGGCCTTGATTCGGGTGGATTAAATACCATCTTCTCTTACGGAAACTACACTGACGGCATTCTAGTAAGAACTTTGCGTGGTGACAATTTATATCTGAAAAATGTACAGCCTGGGGGCTCCAGTGGTGTGGATTTATTTGGTTGCGGATCATGTGGATCAGGTAGCGCGTATGTCACCATCAAAATTACCTATAGTTATGACGGTACAAACGGTACTCTCAATATCTATTCAAATAATGTACTCAAAATGTCTGCTACAGCTGCAGGCCAATTGACGCCATCATCTAATTTATTGAGTATTGGTAGCGCATATCATGCTCATAATGAAGGCTTAAATGCCACTATCAAGAACCTATCAATCTCTTCAACTGCATCTGTTGCGAATACTTTAGGCACGATTGCAATTGATGCGTCCCAAACTGGTGCTGTGAGTTTTGGTGGCCAAGTCGGTGTACAAAGCTTAACCACTGGATCAGGCGCCTATAACCTTGCTTTTACTGGGGCCTCAACAGCGATCTCCAATGCAACAGCATTTGGTAATACAGGCTCGTTGACTCTGGGAGATGCAAGCACTGATACATTTGCCTTTAGCGGTGGATTTACCGCGACTGCGCCAAGCTCAATTTCTTTAGCTGGAGCATTTACAAGTAGTGGCCCAACTACTATTGGTACATCAAGCACCTCTATTGGATTGACGGCCGCTACAACTATTAATACTTCTGGCGGTTCTAGCACATCTAATAGAGCGTTGACTCTAGCGGCGCCTTTGACTGGTGACAATATTGCCTTGACCTTAACTTCTGGTACTGGTGTGATTACTACCGCAGCAATGGGTAGTAGTGGTCATGGTCTGGGTGCATTAACTTTCTTTGGCGATGAGTTCAACCCAACAGCCGATGTTTATGGTCAATCGACATTGGTGATTAAGCCATATACCAGCGGTAATACGATTGTGGTTGGCGGCTCTAATAACAATACCGATACTGTTTTAAATATCACAGCTACCGAGCTTGCTTATCTGAAGAATGGCTTCACTGGCATGACTATCGGTTCACCAACTACTGGTCAGATCACCATCTCCACCAACATGAATGTGGTTGATCCATTGGTATTGGATACCAATGGTGCCAATATCTCGGTTGGTGCAGACATGATTGCGGTTGGGGATGCAACATTTACCTTTAATGACCCAGTAGTCATCTCTGGTAGCGTCACCATGATTACTGCTAACCAGGCCTTGTCATTCTCGAGCAATCTAAACGGAACTACGGCCGGGGCTGAGAATTTAAATCTTCAAACTGGAACAGGTAACATTACATTTAGCGGCTTGGTAGGTAACGTAGTGCCGTTGAATGTGGTTTCATTGGATAGCTCCGGAACCATTACTATTAATCAGCCTATTACTAGCACCAGTTTCTTAACTGGCTCAGCTGGTACAACTGTTATTGATACACCCACCGTAACTACGGTTGGTACTCAATCGTTTAATAACTCAGTATTAATTAAACAAAATACTGTTTTCTCAACAACGAATAGCAACATCACCTTTAATGGCACTATCAATAGCTATGACAATACTTCTGCGCGTACGGTAGGTATCAATGCCGGTACAGCAACGGTAGCTATTAATGGGGCAGTGGGTGGCTCGAATGTGTTGGGTGCAACCAGCATCACTGGCGGCACCGTAAATATTGGCGCTAGTGGCACTATCAACATGGGGGCTAATGCCTTAACCATTACAACTAATGCCTTAGATATTGGCGCGTCAATTACCGGCACTTCAACTCTAACGATTGCGCCAAAAACAGCGACAACTACAATCGGTTTGGGTACATTAGCTACGGGTGACCTGCATTTAAATGACACTGAGCTTGGTCTCCTGACAAACGGTTTCTCTTCTATTACCTTTGGATCAGCCACGGCAACTGGAAAAATTACTGCTGCTGAATACACTTACCTAGATAACATTAAGTTATTGAACTATGGTGTAGGTAGTGGTGGTATTGAGTTCATTGCTCCAGTAAGCGTTGGAAGCAATAACCTCACTCTCTACACAACGGGATCAGTGACGCAAGCAAGTGGTGCGCCTATTATCGCGGCCGGACTTGAGCTTCTTGGTACTGGTGGTATCTACACCTTAACCAACACTGGTAACGCTATTACTACCTTGGCAGGTAATACCGGCACTGTTTCCTTCTTGGAAAATAGTGGCTTTGCGATCGGTACAGTCAATACTGTTGGATTTACTGCTGCTACTAGCTTGACATTAAGCTCTACTGGAACAGTTACTCAGTCTAATTTGATTAGCAGCCCAAGTCTTTTACTCTTGGGTTCTGGCGGTACTTACACCTTAACCAATACCTCTAATGCCATTACAACCTTGGCAGCCAATACCGGTACTGTTTCATTCTTGGAAAATAGTGGCTTTGCGATTGGTACAGTCGGTTCAACAAATGGTGTGACTGCAACGACCTTGACATTGAGCTCAACTGGTACGGTGACTCAGTCACAAGCATTAACACTCACCAATCTAGAACTCCTCGGTACTGGTGGTATCTACACCTTAACCAACACTGGTAACGCCATTACTACCTTGGCAGGTAATACCGGCACTGTTTCTTTGGTTGATAACGGCGGATTTGATATTGGCACCGTCAATACCATTGGTTTGACAGCTAGCACTAGTGTGACGCTGAACTCCACTGGAGCAGTTACTCAGTCTAATTTGATTAGCACCCCAAGTCTCTTGCTTCTAGGTTCTAGCGGTGCTTATACATTAACCAACACTTCTAATGCCATTACCACTTTGGCAGCTAATACCGGCACGGTTTCCTTCTTGGAAAATAGTGGCTTTGCGATTGGTACAGTCGGCTCAACAAATGGTGTGATTGCAACGACCTTGACATTGAGCTCAACTGGATCGGTTACACAAGCTCAGGCATTGACCGTTACCAATCTTGAGCTCTTAGGCACCAATGGTAATTACACCTTAACCAACGCTGGTAACGCCATTACTACCTTGGCAGGTAATACCGGCACTGTTTCCTTCTTGGAAAATAGTGGCTTTGCGATCGGTACAGTCAATACTGTTGGATTTACTGCTGCTACTAGCTTGACATTAAGCTCTACTGGAACAGTTACTCAGTCTAATTTGATTAGCAGCCCAAGTCTTTTACTCTTGGGTTCTGGCGGTACTTACACCTTAACCAATACCTCTAATGCCATTACAACCTTGGCAGCCAATACCGGTACTGTTTCATTCTTGGAAAATAGTGGCTTTGCGATTGGTACAGTCGGTTCAACAAATGGTGTGACTGCAACGACCTTGACATTGAGCTCAACTGGTACGGTGACTCAGTCACAAGCATTAACACTCACCAATCTAGAACTCCTCGGTACTGGTGGTATCTACACCTTAACCAACACTGGTAACGCCATTACTACCTTGGCAGGTAATACTGGTACTGTTTCCTTCTTGGAGAACAGTGGCTTTGCGATCGGCACTGTGAATACAGTCGGCCTCACCACTACAGGCAACATCACCCTAAGTTCTACCGGTACCGTAACCCAGTCACAAAAAGTAGCAGCTGTTGGTTTGGAATTGCTTGGCGCCAATGGTATTTACACCTTAACTAACACTGGTAATGCCATCGCTACATTGGCAGGTAGCACTGGTACTGTTTCCTTCTTGGATAACGGTGGATTCGATATTGGTACCGTTAATACAGTTGGCCTGACTACTAGTGGCAATACCACTTTAAGTAGCGCTGGAACAGTAACCCAATCCAATTTAATCGCTGCTGCCGGATTAGAGCTCCTCGGTTCAGGCGGCGCTTATACCTTCACAAATACCTCTAATGCCATCACGACTTTGGCAGGTAACACTGGCACTGTTTCCTTCTTGGAGAACAGCGGCTTTGCAGTTGGTACCGTGAATACGGTTGGTTTGACAACCACTGGCAATTTAACGCTCAGTAGCACGGGCGGCATCTCATTTGGCGCAAATATTTCAAGTGGAGCTGGTAATCAATCCTATACCGGCCCAATCACACTGACTAATGCGGTGACCCTATCGTCAACAACTGGCTCAATTGAGTTTGTTGGCAATACATCCACAATTAATGGTGCTCAAGCCTTCACTATTAGCTCAACAAGCGGCCCCGTCACTTTTGCTACTGCAATTGGTAATTCGACAAACCTGAGCAGCTTGAGTATTACCACTGCGGGTGATATTTCAATTGGCGGAAACATTACTACTATAGGTACTCAAACCTATTCTGGTCCTGTGGTAATAGCTGCCGATGCGACTCTGAATTCAGTTGGATCTAGCGCATTAAATACAACTTATAACTATTCTGGGTCTGTGCAAACTGTAACGATTGCCGGAAATTCAGTAACTGTAGAGTTGGTGGGTGGTGCGGGTGGTAAGGGTGGCGATGACGGTCAAATAGGCGCAAGCACGGGTGTTTCAGGCCGTTATATTGCGACCCTTTCTGTAACACCAGGTACGGTATTGCAACTTGCCCCTGGTGGCGGCGGGACAACCAGTGTTTCAGCCCCTAGCGGATTAACTGCCGGAGGCACTAATGCTCTAGGCGTTGGTAATGGTGGAACCGGTGGTGACGATGGCCCAAGTGGTTGGTCGGGCGGTGGCGGTGGCGGTGGCGCTGCTTCAGTTATTCGTATTGGCGTAAGTGGTGCCGATTATATTTTTGCTGGCGGCGCAGGTGGCGGTGGCGGTACAGGTCAAGCTGCAGGGGTGACAGCAGGTGCGGATGCAGGTCGTTATCAATCTGTTGGTACTTATGCCGGTGCAGCTGGTCCAAGCACGACTAGTGGCGATGGTGGTGGATCTGGTGGTGGCGGTGGCGGTCTTCGAGGCGGTTTGACAACTTCGCCGCTCGCATATAGCGAATGGACTGGTCAGGGTGGTAACCGTGGTCTGAATGGCGTCACATCTGGCGTTAGTGTCAGCAGCGTAACAGATACGACAACTTTGTTATCGAACAGCGCTAATGGCTACATCATTCTGACTACAACAGGAGTTACTCCTGGCATTACCTTTGGTGGAACCGTCAATGGAAATAAAGCGCTTACCGTTTCAGCTGCTGGAGGTAACGTCACATTTAGCGGTGCCGTCGGATCAAGTCAGGCACTGGGTGCCTTGGCCGTTAACTCTACGGGTACTACAACATTTAGTGCTGCGGTATCAGCAGCATCCGTAACCACCAATACTGGCGGCACGACTGCAATTAACGGTGGTTCTATAACTACTGCTGGTGCGCAAACGTATAACGATGCAGTTACCTTGGGTGCTGCAACAACACTCAATACTACTGATAGCAATATTGTTTTTGCTACAACCTTAAATAGCTCTAGCTTAGCTAAGGCGCTGACGATAGGTGCTGGTACAGGTAGTGTTACTTTCACTGGTACTGTAGGTAACTTAGTTGCTCTGGGCGCTACAAATATCACGGCGGCTACAACAACTAATAGTTCGACCTTGGTTGGCGCTGGTGTCTATGCTATTACAGGTAATGCGGTTGTTAATGGTGCGATTTCAGGAGTTACTAATCTCTCAGTATCTGGCACTACTAACATTGGCGCCAATATCACTACAACTGGCACCCAGCTTTATAGTGGTGCGGTAACCCTTACTGCAAATACTGCATTAGCAACCACCGATAGTAATGTGACATTTAATGGCACATTAAATAGCAATAACAGTACCGCTAAAACACTTTCGATTAATGCTGGTAATGGCGCTGTAGCCATGAACGGAGTAGTCGGCGGCACATCTACTACTGTTTTGGGTGCTACAACTATTACTGCTGGTACCTTTACTACTGGAGCTTCAGGCTCTATTGCGATGGGTGCTAACACATTAACCATCAATACTGATGCCATTAACCTTGGTGCTGCAATCTCAGGTACTTCTACGCTCACGATTGCACCGAAGACCGCAACTACAACCATTGGTTTGGGTAGTGCTGCAGCCGGTACATTAAACCTCGATGACACTGAATTGGGTTATCTAAGCAATGGATTTAGCAGCATTACCTTTGGATCAGCCAGTGCAACTGGAAAAATCACAGCAGGCACATTCACCTATAGTGATTACATCAAGCTCTACAACTATGGAGCAAGCAGTGGCGGCATTGAGTTTATCGGTGCATTTAATACTGGCTCAGATAATTTAACTCTCTATACAACAGGCTCAGTCACTCAGGGCGTTAGTGGATCCATTAGTGCTGCAGGTCTTGAACTGCTTGGTACAGGTGCGAGCTACACGTTGACTAACACTAGCAACGCTATTACTACTTTGGCGGGTAGCACTGGCAGTGTTTCTTTCCTAGAAAATAGTGGCTTTGCGATCGGCACGGTTAATACAGTAGGCCTCACTACTACAGGTAACACCACATTGAGTTCTGCCGGTACCGTTACCCAGTCACAAAAAGTGGCTGCGTCTGGTTTGGAGCTCTTGGGTAGCGGTACATTCACCCTGACTAATACAGGCTCAGCAAATGCCATTACTACCTTGGCTGCTAATGCTGGCGTAGTGTCATTTACCCAAGGAACTGCATATACAGTAGGTAGCGTAAATTCTGTCGGCATTACTACTACGGGTAATCTTGCGCTGGTTGGTTCTGCGGGCATGACGATTGGTGCCAATATTTCTTCTGGGGTGGGTACTCAGACCTATACCGGTCCAATAACACTTTCTACTGGCGCCATAACTCTGACTTCAGTTGATGCAGCAATTGTATTTAGCGGTTCTACAGCTACTATTAATGGCGCACGTGACCTGACTATCAACAGTGGTACAGCACGCATCACCTTTGGTGGAACAGTAGGGCAATCAACTGCTATTAGCAGTCTTACATTGCAGGGTACAGGTGATAACTATCTACCATCCGCTATTACTGCTACTGGCAATATTGACTTGAAGGGTACTTCTCGTACTAATCCGTTGCAAGTCAATTCCAGCATTACAAGCTCTAGCAACGGTAACGTAACGCTGGGTGATACCACCGGCGTGTTTAGCCTTGGAATTAGCAATGGCTCTGGCTATATTAGTTTGGCTGCAGTCGGATCATCTTCATCTAAATTAACCACCTTCACGCTTTATGGCACAGGTATCAATAAGTTATATGGCGCCATTAATACTACTGGGGCAGTTGATCTGAAGGGCTCATCAAGAACAACCCAATTGTTCTCTGATGTCACTATCAATACGACAAACTCAGACGTTACTGCTGGAACAATTAATGGTGGAACTGGAACCGCTGATGGCACTTATGCCTTTAATGTTAACAATGGCACAGGCAATATCGTTGCTGGTAATGCCGGCCTAGTTATTAAGCTCAAATCATTGGCATTTACTGGTACAGGTAATACCAATATTGGCACGGTAGATCCTACCAACGGCTATGACTTGGGTGCTGATCGCGGCCTAACACTGAATGCTGATACTTCCTATTACAACCCGAACGTTGATGTCATCTTGGGTGCAATTACCTTAGGCGATAACGTCACTCTGACATTGGGTAATGGTGGTCCGGGCCTGATATCAGTGAAGTCCATCTCAGGTACAGCAACCAGTACGCCTGGAGTCCTATCTGGCGCATCCAATATTGTGGTTAACTCAGTTGGTACAGTGCGCGTTCTAGGTAATGTTGGCACAGACATAGGAACCATCACCATTAGTAATTCTGGTGGCACAACGTTCAGCGGTACGGTAGATGCAGCCACACTAGCGATTACTAGTACAACTGCCAGCAATACTGTTGCCTTTAGTGGCAACCTCACTCTCACAACCGGTATGACAGTTGGGGCAGGATCAGCGGCCTATAACGTTGCAATTAATGGTGGCACAAATACTATTGCCGGCACTACGACCTTTAATAACACCGGCACGCTAGCTTTAGGAAACGGCAGTGACACGATAAACTTCACTGGCGGTGTTGTAGCTACTGCGCCTAGTGCAATTAGCGTCAACGGCACAGTCACTGCAGCCGGTACCGGCGTCATTACATTGGGTGATTCAGATACGGCTGTAACGATTGATGGCATTTCTACTATTGGCGGCACTTCTACCGGTCAGATTACTGCCGGCGCCATTAACCTCAATAACAGCTTAACGCTCGGAACATTGTCTACACGTTCTAATGCCATAAGCCTGTCTAGCATTACTGGCCCTTCTACAGGTACGGCAGACCTCACGATTGTTACGGCTGGCACTGTTACCGTTGGCGGGGCAGTGGGCACCAATATCGGGACACTGACTATTACTAACTCTGGTGGTGCTACATTTAACGGCACCGTTTCAGCAGGAACTATTGCTCTTGCCGACAGCACTGATGCAACAACGATTGCCTTCAATGACAATCTGAGCGTTGCAACTGCATTGACTGTAAACGCTAGCGCGGGTGCAAATGCATTTAACGTTGCAATAAACGGTTCTAGCAACACCATCGCTGGTGCCACAACATTTGCAAATACCGGAACGGTTGCTTTAGGTAACGGCAGTGACACGATCAACTTCACTGGCGGTGTTGTAGCGACTGCGCCAAGTGGTATTGCTGTGAACGGTACTGTGACTGCTGCAGGTACTGGCCTCATCACTTTGGGTGATAGCAATACTGCTGTAACGATTGGTGGAACATCTACTATCGGTGGCACTTCTACCGGTCAGATCACAACTGGTGCAATTAACCTTAATAACAGCTTAACTGTAGGCGCTACTGCAGCTACCCCAATTACTTTAACTACTGTCACTGGTCCAAGCAGTGGTACTGCCGACCTGACGATTAATACTAGCGGTGCAGTAGCCGTAGGTGGGGCAGTGGGCACCAATATCGGCACACTCACCATTACCAACTCCGGTGGCACAACCTTTAGCGGTGCAGTCAGCGCGGCTTCCTTAGCAATTAGCAATGGCGTTGCGACAACTGCTGTGACCTTTAACGGCAACCTCACATTAACTACTG